>NZ_CAMLFY010000047.1 GCF_946479415.1 uncultured Shinella sp. | reverse complement strand
AGTCGATCGTGATCTGGCGTTCGCCGAGCGCTTCGAGATCGACGATGGCGCGCAGCGAGCGGCCGATCAGGCGCTGGATTTCCTGCGTGCGGCCGCCCTGCTTGCCGCTGGCGGCTTCGCGCTTCATGCGGTCGCCGGTGGCGCGCGGCAGCATGCCGTATTCGGCGGTCACCCAGCCCTTGCCGCTGTTGCGCAGCCACGGCGGCGTCTTGTCCTCAAGGCTTGCCGTGACCAGCACATGCGTATCGCCGAACTTGACGAGACAGGACCCCTCGGCATGTTTGGAAACGTTGCGCTCGAAGGAAACCTTGCGCATCTGATCGGTTTTTCTGCCGGACGGCCGCATGACGAACTCCTGTCTCATGATATCGTGCAAGGTGCTTTAGACCAGTTCGCCGGAGGAGGGAATGGCGCGGCCGCGCTAGCGCCGATTTCTCGGCATGGTGCGCCGCGAAAATCCGTTTTGCGCTGGCGGTCGAAATCACTATATTCTGAGGGAATAACAAGGTTGCTGATGAAAGATGGTTTTGAGGTCTCCGGGTCCTGATATTCATTCGTCGCTCGATGAGCGGTCGGGCGAAATCTTCCGCCGTATCGTGGAGAGCTATCTGGAGAGCGGCGAGCCGCTCGGCTCGCGCAACCTGTCGCGCATTCTGCCCATGTCGCTCTCCCCCGCCTCCGTGCGCAATGTGATGAGCGATCTGGAGGAACTCGGCCTCATCTATTCGCCGCATATCAGCGCCGGCCGTCTGCCGACGCAGCTTGGCCTGCGCTTCTTCGTCGATGCCTTCATGCAGATCGGCAACATCTCGCCGGAGGACCGCGCCTCGATCGAGCGCCATGTGCGTCCTCATGGCCAGAAGCACACGGCCGTCGAGACGATGATGAACGAAGCGAGCCAGGCGCTGTCGGGCATGTCGCGCGGCGCTGGCCTCGTCATCACCACCAAGAACGACGCCGTGCTCAAGCATGTCGAGTTCATCCGGCTGGAGCCGACCAAGGCGCTGGTCGTGCTGGTCGGCGATCACGACCAGGTGGAAAACCGCATCATCGAGCTGCCGGCCGGCGTCACGGGCTCGCAACTCACCGAGGCCGCCAATTTCCTCAACGCGCATCTCGCCGGCAACACGCTGGTCGAGGCGCGCTCGCAGCTGGAGCGGCTGCGCGGCGAAATCAGCGGCGAGCTGGACAAGCTGTCGCAGGATCTCGTCGAGCGCGGGCTTGCCGTCTGGTCCGGCGGTTTCGAGGCGGGCAAGCCGACGCGGCTCATCGTGCGCGGCCGGGCGAACCTGCTCGAGGGCCTTGCCGGCGCCGACGACATCGACCGCCTGCGCATGCTGTTCGACGATCTCGAACGCAAGGACGGGCTGATCGAACTCTTGAATCTCGCGGAAACCGGGCCGGGCGTGCGCATCTTCATCGGGTCGGAGAACAAGCTGTTCTCGCTGTCCGGCTCCTCGCTCATCGTCGCGCCCTATCGCGACAGCGACGAGAAGATCGTCGGCGCCGTCGGCGTCATCGGCCCGACCCGGCTCAATTATTCGCGGATCGTGCCGATGGTGGACTATACCGCGCAGCTGATGTCGCGGCTTTCGCGCTGAAGTGGCCATCAACCCTTGATTTTTCGGGCTCAAAGCTCGATATCGGGCGCAAACCCAGGATACATGCAATTCGGAGACCGTCATGACCGACGAGAGCAAGAAACACGGACCTGACGACGTGGTGGATATCAGCCTGGCTGCGGATGCAGCGGCAGACGCCGCCGTCGAGGCCGACACCCCGTCCGAGCCGGATCCGCTCGACGTGTTGCGCACGGAAAATTCGGACTTGCGCGACAGGTATCTGCGGCTTGCCGCCGAGATGGACAACCTGCGCCGCCGCACCGAGCGCGACGTGAAGGACGCAAAGTCCTATTCCGTCGCCGGTTTCGCCCGCGACATGCTGGCCGTCTCGGACAACCTGCGCCGCGCGCTGGATGCGATCCCGGCCGATGCGCTGGCAACCGACGACAGCGTCAAGACGCTGGCCGAAGGCGTGGAGATGACCGAGCGCTCGATGCTCGCCGCCCTCGAGCGCCACGGCGTGCGCAAGCTCGAACCGGTCGGCGAAAAATTCGATCCGAACTTCCACCAGGCGATGTTCGAAGTGCCGAACCCCGAGGTTCCCAACAACACGGTCGTCCAGGTCGTGCAGGAAGGCTATGTCATCGGCGAGCGCGTGCTGCGCCCGGCCATGGTGGGCGTCGCCAAGGGCGGCCCGAAGGCGCCGGCCGGCGAAGCGAACGCCACGCAGGCCTGATCGAAGGCTTTTACGGACAAAGAAAACCGGCGGTCGCAAAACCGCCGGTTTTTTTATGCGAAGAGAGCAATTCCAGCAAAAGTGCGTAGCGGTTTTGCATTCGGAATTGCGTAAAAACAAAGAGATAGAGCATTTTCACGATTCGAAGAAACGTGGAAATGCTCTAGGAAAGCCTCAGGCCGCGTTCGACGCGTGTTCTTCGCTGAGGCAGGCATAGATCGCGCTTTCGCTGTCGGAAGCGCGCAGCTTTGCGACCATGGCCGGATCGCGCAGCACGCGGGCGATGCGCGACAGGGCCTTCAGATGATCTGCGCCGGCGCCTTCCGGCGCCAGCAGCAGGAAGACGAGGTCGACCGGCTGGTCGTCCAGGGCTTCGAAGTCCACGGGAGTTTCAAGCCTCGCGAAGAGGCCGGTGATCTGCGAAAGCTCCTTCAGCTTGCCGTGCGGGATGGCGATGCCATTGCCCACCCCGGTCGAACCGAGCCGCTCGCGCTGAAGAATGACGTCGAAGATCTCGCGTTCCGGAATCCCGGTGATCTTTGCCGCTTTTACCGCCAGTTCCTGAAGCAGCTGCTTCTTGGAATTGGCCTTCATCGCCGGAATAATCGCACTCTGCTGCAGTAGACCTGCCAATGCCATGCTTTTGTCCTCGTGCGCTGGGTGAAGGTTTGAAGAAGCGTGGTGCCCGTCCCGGCACCACGCTTCCATCACTCAGCTTTTGATACTGGCTGAATCGATCCAGCCAATATTGCCGTCGTTGCGTCGGTAGACGATATTGAGCTGCTCCGACCCTGCACTGCGGAAGAGAAGAACCGGCTCATCCGTCATGTCGAGCGCCATGACAGCGCCTGCGACGGACATCGTCCTCAGTTTCTTCGTGCTTTCCGCAACGATGGTCGGTGCATAGTCCTCGGGAAGCTCATCGTCTTCGTCGGGGACTGAATCCATCACCGTGTAGGCCACTTCTGCAAAGGCGTCGTGACCGTTGCCGTTATGGTGGGCCTTGAGTTTGCGTTTGTACCGACGCAGGCGTTTCTCGATCCGTTCCGAGGCCGATTGGAAGGCCACGAGGGGATCATTTGCTTCGCCATTGGCTTGCAACGCCATCCCCGTATCGAGATGGACCTTGCAGTCGGCACTGTACCGCGATCCCGCTTTTTCCACGGTGACCTGGCTCGAATATCCTCCGTCAAAATATTTGGTTACGGCCTCTTCTACCTGCTCTTCAATGCGCTGGCGGAAGCTATCGCCGATTTCCATATGTTTACCGGACACACGCACACTCATGGAGGTTACCTCTCTTTCATGATTTGCGCGCACCAGTCTATTCCAACCTCATCTGTGTTCCAAGCGTTTCACGCATGCGCTGTTTGTTGCACCGCACGCTAGAGAAAACCGGGGATATGTTTGGAAGTCCGGCATTTCTTCCCTTCGGAATTGGGGCGCGCATTAGCCCTTCCCGGTTGCGAAGTCAATTAGCGGATTCAGGCATTGTTAACTTCCGTTAACCGGAAGCGCCGGTTTTCCAGCGTTTTCGTCAGGAAGAGGCCGCTTTGGCAAGCGCCCGTTTTTCGCGCCGGCGCTGCACGGAGGAGGGGATATTCATCGCCTCGCGGTATTTTGCCACCGTGCGGCGGGCAAGCTCCACGCCGCCCTTGCGAAGGATGTCGACGATATCGTCGTCAGAAAGCACGGCGTCCGGTAATTCTTGCGTGATCATGGCGCGAATGCGGTGACGCACGCTCTCGGCTGAATGAGAATCGCCGCCCTCCGCCGAGCCGATCGAGACGGTGAAAAAGTATTTGAGCTCGAAAAGCCCGCGCGGTGTCAGCATGTATTTGTTCGCGGTGACGCGGCTCACCGTCGATTCATGCATCTTGATCGCCTCGGCGACGGTTTTGAGGTTCAGCGGGCGCAGATGGTCGACGCCGTGCATCAGGAAGGCATCCTGCTGGCGCACGATCTCCGTCGCCACCTTCATGATGGTGCGGGCGCGCTGGTCGAGGCTGCGCGTCAGCCAGTTGGCCGTCTGCAGGCACTCGTTGAGGAAGGCATAGTCCTCGCTGTTGCGGTCCGTGTGGCGCGAGACGCTGGCATGGTAGTCGCGATTGACCAGAACGCGCGGCAGCGTATCGGCGTTGAGCTCGATATGCCAGGAGCCGTCGGGGGCTGCACGTACGATGATATCGGGCACCACGGCTTCCGATGCGCTCGTCTCGTAGCGCGTGCCCGGCTTGGGGTCGAGCTTGCGGATCTCCGCGAGCATGTCGAGCAGATCCTCCTCGCCGACACCGCAGAGCTTCTTCAACGTTGCAAAATCGCGCCGGGCTAGCAGTTCGAGATTGTCGACGAGCATGGCCATGGCCGGGTCCAGCCGGTCACGCGCCTTCAGCTGGATGGCGAGACATTCGCTGAGCGAGCGGGCAAACACGCCCGGCGGGTCGAGTTCCTGCAGGCGGGCCAGCACGCGCTCGATTTCGACGACGGGCTTGCCCAGTCTCAGCGCCGTCTCCGCCGTGCTGCCCTGGAGATAGCCGGCCTCGTCGAGCTGATCGACGAGATGCTGGGCGATCAGCCGGTCGATGGGGTCGGGTAGCACGAAGGGGATCTGTTCGTTCAGCACGTCGGCGAGCGTCTTGCGACTCGCCACGAAGTCGTCGAGGTCGTAGCCCTCGCCATCCTCGCCACCGCCGGGCATCGACTTCCACTGGCCGAGCAATTCCGGTGCATCCGCACCGCGCGGGCCGGCATCGTCGGGGAAGACATTGTCGAGGCCGCCGTCAAAGGCCTCCGGCGCGCTGTCGGCGCTGCCCGACGTGGCGCTGTCGTAAAGATCAGGCTGGAAGCCTTCGTCGCTGCCCAGGTTTTCGGCATGGACATGCTCGTCGCTGCCGCCGGAATAATCGTCGGCGCCGCGCTCGCGCACGCCGTTCTCGTTCGGGGCGATCTCGAGCAGCGGGTTTTTCTCGACTTCCTGCTCGATGAACTGGGTGAGCTCGACATGCGTCATTTGCAGCAGCTGAATCGACTGCATCAGCTGCGGTGTCATCACCAGCGACTGGCTTTGGCGCAGGAAAAGGCTTGCGGCGAGGGCCATGCGGACGCTCTACTCCTGGAAAAGTCCGCCCAAAACCATCACGGCCGGCGGCTGAAATCCAACTGGCCCAAAAATTGCTTTTTTGAAGAGTTTGGTCAAGCGCCAGCCGCCAACTTGGTGAAGATGGCGGCGCTGGGCCTCAGAGACTGAAATTATCGCCGAGATAGAGGCGGCGCACATCGGCATTGCTGACGATGTCGTTCGCCCTGCCATGCGTCAGCACTTCGCCGGCATGGATGATATAGGCGCGGTCGATCAGGCCGAGCGTTTCGCGCACATTGTGGTCGGTAATCAGCACGCCGATGCCGCGCGAGGTGAGATGGCGCACCAGCGCCTGGATGTCGGCGACCGAGATCGGATCGACGCCGGCAAAGGGCTCATCGAGCAGCATGAAGGTCGGGTCGGTCGCCAGCGCACGGGCGATTTCGAGACGGCGGCGCTCACCGCCCGAAAGCGCGATGGCCGCGGATTTGCGCAGATGCGAGATCGAGAATTCGGCGAGCAGGCTGTCGAGCTTCTGCTCGCGCCGCGCCTTGTCCTTGTCGTGCACTTCCAGCACGGCGCGAATGTTGTCCTCGACCGTCAGGCCGCGAAAGATCGAGGCTTCCTGCGGCAGGTAACCGACGCCGAGCCGGGCGCGACGGTACATCGGCATCGTCGTCACGTCGTTGCCGTTGATCTCGATCGAGCCTTCATCGACGGGCACAAGACCCGTGATCATGTAGAAACAGGTCGTCTTGCCTGCACCGTTGGGACCGAGCAGGCCGACGGCCTCGCCGCGGCGCACCACGAGCGACACGCCGTTGACGACGCGCCGGTCGCGATAGGTCTTGGTCAGGCCGCGTGCGATCAGTGTTCCCTCGTAGCGCGAGAGATCGGCGGTGTGATGGGCTTCCTGCACGGCCTTTTTCGGGCGGCGCTTCAGCCGGGAGAGGAGGGGCAACGACACGGGATGGCTATCAGTTGGTCGTTTTGCGCGACTTCGGGTCGAGCTGGATCATGACGCGGCCGCCGCAGGCATCGAGCTTGGCCTCGCCCGTGCGCATGGTGACGGCGAGCTGGCAGCCGACGAAGACGTTCTTGCCTTCCGACAGCACGACCTTGTCGCCCTTCAGAAGCAGCGTTTCGTTGACGAGGTTGAACGTGCCGGTATCGGCCGTCGCTTCCTGCGTGCCGGACTTGAGGTAGACCTTGCCGGACACGTCGATCTTCTCGATATCGGCGTCGCCGCTGGCAACGGAGCCTTTGCCCCCGGCCGCGTAATAGACGACCATCTTGCCGGCCTGCAACGTCGTCGTGCCCTGCACCACCTTCACGTTGCCGGAGAATTCGGCCTTGTTTTCCTGATCGCGGATCTCGAGCTTGTCGCTCTGGATCTGGATCGGCTGATCGTTCGAAAGCTGCATGCCTTTCATGCGGCTCGTGGTCTGCTGCGCGCCCGCAGGGGCCGAAACCATTGCAATACCGGCTGCAAGAACCAAAAGGCTGGCGGCCCGGACAGGGGCGGAGAGACTGGCGAACATGGCGCTCTTACTTTTCTCGGTTGCGGATGGCGGCTGGATCGACGTCGACGACGACCTTGCCTTCAAAGACGACGGTCCGGCCTTTATCCGTCATTCGCAGCGACTGCGCAACAATGGATGCTTCCGGTGAACGGATGGAAACCGGCTCCGTCGTCTGCATGCTGCCGCCATTGATATCAAGGTGGGCGGAGCGGAAGGCGGCTTCGAGACCGGTGTTGAGATTGATGGTGAAGGGCGCGACCATGTCGAGCAGGTTCTTGCCGCGGTCATAGATGCCGGTCGCGGCGACCACTTCGGCCACCGTCGTCTCGTTGACCGGCATCTTCGCCTTGATGTTCTCGAGCGTGATGACGTCGGGCTGCTTCATATCCTGCAGCGCCCGCTCGGCCTTCATCGAATAGCTGATGCCGGCATCGTTGCGGCCCGATATCGCCGGATTGCGCATGACGATCTTGCCATCCTCGATGGAGGCGCTTTCGACTTGCAGGTCGGCGGGTATCCAGGTGCGCACGATCGAGACGGCGACGAAGATCGCGCCGATGACGACGGCTGCGATTGGCAGCGCCACCTTCAGGAAGCGCACGCGCGAAGAATGCCGCCTGGCGAGGCGATACGCCTCGGCGGAAACATTCATGCCCGGTGCACCCGTCGGCGCCTCTGTCACGCTGTTCAGCATTCTGCCTGCTTGGTTTCAGCCATATGGCCTTCGCTCGCGGATGCGGAGGGCCGCATGCATAACGCAGCCCATATGGAGATTATTCCTGAACAAACAATGGATGTGCAAGAAACTTCAGCGACGAATTGCCATTTGCGCCGGGAATGCCATATCGATAGGGCTTTCGGCAAGCCACGTTTCGCGGCAAAGCCAGCATATTGAGGACAGGGAATGGATCACGCCACCATCGCCGACCGCCGGCAATTGCGCCGCAAGCTGACCTTCTGGCGCGTCGCGGCTGTCGTCATCGCGCTTGCCGGCATCTTCATCGCCGCAAGCTGGGGCCGCAAGGACACGGGCGGGGTCGATCATATCGCCCGCGTCAAGATTTCCGGCATCATCCAGGATGACACCGAGCTTCTCGAACGCCTCGACGGCATTGCCAAGAACGACCGCGCGAAGGCGCTCGTCGTGACGATCTCCTCGCCCGGCGGCACGACCTATGGCGGCGAGGTCATCTACAAGGCGTTGCGCAAGGTGGCGGAAAAGAAGCCCGTCGTCTCCGACGTGCGCACGCTCGCGGCCTCCGCCGGCTACATGATCGCGACGGCCGGCGATACGATCATCGCCGGCGAAAGCTCGATCACCGGCTCGATCGGCGTGCTTTTCCAGTATCCGCAGATGAAGGAGCTGATGGACAAGATCGGGGTATCCCTGGAGGAGATCAAGTCCGCGCCGCTGAAGGCGGAGCCCTCTCCGTTCCACCCGGCGAGCGAAGATGCCAAGACGATGATCCGCGCCATGGTAATGGACAGCTACGATTGGTTCGTCGATCTCGTCGCCGAACGCCGTAAATTGCCCCGCGCCGAGGTGATGCGTCTGGCCGACGGCAGCATCTTCACCGGCCGGCAGGCCCTGAAAAACAAGCTGGTCGACACGCTCGGCGGTCCCGAGGCGATCCGTGCCTATCTCGACGGGCGCAAGGTGGCAGCCGACCTTCCCTTCGTCGATTACGACGCGCCGCGCCGGTCCGGCTTCCCGTTCCTCGGCGGCAGCATTCCCGAGTTTGCCCGCTCCGTCCTCGGCCTGCCGCTCGACCTTCAACCGACAATCGAAAAGCTGACCGGCGAAAAGTTGTTTCTTGACGGTCTGGTCTCGGTTTGGCAGGTTGATCATGATTGAAAAACAAGAAGTTTTGAGGGGGATACAGTGATCAAGTCGGAACTGGTTCAGATTGTCGCCGCGCGCAATCCCCACCTCTATCACCGCGATGTCGAGAACATCGTCAACGCGGTGCTCGACGAGATCACCGATGCGCTGGCCGGTGGAAACCGCGTCGAGCTGCGCGGCTTCGGTGCCTTCTCCGTGAAGAACCGCCCGTCGCGCTCCGGCCGCAACCCGCGCACCGGCGATGCCGTCTTCGTCGAGGAGAAGTGGGTTCCCTTCTTCAAGACGGGCAAGGAACTGCGTGAACGCCTCAATCCCGGTCAGGCCGACCAGGACGACTGAGGGCTTCGCGCCAGACAGGTGACGCCATGATCAAGAGAATAGTCAACGTCCTCGTGCTGCTTCCGATCGCCATCGTGCTGATCGTGCTGTCGGTGGCAAACCGCCAGGCCGTGACGCTGGCGCTCAATCCCTTCCGCCCGGAAGACAGCGTGCTCTCGGTGACGGCACCGTTCTTCGTCTATATCTTCCTCGCCGTGATCTTCGGTCTCGTCGTCGGCTCGCTCGCCACGTGGTTCGCGCAGGGCAAGCACCGCAAGCGTGCGCGCGTCGAAGCGGTGGAGGCAATGAAGTGGCATACGGAAGCCGAAAAGCACCGCACCCGCGCCGAGGCGATCGCCTCGCAGGCGGTTTTGCCGGCGTCTGCAAAATAAGCGGGTGAAGCCGAGCGGATGGAGCCTGATCAATCCGTTATCGAAAATCACAAAGTCGCTGCCGAAGAGCAGACAGACCCTGCCGTGAGATTGTTGCACGGTGGCGAGCTTCTGCTGATGCTGCGAAGCCTCTGGAGAACCCTTCGTCCGGCTCGGACTGAGAAGGCCGAGTGAGGTATGGCAACTTGCGGCGCCTTAGGGCGCGCCGTTCAGCCTTGCGCCAAAATCAGCGAAAAATTGCGTGGCGAGTTTCTTCGACGAGGAATCGATGAGGCGCGAGCCGAGCTGGGCGAGCTTGCCGCCGATCTGCGCCTTCACGTCATAGGCGAGGATCGTGCCGTCGCCGTCTTCGGTCAGCCGCACATCCGCGCCACCCTTGGCAAAACCGGCAATGCCGCCCTTGCCTTCGCCTGAGATCGTGTAGCTCTCGGGCGGGTTGAGGTTGGAGAGCGTCACTTCGCCGCTGAAGCTGGCTGAAACAGGGCCGATCTTTATCTTCACGGTCGCTTCGAGTTCCGTCGGCGATTTCATGGTCAGCGACTGACAGCCGGGAATACAGGCTTTCAGGATTTCCGCATCGTTGAGCGCTGCCCAGACGACGTCGCGTGGAGCGGCAATACGTTCTTCGCCGGTCATGTCCATGATCGATCCTCCCTGACAGGTTCGATTTATCGCAATCGGAAAGCGCTTTGCCAAGTGGGGGAGGGATGGTATGGGAGCCGCTTGTTTTCCGGCACTGCCGGCACCTAATCAACCGACGACGGACGACGCATCGTGAAGGACAGACCCCGCCGGCCGAAGAGCGGCCCCGCCGCGCCCGCGAAAGCCCGTACGCCTGCCGGCGCGCAGGCCTACAGACCGCCGGTCGCCAAAACGCCCGCCTCGAAGCCCGCTTCCGGCAAGGAGCCGCGCCCGGCACCTGAGCTGCCCGCCCGCCCCTTGATGCGCCGCGAGGGCGCAAAGCCGGCCGAGCGCCTGCCGGTCATCCTGGAGACCGCTGGCTCCGACCAGTACCGTCTGATCGACAGTGGTGCCGGCGAGAAGCTCGAGCAATACGGCCCCTATCGCATCGTGCGCCCCGAGGCCCAGGCGCTCTGGCAGCGCAGCCTGCCGGACAGCATCTGGGACAAGGCCGACGCGCTCTTCACCGGCGATACGGACGAGGACGGCATGGGGCGCTGGAAATTCCCAAGGGCTGCCCTTGGCGAGACCTGGCCGATGCAGCTGCTCGGTGTCGATTTTCACGGCCGCTTCACCGCCTTCCGTCATGTCGGCGTCTTCCCCGAACAGCTCGCTCACTGGAGCTGGATGAAGGAGAAGGTCGAGACGGCGGGCCGCCCGGTCAAGGTGCTGAACCTTTTCGGCTATACCGGTGTTGCTTCGCTGGTCGCTGCCTCCGCCGGTGCGGAAGTCACCCATGTCGACGCCTCCAAGAAGGCCATCGGCTGGGCGCGCGAAAACCAGACGCTGGGGCGCATGGACAAGCTGCCGATCCGCTGGATCTGCGAGGATGCGATGAAGTTCATCCAGCGCGAGGAGCGCCGCGGCAGCAAATACGACATCATTCTCACCGACCCGCCGAAATTCGGCCGTGGCCCGAACGGCGAGGTCTGGCATCTCTTCGATCACCTGCCGCTGATGCTCGACATCTGCCGCGAGATCCTGTCGCCCAAGGCGATCGGCCTCGTGCTGACGGCCTATTCGATCCGGGCAAGCTTCTATTCCATCCATGAGCTGATGCGCGAGACGATGCGCGGTGCCGGTGGCACGGTGGAATCGGGCGAACTCGTCATCCGCGAGAGCGGTACGGACGGCAAGGAAGCCGGCCGCGCGCTCTCCACCTCCCTCTTCAGCCGATGGATCAGCGCATGAGCCAGGAACACCATGGGAGCCGCCGCGTCGGTCAGGTGAAGGAGGTCACGAGCCTTTCGAACCCCATCGTCAAGGATATCAAGGCGCTCGCCAACAAGAAGGACCGCGACGAGACGAAAAGCTTCATGGCCGAAGGCCTGAAGCTGGTCATCGACGCGCTGGAACTCGGCTTCGAGATCAGGACGCTGGTCTATGCCAAGAACGTCAAGGATAAGCCGCAGGTCGTGCAATGCGCGACGAAGACGGTGGCGCGCGGCGGTCTGGTGCTTGAGGTCAGCGAGAAGGTGCTCGCCTCGATCACGCGGCGCGACAATCCGCAGATGGTCGTCGGCATCTTTTCGCAGCGCTGGACGAGCCTTCGCGACATCAGGCCCGGAAACGGCGAGACCTATGTGGCGCTCGACCGTGTGCGCGATCCCGGCAATCTCGGCACGATCATCCGCACGGCCGATGCGGCGGGCGCCAGCGGCGTCATCCTCGTCGGCGAGAGCACCGATCCTTTCTCGATGGAAACCGTGCGCGCCACCATGGGCTCGGTCTTCGCCGTGCCGCTGGTGAAGACCAGCGTGGCGGATTTCCTCGGCTGGAAGAAGGGTGCCGGCGTCTCCGTCGTCGCGACCCATCTCGCCGGCGCCGTCGATTACCGCACCATCGATTACAAGAAGAAGCCGGTCGTGCTCTTGATGGGCAACGAACAGTCCGGCCTGCCGGAAGAGCTTGCCCGCGAGGCCGATGCGCTGGCCCGCATTCCGCAGGTCGGCCTGGCGGATTCGCTGAACCTGGCCATCGCCACGGGCGTCATGCTCTTCGAGGCGCGCCGCCATCTGCTGACGCTGGATGCGCGCGCATGAACGACCGCATTCCCCTGATGTCGCGGCCGCTGCCGGTCGTCGTCTTCATCCTGCTCGCGCTTCTCCTCGATCAGGCCGTGAAATTCGCCGTCGAGATGTGGCTGCCCTTCCAGGAAGCGGTGCATGTCGTGCCGATGCTGGCGCTCTACCGCACCTACAATTACGGCGTCGCCTTCTCCATGCTGTCGGGCATGGAGGGCTGGTTCATCGTCACGCTTCGGCTCTTCGTCGTCGGCTTCGTCATCTGGCTCTGGCGCCAGACGCCGAAGCAGCGCGGTCTTGCCCATGCCGGCTATGCCTTCATCATCGCCGGCGCCTTCGGCAACCTGATCGACCGCGCACTGTTCGGCTATGTCATCGACTATGTGCTGTTCTACACCGAGACCTGGTCGTTTGCCGTCTTCAATCTCGCCGATAGTTTCATCACCATCGGCGCCGGCCTCGTCATCCTCGACGAGCTGCTTTTGCTGCGCCGCCGGGATCGCTAAGATTTTAGCGACTTGCTGAAGCCGATTTGAACGGTCCGCGTGGTAAGCGGATCGTCATGAGCGAACCCGTCAAGCTACAGAACCGGCTCCAGGCCGAATTTGCCGAGGCACCGCGCCAATCCAAGCGCGCGCCTTCCGAAGGGAATTCCGCACCCGAAACCCATGACGTGGATATCGACATCGTCGTGCCGCGCCCCGAGCCGGAGAGCCACGCGACGATCCGCAGCGTCATTGCCGGCGTCGGCCTGCTTTCGGCGGCCTTGGTGCTCGCAACCGGCATGGCGACGGGGTTCTACATCGCGGCTGTCGTGCTCGGCCTCGCCGGCATCGCGGGCGCCGTGTTCCTCTACCGCACCCGCCACCCGGCCGCTGCCGAGATGGATCACGATCGCTCCTGGGAGCGCAGCGAGACCTCGCAAATCCTCTCTGCCATTCACGACGTGCTCGGCGATATCGTCGTGATGCGCGCGCTCGATGGCCGCATTTTGCGCGCCAATGCGGTGCTGTCCGATCTCACCGGCCTGTCCGACGTCGAGGGCAAGACGTGCGAAGCGATCGGCCTCACCTTCCGTTCGCAGGCCATCGCCCATCGTTATGATGTCGATGTGAACGGCCCCGCTGGAAAGCGTATCTATTCCTGGCACGATGTCACCGTGCGCGATCCTTCGTCCGGCGAGCTGGTCGTGCATTCCATCGCCCGCGACGTGACGGAAGAGCGCCGCGCGGAAGGCGAGCGCGAACGCGCCCGCCAGCGCGCAGAGCAGGCAAGTGCCGCCAAGTCCCGCCTGCTCGCCACCGTCAGCCACGAAATCCGCACACCCCTGTCCGGTATTCTCGGCATGTCGCATCTGATCGGTCAGACGCGCCTGACGGCCGAGCAGAAGAACTATCTGGCCGGCATCCGCCAGTCCGGCCATGCGCTGGTGCAGCTCGTCGATGACCTCCTGGATTTCTCGACGATCGAGGCGGGCCGCTTCCAGCTGCGTCCGTCGGAAGAGCCGGTGCGGCCGATGCTGGAAAGCGTCGTCGAAATGCTTTCGCACCGCGCCCATGAAAAGGGCATCGAGATCGGCTCCTTCGTCTCGCCAGAAGTGCCAGGTCTTCTGACCTATGACGCGCCGCGTCTGCGCCAGGTGCTCTACAATGTCGTCGGCAATGCCGTGAAATTCACCCATACCGGCGGTGTTTCGCTGGAAACCACGCTGGAGCGCGGCGCCGTCGTCGTCCGCGTCACCGATACCGGCCCCGGCATGAATGCCGAGGAGCAGGCGCGCATCTTCGAGGAATTCGAGCAGACCGGAAGCAGCGCCCAGCGCAGCGGCGGCACCGGCCTGGGTCTCGCCATCTCGGCGCGCATCCTCAACGAGGCCGGCGGCGCACTGACGCTCGAAAGCACGCCCGGCAAAGGCTCTACCTTCACCATCCGCATGCCCGTCGATGCGAAAAAGATGCCCGGCGTCTCGCGCAAGGGCGTGCTGAAGGGCAGCCTCGTTTTCCTGCTGGCTCCCGCCGGCCCGGCCTCCAGGGCGCTGGTGCGCACCATCGATGCGCTCGGCGGCGCCTGCCATCTCGCCAGCTCCATCGACGAGGCCTTCGATCTCTTGCAGGGTCTTGCCGGCCGCAAGGCGGCGCTGACCGACATCATCGTCGACAATAGGCTTGCCGGTGCCTTCCGCCGCGAGCTTGCCGATCTCAATGTCATCAAGGACAGCCGCGCGCGCCGCATCTATCTCGTCAATCCGGAGGAACGGACCGGCCGTGCCATCGGCAATGGCGAGGGCTACGATTCCTGGCTGATCCGGCCGTTGCGCGAGCGTTCGCTCGTCGAGGTGCTGCGCGGCCGTATGAAAGGCATCGAGGTGCGCGATGCGATCAACGATAACCGTCCGATCCTGAAGGACTTGCCGCAGCAGGCCGATCCGGTGGCGACACTGGCGCCCGCGACCGGTGCCCGCATCCTGCTTGCCGAGGACGATCCGGTGAATGCCATGCTGGTGCGCTCGGTGCTGGAGCGCGCGGGCCATCAGGTGCGCCACGTGCCGGATTATCCGGCACTCGTCTCCGCGCTTGCGGGCGCCACCGATGCCGGGCCGTTCGCAGCCGATCTCATCGTCACGGACCTCGGCATGCCCGGCGGCGACGGCAAGGAGATGATCGCCCGGATCGTGCAGCGCGACTATGGCAATGCCCGCCTGCCGGTCATCGTGCTCACGGCCGATAGCCGCGCCGGTCTGGCCGAGGAACTGTTGGCGGTCGGTGCCCGGGCGGTGCTCGCAAAGCCCGCCGATCCGGTTCAGCTGATTGCCGAAATCGCCCGCCTTGGCCGTTCTGTGACAGTCTGATCTTCTCAAGCCGGGCGTGCGTCATTATCTTGTTGCAGAATCGTGGTTAAACCCAAGGAGTTCCTGATAACGGGTATACTGCCATGACGCTCGACCTTGCCCAGACCATCGCTCCGGTGGAGATCGCCCAGAAGACCGTGCCGGTCGCGGGACGTTCGGGAACGGACGTGCTCGGCCGCATCGGCAATCTGGAAACCCGCATCGCCCGCTCGGTCTCGGAGATCGATGCCGCCCAGGCCGTGCGCTACCGCGTGTTCGCCGAAGAAATGAACGCCCGCCTCTCGCCCGACGCCGTTCGCCGCAAGCGCGACATCGATGCCTGGGACATGGTCTGCGATCACCTTCTGGTGCTCGACACCGCAATCGAGGGCGACGCCGAAGAGCAGATCGTCGGCACCTATCGCCTGCTGCGCCAGGATGTTGCGGCGGTCTCCGGCGGCTTCTATTCCCAGTCGGAATTCGACGTCGATGCGCTGATCGCCCAGCATCCGGAAAAGCGCTTTATGGAGCTCGGTCGCTCCTGCGTGCTGCCGGCCTATCGTACCAAGCGCACGGTCGAGCTGCTCTGGCAGGGCAATTGGGCCTATGCGTTGAAGCACGGCATCGACGTGATGTTCGGCTGCGCCTCCTTCCACGGCGTCGTGCCGGAAGAGCATGCGCTGGCGCTGTCCTTCCTGCACCACAATGTGCAGGCCAAGGACGAGTGGAGCGTTTCGGCCCGCCCGGAACTCTTCCGCACGATGGACCTGATGCCGTCCGAGGGCATCGATGCGCGCAAGGCGCTCTCCGCCATGCCGCCGCTCATCAAGGGCTATCTGCGCCTCGGCGCGACCGTCGGCACCGGTGCCGTCGTCGATCACGGCTTCAACACGACGGACGTGCTGATCGTGCTGCCGATCGGCAAGATTTCCGGCCGCTACCTCAACTACTATGGCGCGGATGCCGGACGTTTCGCCAGCTAAGCAATGGCTCGGCTGCAGGTTTCATGAAGATCAGCATAGTTTGATGTACCGCCCGTCCCGATCTTCGGGACGGGCGGTTTTTTGCGGCCTGCTCAGCCGGCGTTGTGGGCGGCAAGCGTCGCCATATTGACGATATCGCTGTCCTTCGCGCCCATCGAGACGATCTGCACGGATTTGTCGAGACCGACGAGCATCGGGCCGATGACCGTCGAGCCGCCAAGTTCCTGCAGCATCTTGGTCGAGATCGAGGCCGAGTGGAATGCCGGCATGACGAGCACGTTGCCCGGGCCGGAGAGGCGGCAGAAGGGGTACTGCTCCATGATGCGGGTGTTCAGCGCCACATCCGCCGCCATTTCACCGTCATATTCGAAATCGACGCGGCGGCGGTCGAGGATCTTCACAGCCTCCCGCACCCGCTCGGAGCGTTCGCCCGAGGGATGGCCGAAGGTCGAGTAGGCGAGCATGGCGACACGCGGCTCATAACCGAGACGACGGGCAAGGCCGGCCGCCTCCTCGGCGATGTCGGCCAGCTCATCGGCATTCGGCATGTCGTGCACGGCGGTGTCGGCAACCAGCACGGCGCGGCCGCGGCAGAGCGCCAGCGAGGCGCCGATCACCCGGTGGCCGGGCTTGGCGTCGATGCAGCGGCGCACGTCCTCGAGCGCGGTGGAGTAGTTGCGCGTCAGGCCGGTCACCATGGCATCCGCATCCCCAAGCGCCACCATGCAGGCCGCGAAATGATTGCGGTCGTTGTGGATCAGGCGCTGGGCGTCGCGATACAGGAAGCCGTTCCGCTGGATGCGGGCATAGAGATAATCGATATAGGCATCGTTGCGCGTCGAGATGCGGGCATTGAGCAGCTCGATGCCGGGACGGTCGAGATCGATGCCGGCGCGTTCGGCCACTTCGCGCATGCGGTCGTCACGCCCGACGAGGATCGCCGTGCCGAGTTGCTGGTTGGCATAGGACACGGCGGCGCGCATCATCTGCTCTTCCTCGCCCTCGGCGAAGACGACCCGCTTCGGATAGCGCCGCACGCGGGCATAGATCTGCTGCAATGTGGAGGCGATCGGGTCGCGGCGGGCGCGCAGATCGCGCGCATAGGCGTCGAGATCGGGAATATCCTTGCGCGCGACGCCGGTCTCCATCGCCGCCTTGGCGACGGCGACGGGGATGGCGGAGATGAGGCGCGGATCGAACGGCACGGGGATGATGTACTGCGCGCCGAAACGCGGGCGAACGCCCTGATAGGCGGCCGCGACATCATCCGGCACGTCTTCCTTGGCGAGCTTGGCGAGCGCCTCGGCAGCGGCGATCTTCATCGCGTCGTTGATGGTGGAGGCCCGCACATCGAGCGCGCCGCGGAAGATATAGGGGAAGCCCAGCACGTTGTTGACCTGGTTCGGATAGTCCGAACGGCCGGTCGCGACGATCGCGTCGTCACGGATACGGCCCACTTCTTCCGGTGTGATTTCCGGATCGGGATTGGCCATGGCGAAGATGATCGGGCGCGGCGCCATGGAACGGATCATCTCCTCGGAGAAGGCGCCCTTGGCCGAAAGGCCGAACACCACGTCGGCGCCGACGAGCGCTTCGGCAAGCGAGCGGCGGTCGGTCTTGACGGCATGGGCCGACTTCCACTGGTTCATGCCGTCTTCACGGCCCTGGTAGATGACGCCCTTGGTGTCGCAGAGGATAACATTTTCGGGGGCGAAGCCCATCGACTTGATGAGTTCGATGCAGGCGATGGCGGCTGCACCCGCGCCGTTGCAGACGAGCTTGGTCGTCTTGAAGTCGCGGCCGGTCAGCGCCAGCGCGTTGATCAGGCCGGCGGCGGCGATGATGGCGGTGCCGTGCTGGTCGTCATGGAAAACCGGAATGTCCATCAGCTCGCGCAGGCGCTGCTCGATGATGAAACAGTCAGGCGCCTTGATGTCCTCGAGGTTGATGCCGCCGAAGGAGGGGCCGAGATAGCGCACGCAATTGATGAACTCGTCGACATTTTCCGTATCGACTTCGAGGTCGATGGAATCGACATCGGCGAAACGCTTGAAGAGAACGGACTTGCCTTCCATGACAGGCTTGGAGGCGAGCGCGCCGAGATTGCCGAGGCCGAGAATGGCGGTGCCGTTGGAGATGACGGCGACCATGTTGCCGCGCGTCGTGTAGTCATAGGCGGTTGCCGGATCTTCGGCGATCGCCTTGACCGGCACGGCGACGCCGGGCGAATAGGCGAGCGACAGGTCGCGCTGCGTGGCCATCGGCTTGGTCGGCGTGATCTCGAGCTTGCCGGGACGGCCGTTGGCGTGGAAATCCAGCGCTTCCTTGTCCGTGACGGTTGCTCTCTTGCGATCTGTTTTGTCGGTTCCCGGCATGCTACCCCCTCATACTCCTGTGGGCGATAAGCCCCTCGCTTCTTACAGCTGTTGTTTTCTATATCGCTGCGTGGCTAGGGTGACACCTCTTTTTTAGGAAGAACAGTCAGTCCGTGAACGATCAGATCGCGCGCCAAAACGATATCCTGTCGACGTCAGAGCTTGCCAGCGACGAAAGCCGAGCATCGGCGACGCCGATGATGGAGCAATATATCGAGATCAAGGCGGCCAATCCCGACAGCATGCTGTTTTACCGCATGGGGGATTTCTACGAGCTGTTCTTCCAGGATGCCGTGGATGCCTCCCGCGCGCTCGGCATCACGCTCACCAAGCGCGGCCAGCATATGGGCCTCGACATTCCCATGTGCGGCGTGCCGGTGCATGCGGCGGATGACTATCTCCAGCGGCTGATCTCCGTCGGCTTCCGCGTTGCGGTCTGCGAGCAGGTGGAAGACCCGGCCGAGGCGAAGAAGCGCGGCTCCAAGTCCGTCGTGCGGCGCGATGTCGTGCGCCTGGTCACGCCGGGCACGCTGACCGAGGAAAAGCTGCTGTCGCCGTCGGATGCCAACTATCTGATGGCCGTCGCGCGTATCCGCGGCGGGGCGGAGCCCTCGATGGCGCTCGCCTGGATCGATATTTCCACCGGCATCTTCCGCCTGTCGGAGACCGCGCAAAGCCAGCTTCTCGCCGATATTCTGCGCATCGAGCCGCGCGAGCTGATCGTGCCGGATACGCTGTTCTACGATCCCGAATTCCGCCCGGTCCTCGATGTGCTCGGCCGCGTCGCCGTGCCCCAGCCGTCCGTGCTGTTCGACAGCGCGACGGCGGAGGGCCGCATCGCCCGCTATTTCGGCGTCTCGACGCTCGACGGTTTCGGCAGCTTTTCGCGCGCCGAATTCGCGGCGGCGTCCGCGGCCATCGCCTATGTCGAGAAGACCCAGATCGCCGAACGTCCGCCGCTCGGCCGGCCGGAGCGCGAAAGCTCGGCCTCGACGCTGTTCATCGATCCGGCGACGCGCGGCAATCTCGAACTGGTGCGTACGCAATCGGGCGAGCGCAGCGGCACGCTGCTGAAGGCCATCGACCGCACCGTCACGAGCGGCGGCGCGCGGTTGCTCGCCGAACGCCTGATGTCGCCGCTGACCGATCCCGATGCGATCAATGCCCGTCTCGATTCGATTTCGACGCTCGCCGACCGCCCCTCCTTTTGCGAGGACCTGCGCCGGGCGCTGAAGCGTCTGCCCGACATGCCGCGTGCCCTTTCGCGCATCGCGCTCGGCCGCGGCGGTCCGCGCGATCTCGGGGCGATCCTGCAAGGTCTTTCAGCCTCCGCGGAGATTGCCGCGCTCATGGGCGGTGAAAATCTTGAGGGCGAGCTTGCAGGCGCCCGCACGGCCATTGCCGCGCTGCCGGTCGATCTCTCGCACCGCCTGTCCTTCATGCTGGCCGACGAGTTGCCGCTCCTCAAGCGCGACGGCGGCTTCATCCGCGAGGCTGCGGATGGGGAGCTGGACGAGGTGCGCGCGCTGCGCGACCAGTCCCGCCGCGTCATCGCCGGCCTGCAGCTGCAATATGCGGAAGAAACCGGCGTCAAGTCGCTGAAGATCAAGCACAACAACGTGCTCGGGTATTTCATCGAGGTCTCCGCCGGCAATGCCTCGGCGCTGACCGATGGCGACGAGGCGAAGGCCCGCTTCATCCACCGGCAGACCATGGCGGGCGCCATGCGTTTCACGACGACGGTGCTGTCGGAACTCGAAACCAAAATCGCCAATGCCGCCGACCGTGCGCTTGCCATCGAGCTTGCCGCCTTCGACGGCCTGGTCGAGGCTGTTGTATCGGAGGCGGAAGCCATCAAGGCCGCCGCCCGCGCGCTCGGCGTGGTCGATGTCTCGGTCGGCCTTGCAGCGCTTGCCGAAGAGCAGGCCTATTGCCGCCCGATGGTCGACAATTCGACGATGTTCGCCATTGTCGGCGGCCGTCATCCGGTTGTCGAGCAAGCGCTGCGCCGCCAGAACGCCGCTGCCTTCGTCGCCAATTCCTGCGATCTCTCGCCGACGGATAGCAAAGGCCATGGCGCGATCTGGCTGCTGACAGGCCCGAACATGGGCGGTAAATCGACCTTCCTGCGCCAGAACGCCCTCATCGCCATCCTGGCGCAGATGGGGTCCTATGTGCCGGCCGAAAGCGCCCATATCGGCATCGTCGACCGTCTCTTCTCGCGCGTCGGTGCGTCGGACGATCTGGCGCGTGGCCGCTCGACGTTCATGGTGGAAATGGTCGAGACGGCGGCGATCCTCAACCAGGCGACCGAGCGCTCGCTGGTCATCCTCGACGAGATCGGCCGCGGCACCGCCACCTTCGACGGCCTGTCCATCGCCTGGGCCTCCGTCGAGCACCTGCATGAGGGCAACCGCTGCCGCGGTCTCTTCGCCACGCATTTCCACGAGCTGACGGTGTTGTCCGAAAAGCTCGGCCGCCTCTCGAACGCCACGATGCGCGTCAAGGAATGGGACGGCGACGTGATCTTCCTGCACGAGGTCGGCCCCGGTGCGGCGGATCGCTCCTACGGCATCCAGGTGGCGCGCCTCGCCGGCCTGCCGGCTTCCGTCGTGGCGCGCGCGAAGGATGTGCTCGCCAAGCTCGAAGATGCCGACCGCAAGAACCCGGCAAGCCAGCTCATCGATGATCTGCCGCTGTTCCAGGTGGCGGTACGCCGTGAGGAGGCGAAGCGAGACGCCGGCCCCTCGAAGGTCGAGACGCTCGTGAAGGACCTCAACCCTGATGATATGACGCCGCGCGAGGCGCTGGATGCGCTCTATGCGCTGAAGAAAGAACTTGGCAATCGCTAGGCATTAGGGTGCTGTCCTCGCGTGCCGAAAGGGTCTATAGGCATGCGAACCTTACGGGCGATGGACGAGAAGCAGGACTTAAGGCCGGCATCGGATGGAACACAAGCTCTTGGCACCGGCTGAGTCCGGCCTACTCGACGTGCCGGCGCTGCGCGCCAAATGCGAATTCATCGCCAGCACCAATGCCGATTACCGCGACCGCATGCGCAGCGCGCTGCTCGCCGAATTCAAGAGGGCCAATGCCGCGGGTCGTGAACGCGCCCGCGAACTGCTCTTCGAAGATGGCAGCGGCCTGCAATGCGCTGCCCGCATTTCCTGGCTGCAGGACCAGCTGATCTCCGTTCTGCATGATTTCGCGCTCAACCACGTGTTCAGCGCCGGCCAGGCGCCGCCCGCCGCCCGCATCACGGTGACGGCCGTCGGTGGCTATGGCCGCGGTACGCTGGCGCCGGGGTCGGATATCGACCTGCTCTTCCTGCTGCCGGCAAAACCCGCCGCCTGGAGCGAGCCGGCCATCGAGTTCATGCTCTATATCCTGTGGGATCTCGGCTTCAAGGTCGGCCATGCCACGCGCAATCTGGAAGAGTGCATCACGCTCTCCAAGGGCGACATGACGATCCGCACGGCGATCCTCGAAGCCCGCTATATCGGCGGCTCGGCCTCGCTGTTCGAGGACCTGGCCGTGCGTTTCGACCGCGAGATCGTGCGCGGCACCGGCCCGGAATTCATCGCGGCAAAGCTCGCCGAGCGCGACGAGCGCCACCGCAAGGCGGGTGATACACGTTACCTCGTCGAGCCGAACGTCAAGGAAGGCAAAGGCGGTCTGCGCGACCTGCACACGCTGTTCTGGATCGCCAAATATTTCTACCACATCAAGGATCCGGCCGAACTGGTGAAGCTCGGCGTGCTCTCCAGGCAGGAATACAAGCTCTTCCAGAAGGCCGACGATTTCCTCTGGGCCGTGCGCTGCCACATGCATTTCCTGACGGGCAAGGCGGAGGAGCGGCTTTCCTTCGACATCCAGCGCGAGATCGCCGAATGCCTCGGCTACCAGCCGCATCCGGGCCTCTCGGCCGTCGAGCGTTTCATGAAGCACTATTTCCTCGTGGCCAAGGACGTCGGCGACCTCACGCGCATCTTCTGCGCCACGCTGGAGGATCAGCAGGCCAAGGAGGCGCCCGGCATCACCGCCGTCATCAGCCGCTTCACCCGCCGCACGCGCAAGATTGCGGGAACGCTGGACTTTCTGGAAGACCGCGGCCGCATCACGATCGCCGATCCCGAGGTCTTCAAGCGCGACCCGGTCAACATCATCAGGCTCTTCCACATCGCCGATCTCAATGGTCTGGAGTTCCACCCGGATGCGCTGAAGCTGGTGACGCGCTCGCTCGGGCTGATCAACGGCGCGGTGCGCGAAAACGATGAGGCGAACCGCCTCTTCCTGTCGATCCTCGCCTCGCCGCGCGATCCCGCCCTTCTGCTGCGCCGCATGAACGAGGCCGGCGTGCTCGGCAGGTTCATCCCGGAATTCGGCAAGATCGTCGCGATGATGCAGTTCAACATGTATCATCACTACACGGTCGACGAGCACCTGATCCGCGCGGTCGGCGTTCTCGCCAATATCGACCAGGGCCGCGAGAAGGAAGCGCATCCGCTGAGCTATCAGGTGATGCCCTCGATCGAGGACCGCATCCCGCTCTATGTCGCGGTGCTGCTGCACGATATCGCCAAGGGCCGCCCGGAGGACCATTCGGAAGCCGGCGCCAAGGTCGCGCGAAAACTCTGCCCGCGCTTCGGCCTGACGCCGAAGCAGACGGAGCTGGTCGTCTGGCTGATCGAGGAACACCTGACCATGTCGATGGTGGCGCAGACCCGCGACCTCAACGACCGCAAGACCATCGTCGACTTCGCCGAGAAGGTGCAGTCGATGGAGCGGCTGAAGATGCTGCTCGTGCTGACCGTCTGCGATATCCGCGCCGTCGGCCCCGGCGTGTGGAACGGCTGGAAGGGTCAGCTTCTGCGCACGCTCTACTACGAGACCGAACTCCTGATCTCCGGCGGCTTCTCCGAGCTCTCGCGCAAGGAGCGCGCGCAGGCGGCGCGGCAGATCCTGTCCGACGCGCTGCCGGCCGACTGGAGCCAGAAGGACCGCAAGACCTATACCAAGCTGCATTACGATCCCTACCTGCTGACGGTGTCGCTGGAGGATCAGGTGCGCCATGCCGCCTTCATCCGCGAGGCCGACAAGGCGGGGCAGACGCTGGCGACCATGGTGCGCACGCATTCCTTCCACGCCATCACCGAAATCACCGTGCTGTCGCCCGACCATCCGCGCCTGCTGACGGTCATTGCCGGCGCCTGTGCCGCGGCCGGCGCCAACATCGTCGATGCGCAGATTTTCACGACGTCGGACGGCCGGGCGCTCGACACCATCCTCGTCAACCGTGAATTCCCCAACGATGCCGATGAGACGCGCCGCGCCGGCACGATCGGGCGCATGATCGAGGACGTATTGTCGGGCCGCAAGCGCCTGCCGGAGGTGATTGCGACGCGCACCAAGAGCCGCAAGCGCAGCCGTACCTTCACCGTCTCGCCGGCCGTGACGATCTCCAACACGCTGTCGAACAAGTTCACCGTCATCGAGATCGAGTGCCTTGACCGTCCGGGCCTGTTGTCCGAGGTCACGGCGGTGCTTTCCGATCTCTCGCTCGACATCGCCTCGGCGCATATCACCACCTTCGGCGAGAAGGTCATCGACACCTTCTACGTCACCGACCTCGTCGGCCAGAAGGTCACCAACGAGAACCGGCACGCCAATATCGCCGCCCGGCTGAAGGCCGTGATGGCTGATGAAGTGGATGAGCTGCGCGACCGCATGCCCTCGGGCATGATCGCGCCGGTTCCCGCCACACCGAAAAGGGTCAAGGCACAACAATGAGTCTGGTGAAAAAATTCGCGACGGTGGGCGGCGCGACGCTTGGCAGCCGCGTGCTGGGCTTTGCGCGCGAGACGCTGATGGCGGCAGCGCTTGGCACCGGGCCGATGGCCGACGCCTTCTACGCCGCCTTCCGCTTCCCCAACCTCTTCCGCCGCCTCTTTGCCGAGGGCGCCTTCAACGCCGCCTTCGTGCCGCTCTTCGCCAAGGAGATCGAGGCGGGCGGTCTCGACGGCGCCAAGCGCTTTTCCGAAGAGGTCTTCGGCGTTCTGTTCTCCGTGCTCTTGATGCTGACCATCGCGATGGAGCTGCTCATGCCGCTCATCGTCGCCTGGGTCATCGCGCCGGGCTTCGTGGACGATGCGGAAAAGTTCGACGTGACGGTCAAGCTTGCCGTCGTCATGTTCCCCTATCTCATGTGCATGTCGCTGACGGCGATGCTGTCGGGCATGCTGAACTCGCTGCACCATTATTTCGCCGCCGCCGTCGCGCCCGTCTTCCTCAATGTCGTGCTGATCGGCGCGCTGGGCTATGGCCTTTGGGAGGGCGCGTCGCCGCTTCAAGTGGCATGGTATCTCTCTTGGGGCGTGCTGGCCGCCGGCCTGTTGCAGATGGCGGTGCTCTATGCCGGCGTGCGCCAGGCCGGCATGAAGATCGGTTTTCGCCGCCCGCGCATGACGCCGAATGTCAAGCGGCTGCTCTGGCTCGCCTTCCCGGCGGCCGTTACCGGCGGCATCACCCAGATCAACCAGCTGATCGGCCAGATGATCGCCTCCACCAAGGACGGCGCGATTTCCGCCCTGCAATATGCCGATCGCGTCTACCAGCTGCCGCTCGGTGTCGTCGGCATCGCCGTCGGCGTTGTGCTGCTTCCGGAACTGGCGCGCGCGCTGAAGGGCGGTCATGAGCGCGAGGCCGGCAACCTGCAGAACCGCTCGATGGAATTCGTGCTGTTCCTGACATTGCCCGCCGCCGGTGCCCTCTGGGTCATTTCCGACGAGATCGTGCGCGTGCTCTACGAGCGCGGCGCCTTCAGCCCGGAAACCACCTCCGTCGTCGCCGGCACGCTTGCCATCTACGGCCTCGGTCTGCCGGGTTTCGTGATGATCAAGGCGCTCAATCCCGGCTTCTTCGCCCGCGAGGATACCAAGACGCCGATGCGCATCACCATGCTATCGGTCGTCATCAACTGCATCCTCGCCGTCTCGCTCTTCCCGCTGTTTTACGAGCGCGGCATCGCGACCGCCGAAACCGTCTCCGGCTGGATCACCGCGCTGCTGCTCTTCGTGACGCTGGTGCGCCGCGGCCACTGGCCGCTGGAAAAGGCGCTCGCCTGGCGCGTCGCGCGGCTGCTGATCGCCACGGTCGTCATGGCCGTTTCGCTCGAATACGCCTCCGGCTATCTCGCCCATCGCCTGGCGCCCACCTCGTCGCTCTTCGAGCAGCTGACGGCACTCGGCATGCTGATTGGACTTGCCATGCTGGTCTATTTCTCGGTCGCCTTCCTCATCGGCGGTGCCGATCTGGGCATGCTCAGGCGCAACCTGAAGCGCAGGGCCAAGGCTGCACCGACGGAAGGGTCGCCGGAATAGCATGGATCAGCGTGCGGCGAGCTTCGCGCGCTTGCCAAGGCGGGCAAGTCCGCCGCAATAGTGCCAGCGCCGTTGCGGCCCGACATCGACATGGACGATGCCGTTGCAATAGGTGCCGATACCGCCGATGAACGGCGCGGAGCGTGCCGCGGCGACGATACTCTTCACCGAAACGCCGGGAACGCGGATATCGGCCGCAAGGCACTTGCGGTGGTAGGATCCCCGGCGGCCGTTCGAACGATGACCAGACGTGACGAGGGGCCGGCGGCCGACATGACGCGCGATATGCGAGAGCACCGCCCTCAGCTTGCCGGGAAAACATCGGTGGCGCACGCGGGTCGTCTGGACGGTGTAGATTTTCGCCACCGCCCCCTTGTCGCTTTTGGAGACATGCCTGCGGCCTGCAATTGTTTCGCTCGCAAACAGCGACGTGAGTGCCACGACACAGGCAAGCAGAATGGAGCCGTTCTTCTGCACGGTACTCTTCCCGCGTTGTGCCCCTTGATCACAAATGCCGATCGGTTTTCGGCTGCCCCTCAAAACTCCCGGCGGGAGGGAACGACCGGAAAATGTCTTTTATAAGGAGTTTCTGATGTGGGGCCGCGCCGGGCGTGCCCCCACTTGATCGGTGTCCCGGCGCCGTGCATAAGCAGCGCCGTATTTCTCTACGCAATTCCGGACGGAAAACCGCTTCACACGTTTCCTGGAATTGCTTCACGCAACAGGGTCAGGCCCTCCACCCGCCTGAAGGAAACACCGTCATGAGCGCATTCAAGCCTCTCGTCTTCTCCGGCGTCCAGCCGACCGGCAATCTCCACCTCGGCAACTATCTCGGCGCGATCCGCAAGTTCGTGGCGCTGCAGGCCGATAACGATTGCATCTATTGCGTCGTCGATCTGCATGCGCTGACAGCGCAGCTGGTACACGAGGACATGCGCAACCAGATCCGCTCGATTGCCGCCGCCTTCATCGCCTCCGGCATCGATCCGAAGAAGCACATCGTCTTCAACCAGTCCGCCGTGCCGCAGCATTCCGAACTCGCCTGGATCTTCAACTGCGTGGCGCGCATCGGCTGGATGGAGCGCATGACCCAGTTCAAGGACAAGACCGGCGGCAAGAATGCCGAGCAGGTCTCGCTCGGCCTGCTCGCCTATCCGAGCCTGATGGCGGCCGACATTCTCGTCTATCGTGCGACGCATGTGCCTGTCGGCGACGACCAGAAGCAGCATCTCGAACTGACCCGCGACATCGCCCAGAAGTTCAACATCGACTTCGGCAATCATATCCGCAACGCCGGCACGGGCGTCGATATCGTCGTCGGCGAAGAGCCGGTTCACGCCTATTTCCCGATGGTCGAGCCGCTGATCGGCGGCCCGGCACCGCGCGTCATGTCGCTGCGCGACGGCACGAAGAAAATGTCGAAGTCGGATGCCTCCGACCTCTCGCGCATCAACCTGCTCGACGATGCCGACACGATCTCCAAGAAGATCCGCAAGGCCAAGACCGATCCGGATGCGTTGCCGAGCGAAGTCGAGGGCCTGAAGGGTCGCCCGGAAGCCGAAAACCTCGTCGGCATCTATGCCGCGCTGTCGGACAAGACCAAGGCGGAGGTGCTCTCGGAGTTCGGCGGCCAGCAGTTCTCGGCCTTCAAGCCGGCGCTGGTCGATCTCTCGGTCAACGTTCTCTCGCCGATCACCGACGAGATGCGCCGCCTTATGGACGACACGACCCATATCGACGCGATCCTCAGGGATGGCGGCGAAAGGGCGCGGGCACGGGCTGAAAAAACCATGAAGGAAGTCCGCGACATCATCGGTTTTGTACAGTAAGGTCGCCTCGAAACGTCTTTGAGAGAAGGGGGCCGTATGGTTTCTCGACGACTTTCCCGCCTGGAAGGCCACCGCCGGAAGTTTCTGGCTGTTATCGACGACACGCCGGAATGCCAGCGCGCCGTCCACTATGCGGGAATGCGGGCGAAGAATTCCAACGGCGCCGTCGTTCTGCTCTACGTGATCGCCAATGGCGATTTCCAGCAATGGCTGGGGGTCGAGGAGATCATGCGGGCGGAGGCGCGTGAGGAGGCGGAGGCCGTGCTCGCCAAGGCGGGCCAGGCGCTGCGCGAAGCCATCGGCATCGAGCCGGAAACGGTGATCCGCGAGGGTGTGGCCAGCGAAGCGATCAACAGCCTGATCGAGGAAGACCGCGATATCGCGATCCTCGTTCTGGCTGCCGGGTCTGCCAAGGAAGGGCCGGGGCCGCTGGTGACCTCACTTGCCAGCCGTGCACAGGCTTTTCCGATCCCCGTCACGGTCATCCCGGACCAGTTGAGTGACGAAGAGCTGGATGCGATGAGCTGATCCGGCGGTCTTGAAGAGCGGCGGCAAAACGCCTATCTTCTTTTGAATTATTCTAAGATTTTGGCCGACGAAGACGCCTGGCCGGACGGAGAAGACCATGTTCATCCAGACCGAATCGACGCCGAACCCGTCGACCCTGAAGTTCCTGCCCGGCAAGGTCGTGCTGGAAACCGGCACGGCCGAGTTCCGCGACGAGACGGAAGCGCGCGCCGCGTCCCCGCTGGCCGCCCGCCTGTTCGGCGTGCCCGGCGTCACCGGCGTGTTCCTCGGCTATGATTTCATCACCGTCACCAAGGACAGCGCCGACTGGCAGCATATGAAGCCGGCCATCCTTGGCAACATCATGGAACATTTCATGTCCGGCCAGCCGATCCTCGCCAGCGGCGCCTTCGGCGGCAGCGACGAGGATGAAGGCGAGTTCTTCAACGAGGGCGACGAGACCATCGTCGCCACCATCAAGGAACTGCTCGACACACGCGTGCGTCCGGCCGTGGCGCAGGACGGCGGCGACATCACCTTCAAGGGTTTCCGCGACGGTGTCGTCTATCTCAACATGAAGGGCGCCTGCTCCGGTTGCCCGTCCTCCACGGCGACGCTGAAGCACGGCGTGCAGAACCTTCTTCGCCATTTCGTACCGGAAGTGCAGGAAGTTGAAGCCGTCGCCTAAGGCCCGTTCCGCAAATCGCAGGTGCCCGGCATGATCGTCCTTGCGATCGATACGGCAGGCACCGGCTGTTCGGCTGCCCTCTATGATTCCAATCGGGATATCGTGCTCGGCGCCGCCGGCGAGGATATCGGCCGCGGCCATGCCGAGCGGCTGATGGAATTCGTCGACGGCGCGCTGGAGGCTGCCGGCCTCGACCTTCCCGCAATCGACCGTATCGCCGTCACCATCGGCCCCGGTTCCTTCACCGGCATCCGCGTCGGCGTTGCTGCCGCGCGCGGCCTGGCGCTGGCGCTCGGCATTCCGGCCGTCGGGGTCAGCACGCTCTCGGCGCTGGCTGCCGACAAGGACGGCCCGCTGCTGGTGGCGATCGATGCCAAACGCGACGAGGTCTACTGGCAGACCTTTGCCGCCGATGGCAGCGAAGCCACGCCGCCGGCCATCGCCACGCTCGAAGACGCGCGCGTCATCGCGCAGGCACATGAGGGGCGCATTGTCGGCTCGGCTTCGGCATTGTTGCGCGAGGGAGCGGCAGCGGAAGCGGACGGGGTCGATATCGCCACCGTCGCGCGTCTCGGCGCCCGCCTCGATCCGCAAAATCATCTGCCGAAGCCGCTCTATCTGCGCGGTCCCGATGCCAAGCCGCAGGCGGGTTTCGCGATCCGACGAGCCTGATGCCATGTCCCTGACCGACTATTTCACGCGCAAGCCTATTTTTGAGATCTTTCCGCTCGAAACTGACGATGCCGGTCTGGCCGCAGCGCTGCATCAGCTGCGGTTTCCCCAGCCGTGGAACGATGGCGAATTCCATTCGCTGCTGTCGCAGGATCCGGTCTTCGGTTTTCTGGCGCTGAAGCAGGGCGTGCTTGGCCGCACGGCCGGCGGCTTCGTTCTGGCGCGCGCCGCGGCGGGCGAGGCGGAAATCCTGACGATCAGCGTCGATCCGCGCTTCGGCCGCTCCGGTCTCGGCTGGCGGCTGATGCTGGCCGCGCTGCGCGAGGCGAGGATGCGCGGCGCCGAAGACATTTTCCTCGAGGTCGACGAGGTCAACCATGCCGCGCGCGGTCTCTATGGCAAGCTCGGCTTCACCAAGGCCGGCGAGCGCAAGGCCTATTATGCCGCCGCCGATGGCAGCCGCTCCGCAGCGCTTGTCATGCGGCGCGATCTTCGCTAGTCCCCTATCGGGGGGCGACAAGAGAAGGGCAGATGGCATGACGGACGCGGAAAAATCGCTGGAAGAGCTTTGTGTCGAGCGCGGCATGCGCATGACCGAGCAGCGCCGCGTGATTGCGCGCGTGCTGGAAGCGTCTGCCGATCATCCCGACGTGGAAGAACTCTACCGCCGCTCGTCTGCGGTTGATTCGCGCATTTCCATCTCCACCGTCTATCGCACCGTCAAACTCTTCGAGGATGCCGGCATCATCGAGCGCCACGATTTCCGCGATGGCCGCTCGCGTTACGAGACGGTGCCGGACGAACATCACGACCATCTGATCGACCTGAAACACGGCCAGGTCATCGAGTTCCATTCGCCCGAGATCGAAGCCCTGCAGGAGCGCATCGCCCGCGAGCACGGTTTCAAGCTCGTCGGCCACCGCCTGGAGCTTTACGGCATCCCCCTCAAGGAGGGCGAGTGAGGCTGGCGCCGTTAAGACCCTCTCTGCCTGCCGGCATCTCCCCCACAAGGGGGGAGAAAACTAGCGGCTTGCTCTTCCCGAAAATTTTTACACAGAGGATCTTGCGGGGTAAGCCCCTCCCCCTTGTGGGGAGGGGTTGGGGAGGGGTCTTCTCTTTCCCGCCGGTGCTCCATTGATCACCTGGCTGCGCATTGCCATCGCCCTCACCGTGCTTGTCACGGTCACGCTCGTGTTGCTGCCGATCCAGCTCGTCGGCTTGCGCTTCAATCTGAAAATCCGCCGCCGCTTGCCGCGCCTCTGGCATCGCGTCGCCTGCTGGGCACTCGGCCTGCGCGTGCGCGTGCATGGCACGCTCGAGCCGAAGCGGCCGCTGCTGCTTGCCGCCAACCATGCCTCCTGGAAGGATATCCTGGTGCTCGGCTCGGTGGCCGATGTCGCCTATATCGCCAAGGCCGAAGTGCGCGGCTGGCCGGTCTTCGGCCTGCTCGCCCGTCTGCAGGCGACGATCTTCGTCGAGCGCGAACAGCGCCAGAAGACCGGCGATCAGGTGAACGAGATCGCCGAGCGGCTGACGGCCGGCGAGATCATCGTGCTCTTCCCGGAGGGGACCACCTCGGACGGCAACCGGCTGATGGAGATCAAGACCTCGCTGTTCGGCGCCGCCGCCTCGGCCGTGCCGCATGCGCCCGATGGCGTCGTTTTCATCCAGCCGGTCTCGATTGCCTATACCGGCGTGCACGGCATGGCGATGGGCCGCTTCCACCGGCCGCTTGCCGCCTGGCCGGGTGATATCGAACTCGGGCCACATCTGCTTGGCGTGATGCGCGAGGGTGCGGTCGATGTGGATGTCGATTTCGGCGAGCGGGTGGACTATTCACGGGCCAGCAACCGCAAGCAGGTGAGCCGCGAAGTCGAGACGCGCATCCGCGCCATGCTGGGTGCGCGGCTGCGCGGCAGATAAGTGCGCAGCAGTTTTGCGTCCGGGCTTGCCAAACAAAGAGACACTTCAAATTCGAGGACTTTTCCACTATGGAAGCGGCCATGAGCGAACAGTCCCTTTCCCTGCCCGAAGCCCCCGCGGCCACGCCGAACACGCGAAAAGTCTTCGTGAAGACCTATGGCTGTCAGATGAACGTCTATGACAGCGAGCGCATGACGGATGCACTGTCGAAGGACGGTTATCAGGCGACGGACGTGCTGGAGGAGGCGGACCTCGTTCTCTTGAACACCTGCCATATCCGGGAAAAGGCTGCCGAAAAGGTCTATTCCGAGCTTGGCCGCCTGCGCGACATGAAGAAGGCCCGCGCCAAGGACGGCCGCGAAATGGTGATCGGCGTCACCGGCTGCGTCGCCCAGGCCGAGGGCAAGGAAATCCTGCGCCGCGCGCCGGCCGTCGATCTCGTCATCGGTCCGCAGACCTATCATCGCCTGCCGGAAGCGCTGCGCCGTGCCAAGGGCGGCGAGCGCGTCGTCGAGACGGATTATGCGATCGAGGACAAGTTCGAACATCTTCCCGCACCGGAAAAGGCCAAGACGCGTGCTCGCGGCGTCACCGCCTTCCTCACCGTGCAGGAAGGCTGCGACAAGTTCTGCACCTTCTGCGTG
>NZ_CAMLFY010000046.1 GCF_946479415.1 uncultured Shinella sp. | reverse complement strand
GCGTCTGCGCGACGCCGATGACCAGCGCGAAGGGCAGGATGATCGGCACGACCGACGGCAGGATGAGGGTCGCGAGCTTCATGAAGGCGAAGGTCGACTGGCCGCTGTCCGTGACGAGGTTGATATTGGTCAGCGCCTGCGTCACCCAGACGATTCCGAGCAGGGGGACGAGCGTGGCGACGAACATGAGCGACGCCCGCCGCAGGATATAGCGCTCGATCAATTTCATCGTTTAGTCCGCGTTTCCGACAAGCGGCTCCGGTTCATGACGCCCGTCGCAACTGCATGGGCATATAAGCTGTCTTGAGGCTGATGCCATAGCGGAGATCCTCCGCCGACAAGGAAAATTTATGGCGAACAAGCATGCCTAACCATCTGTAAACAAGCGCGCGCATCTTGCCAAGCGCCGCAAAAGCGACAAGGAATTGATGCGATTTGCGGTCTTTCGCGGTCTTCACCAGAGCGCTCACAGGCCGAACGGCCCCCATGCGGAGTAAATTCATGGCTTCCACCTTCGATATCGGTTTTGCAAAGTCGGCGCGCGCGGCGGGCGGTCTTGCGATCCTCCTGCAGGTTGCCGGCCAGATGGCGGCCTCTGTCGATGATGTCGATCCCGAGGGGGCTGTCACCCGTGCCGCCGGCGTGGTGAAATTCACCGGCAAGGCCCTGAAGACACTTGATGTTCTGGCGCCGCACGGCGCGACCGCCGACCGTATCGTCGTGCTGGGTCTCGGCGAGGCCGACAAGCTGACGGCCCATGACTGGCTGAAGGCGGGCGGAACTGCGGCTGCAAAAATCCGCGGCTCGGAAAAGGCGACGATCTACCTCGATGCCCCCGGCGTCACCGTCACCGCGCAGAATGCCGCGGACTTCGCGCTCGGCATGCAGCTCGGCGCCTATAGCTTCGATACCTACAAGACGAAGAAGGCCGACGACGAGGAGGCCAAAAGCGGCAAGGCCGTGAAGGTCACGCTCGTCACGGCCGGCGCAAATGCCGCCAAGAAGGCGAACGACATTTCCGACGCCGTCGCCGAGGGCGTGATTCTCGCCCGCAACCTCATCAACGAGCCGGCCAACGTGCTCGGCCCCGTCGAGTTCGCCGACAAGGCCAAGGCGCTGGAAAAGCTGGGCGTCGAGGTGGATATCCTCACCGAGCGCGAGATGAAGAAGCTCGGCATGGCGGCGCTTCTCGGCGTCGCACAGGGCTCCGTGCGCCCGCCGCGCCTGGCGGTCATGCAGTGGAAGGGCGGCAAGGAGAAGGATCGGCCGATCGCCTTCATCGGCAAGGGCGTCGTCTTCGATTCGGGCGGCATCTCCATCAAGCAGGCTGCCGGCATGGAGGACATGAAGGGCGACATGGGCGGTGCCGCCGCCGTCATCGGCCTCATGCACACGCTTGCGGCGCGCAAGGCGAAAGCTAATGTCGTCGGCATTATAGGCCTTGTGGAAAACATGCCCGACGGCAACGCCCAGCGCCCCGGCGACATCGTCAAATCCATGTCCGGCCAGACGATCGAGGTGATCAACACCGATGCCGAGGGGCGCCTCGTTCTGTGCGATGCGCTCTGGTACTGCAACGAGACCTTCAAGCCGCAGTTCATGGTCAACCTCGCGACGCTGACGGGGGCCGTGATGGTCGCGCTCGGCAGCCACCATGCCGGTCTGTTCTCCAACGACGACACGCTGTCCGGCCGCCTGACCGCCGCGGGCCTTGCCACAAACGAGCGCCTGTGGCGCCTGCCGCTCGGCCGCGAATACGACAAGATGATCGACAGCAAGTTCGCCGACATGAAGAACACCGGCGGCCGTTATGCCGGCTCCATCACCGCCGCGCAGTTCCTGCACCGCTTCGTCAAGGACACGCCCTGGGCGCATCTCTACATCGCCGGCACCGCCATCGGCTCGCCGACCGACGAGATCAACCAGTCCTGGGCTTCCGGCTTCGGCGTACGCCTGCTCGATGAGCTGGTGCGCGCGAATTACGAAGGGTGAGGAGAGGGTGAGCGAGGTCCTCTTCTACCACCTGACCGAATCGAAGCTCGAAGACGCGCTGCCGCCGCTGCTCGACAAGAGCCTGGAGCGCGGCTGGCGCGTCGTTGTGCAGGCGGGCGATGCGGAGCGGCGCGATGCACTGGATGCGCATCTGTGGACCTTTCGCGAGGACAGCTTTCTGCCGCATGGCACGGATGAGCAGGACCATGCCGCCGAGCAGCCGGTGCTTTTGACGACGGCGCCCGACAATGCCAATGCCGCGACCGTGCGCTTCATCGTTGCCGGCGCCGCGCCCCCGCCGCTCGATGCCTATGAACGCGTCATCTTCATGTTCGACGGCTACGATCAGGCGGAAGTCGAGACGGCGCGCGAACACTGGAAGCGCCTGAAAGGCGAGGGGCACCAACTCACCTACTGGCAGCAGAACAGCGACGGGCGCTGGATGAAGAAGGCCTGATACTCAGCGCTCGGCCACCGCGATGTCATAGGCCTTCTGGGCGTCCAGCACCGAATCCATATGCCGCTCCGCCCAATGGGCGATGGCCGCGACGGTTTCCTTCAGGGTGGCGCCCAGCGGCGTCAGCGCATATTCCACGGTAACGGGAACGGTCGGATGGACCGTGCGCGAGACGAGCCCGTCACGCTCCAGCTTCTTCAACGTCTGGGACAGGGCCTTCTGCGAGATGCCCTTGATGTCGCGCTTCAGGTGGTTGAAACGCATCGGCTCGTGCTTCACCCGGTCGAGGATGAGCAGCGCCCATTTGTCGGCAAGCCGGTCGAGAACCTGCCGCGTCGGGCAATTTTCCTCATAGATATCATAGATATATGCCATCGCGCCGTAACCTCGTCCGGGCGCTGGTTTCCAAGGGGAAACTACCGGAGTTCAAAGTGCCTCCTTACGCCGCTTTCCTTTCCCTGTTATGTATCATTTCGAAATCAAGTTTCCAAATGATACTTAGGAGAGAGAAATGGCAGGCAAAATTCTGGTTCTCGGCGCCACCGGCAATGTCGGCACCTCGCTGGTGAAGGCGCTCGTTGAAAAGGGCGAAAACGTCAAGGCGGCGACCCGCTCCGGCAAGGCCGTTGCGGGTGCCGAAGGCGTTGCCTTCGACTACACGGACGCGGCCACCTTTGGCCCGGCCTTCGAGGGCGTCGATCGCGCCTATGTCATGCTGCCGGCGGGCTATGTGAACGCCAGGGAGCTGTTGCTTCCCGTCATCGAGGCGGCTGCGGCGCGCAAGGTGAAGGTGGTGTTCCAGAGCGTCTTCGGCGTCGATGCGGATGACAGCATTCCCTATCGCCAGGTGGAGATCGCGCTGGAAAAATCCGGCACGCGCTATGTCATCCTGCGGCCCAACTGGTTTGCCGACAATTTCCACACCTACTGGAAGGCCGGGATCGACCACGGCACGATTGCCGTGCCGGCGGCTGAGGGCAAGTCGAGCTTCATCGATACGCGCGACATCGCCGACAGCGCCGCCGCAGCGCTCACCTCCGGCACCTTCGACAACAAGGCCTTCAAGCTGACCGGCCCCGAGGCCTTGGGCTACGCCGAGGCGGCAAAGCTCCTTTCGGAGATAACAGGCAAGCCCATCGCCTATCAGCCGGTGGATGACGCGACCTTCGTCGGCATTCTCACGGGTGCGGGCGTGCCTGACGACTATGCCAACTTCCTCGCCGCCATCTTCCACCCCGTCCGCGAGAGCTGGACGGCGCCGGTCTCCGATGCCGTGCAGACGCTGACCGGGCACGCTCCACGTTCGCTCGCCACCTATGCGGTCGACAACGCAGCGGCCCTCAAGGCATAGCCGCACTTCGGGCGGCAGCGTCGGCTGCCGCCATTTTTCCACGCGGCGGCAGTTGGTCTGTCTTGCGAAAGACTATTCGTGGGTATATACCCGAGAAAATGAGCAAGGACATCTGCCACTGCATCGTGCTGCGCAAGGCGTCGCGAAAGGTCTCGTCCTATTATGACGAGGCGCTGGCGCCGCTTGGCATCAATATCGCCCAGTTCAGTCTTCTCAGGAACATCAACCGCATGGCGCCGGTCTCGCTGACGGATCTTGGCGTGCGCGTCGAACTCGACCGCTCGACGGTCGGCCGCAATGCCAAGGTGCTGGAGCGCATGGGACTGGTGGAGATTCGCCCCGGCAAGGACCAGCGCGAGGCGACGCTGGCGGTGAGCGAGGCGGGGCATACGGTGCTCAGGGAAGGGGCACCGCTCTGGGATTCCGTGCAGGACAAGATCGAAGCCCGGCTCGGCCCTGACGGCGCGGACCGGTTGCGGGAGCTTCTCGAGGCTCTCTAATTTTTGCCCATAAACGGGTATCTACCCGTAAACTCGCCGCTCTGCCGGCACCGACGAAAGAGGGATTTCAAACATGGTTTCCACACGCGTTGCCAGATGGATGGCCGGCCGGAACCTGCATTACGGCTGGGTGGTCGCCGCGACCACCTTCCTGACCATGCTGGCGACCGCCGGCGCGATGGGCTCGGCCGGCGTGATGATCCAGCCGCTGCATCAGGAGTTCGGCTGGGACATCGCCGATATTTCGTCCGCCATGGCGGTGCGGCTGGTGCTCTTCGGTCTGCTCGGGCCGTTTGCCGCCGCCTTCATGAATCATTTCGGTATTCGCCAGGTGGTGGGCACGGCGCTGGCGCTCATCATGGGCGGCATCGTCGCCTCGTTCTTCATGACGCAGGTCTGGCAGCTGCTCCTGCTCTGGGGCATCGTCATCGGTGTGGGCACGGGCATGACGGCCCTGGTGCTCGGCGCGACCGTCGCCACCCGCTGGTTTTCCAAGCGCCGCGGCCTCGTCGTCGGCCTGATGACGGCCAGCAACGCCACCGGTCAGCTCGTCTTCCTGCCATTGCTCGCCGCGCTGACGGAGGCTTACGGCTGGCGCGCGGCGCTGACGCTCTCCGTCGCGGTCATCGCCACCGCCATGGTGCTCGTCCTTCTTCTGATGCGCGATCACCCCGCCGATGTCGGCCTGCCGGCCTATGGCGAAACCGCGATCGTCAAGCCGCCGAAGCAGGATCACAGCCTCGGCGCGACGCTGCTCGCCCCGCTCGTCACGTTGAAGAGCGTTTCCGGCAATGCCGTCTTCTGGGTGCTGTTCGGCACGTTCTTCGTCTGCGGCCTGTCCACTAATGGCCTGATCCAGACGCATTGGATCTCGATCTGCGGCGATTTCGGCATGGCGGCGGTCACGGCGGCGGGCACGCTCGCGGTCATCGGCGTCTTCGATTTCCTCGGAACGGTCTTCGCCGGCTGGCTTTCCGACCGCTATGACAACCGTGTCCTGCTGTTTTGGTTCTACGGTCTGCGCGGCCTGTCGCTGCTCTACCTGTCCTTCTCCGGCTTCAGCTTCGTGGAACTCTCGGTCTTCGCCGTCTTCTACGGCCTCGACTGGGTCGCCACCGTGCCGCCGACCGTCAAGCTCGCCGCCGAGAATTTCGGTCGCGAAAAGGCCGGCATGGTCTTCGGCTGGGTTTTCGCCGGCCATCAGCTTGGAGCCGCCACCGCCGCCTTCGGCGCCGGCTACCTGAAGAGCGACTTCGATACCTATATGCCCGCGCTGCAGATCGCCGGCCTCGCCTGCATCCTCGCTGCGTTGTCGGTCATGCTGCTCAAGCGCCCGGGTCCGGCCCCGCTTGCTGCAACAGCCTGAGGACGGCGGAAATGAAAAGGCCCGCTCGAAGCGGGCCTTTTTCTCAATCGTGGAACGCCTCGACGAATTTACGCCGGCCGAGCATGAAGGCGTCGGCGACGTGGCGCAGCGGTGCGAGATCGACGTCGGATTTTCCGGCCTTCACGATCTCGGCGAAGCGCTTGTAGAGCATCGGATATTCCTGCTCCGGCTCGTCATGCACCAGCTTGCCGTCAACAGAGAGCTTCGCGCCGCCCTCGGACAGCACCATCTCGCCGGCCTCCGTCTGGGCCACGATATCCCAGCTCTGCTTGCCCGTCTGGCGCCAGTCGAACTCGGCCTTGAGGTCGAGACCCTTGGCGTCGGAGAAGGTCATCGACGCGGCGATCGGTGCGTCGCGGTTCTCGGGGAATTCCAGCGTCGCGGCCGTGATGAAGGCCGGGCGCGGCAGGATGTGGGTGACGATGGAGAGCGCATTGATGCCCGGATCGAACACGCCAAGCCCGCCCGCCTGCCAGATCCACTCCTGGTTCGGGTGCCAGTGGCGCACGTCTTCCTTCCAGTTCACCCGCATCGAGCGCAGCGTCGTGCCGGCGATGAAGCTCTTTGCCGCTTCGACGGCCGGCGCATAACGTGAATGCCAGCTGGCAAACAGCGACAGGCCCTTGGACGCGGCCAGCGCCTCGAGATCGGCGACCTCCGACAGCGTGGCGCCCGGCGGCTTTTCGAGGAAGACATGCTTGCCGGCCGAAAGCGCCTTTTCGGCGGCTTCGTAACGGTACTGCGGCGGCATGCAGAGCGATACGGCCTCAATGGCGGGCACGGCCGCCAGCATCTCGTCGATCGACTTGAAATTGTCGATGCCATCGACGACGCCGTGGCGGCTGGCGGCGGCGATCAGCGTGTAATCGCTGTTCTTGGCGACGGCCGGAAGATGCTGGTCGCGCACGATCTTGCCGACGCCGACGATTGCGAGATTGATCGGGGACATGTCTCCACCCTCATTTGTATGATGATTTAGCCGGTGTTTTAGCAGAACCGCCAGCGGCGGCAAGGGCGTGTTTTCATGTGGCTCTGCCTAAGCTTTGTGCATCTGCCTAAAAGCCGTCTTCGCCTTTCGTCTAAGGCGGGCTCTCAGTTCGGGAAAACGGGGCTTCGGACTTGAAACGAACCCTGAAATCGGCACTCTGACCATGCTTGGCACCAAAGCAAGAACACGCCGAGCGGGGAGGAGTTCTCATGAAGACGCTGCTGGTTTTCAGCCGGCTGATCGACACGATCACGGAAAATATCGGGAAGGCCGTTGGCTGGCTTATCCTGGTCGCGGTGCTCGTCAGCGCCGGAAATGCCGTCATCCGAAAGGTTTTCAACATATCGTCCAACGCCTGGCTCGAGGCGCAATGGTATCTGTTCGGGGGCGCCTTCATGCTCGCCGCCGCCTATACGCTGGCGCAGAACGAGCATATCCGGATCGACGTGGTCTACGGCAAGTTCTCCCGCCGGGTACAGCACTGGATCGACCTGCTCGGGCATCTCCTGTTCCTGATGCCCTTCGTGCTGCTGATGGTCTATTTCCTCGTGCCCTATGTGCTGATGTCCTATCGCTCGGGCGAGGGGTCTTCCAGCGCCGGCGGCCTCATCGTCTGGCCGGCCAAGGCCATCCTGCTGGCCGGCTTCGTGCTGCTCGCCTTCCAGGGCGTGTCGGAAATCATCAAGAAGCTCGCCATCATGCGCGGCGACATGGAGGACCCGACGCCCTATGTGCCGACGCATGCGCCGCTTGACACCGCAGCCGAGGAGAAGGGCGCATGATCGAGTTCATTGCCGAAAACCTCGCGCCGATCATGTTCATGTCGCTGATCGTGTTCCTGCTGCTCGGTTATCCGGTGGCATTTTCACTCGCGGCCAACGGTCTCTTGTTCTTCATCATCGGCGTGGAGCTCGCGCCGCTTTCCGATTCGATCAATCTCTCCTGGCCGCTGCTGAACGCGATGCCGGAACGGCTATGGGGGGTGATGTCGAACGACACTCTGCTCGCCATCCCCTTCTTCACCTTCATGGGCATCGTGCTCGAACGATCCGGCATGGCCGAGGATCTGCTCGATACGATCGGCCAGCTCTTCGGGCCTATCCGCGGCGGTCTCGCCTATGCGGTCATCTTCGTCGGCGCGCTTTTGGCGGCCACCACGGGCGTCGTTGCCGCCTCGGTCATCGCCATGGGTCTCATCTCGCTGCCGATCATGCTGCGCTACGGCTATGACCGATCGATCGCCTCGGGCGTCATCGCCGCTTCCGGCACGCTCGCCCAGATCATCCCGCCGTCGCTCGTGCTCATCGTGCTCGCCGACCAGCTCGGCCGCTCGGTCGGCGACATGTATGCCGGCGCGCTGATCCCCGGCCTTGTCCTGACCGGCCTCTATATGGGCTATGTGCTGGTCATGTCGATCATCCGGCCGAACGCCATGCCGGCTTTGCCGCTGGAGGCGCGCTCGCTCGGTGCCGGTGTGACCTCGCTGTTCATCGCGCTCGCGGTGGCTGCGGGCATCGCCTACGCCGCCCATGTCTATCTCTCTCCCACGCATGGCGAAAATGCCGATATCCTCGGCGCGACCGTCGGCGTCATCTTCATCTACATCGTGGCGCTGTCCGACAAGACGCTCAACATCAACATGATGTCGCGCCTTGCCCAGCAGGTCATCATCGTGCTGATCCCGCCGCTGGCGCTGATCTTCCTCGTGCTCGGCACCATCTTCCTCGGTATCGCGACGCCGACGGAAGGCGGCGCCATGGGTGCTGTCGGCGCGCTGTTCATGGCCGCCGCCAAGGGCCGATTGACGATGGATGTCATCCGCTCGGCGCTGACGGCCACCACGCGCCTGTCGGCCTTCGTGCTGTTCATCCTCATCGGCGCCCGCGTCTTCTCGCTCACCTTCTACGGCGTGAACGGGCACCTGTGGGTCGAGCACCTGCTGGTCTCGCTGCCGGGCGGTGAGACGGGCTTCCTGATCGCGGTGAACCTGCTGGTCTTCTTCCTGGCGTTCTTCCTCGATTTCTTCGAACTCGCCTTCATCATCGTGCCGCTGCTCGCACCCGCCGCCGACAAGCTCGGCATCGACCTCATCTGGTTCGGCGTGCTGCTCGGCATCAACATGCAGACGAGCTTCATGCATCCCCCCTTCGGCTTCGCGCTGTTCTACCTGCGTTCGGTCGCCGCCAAGGTGCCCTATCTCGACAAGCTGACGGGCAAGCGGATGGAACCCGTGACCACGGGGCAGATCTATTGGGGTGCCGTGCCCTTCGTCTGTATCCAGATCGTCATGGTGGGCCTGACCATCCTCTTCCCCGGCATGGTCATGCACTACAAGGGCGAGGGCAGCGGCGTCGATCCGGCCACCATCAAGATCGAGGTGCCCGGCTTCGGCGGCGGCCTCGGCCTGCCCGATAACGGCGGGGGTCTCGGCCTGCCGGGCGGTTTGCAGCTGCCCGCCGGCAATCCGCTGGATGGCGGCACGGAGCAGAAGCCGGCCGAAGGCGGTGAAAAGAAGCCGACGACCGATCTGTCGAGCCCGCCGTCGTTCAATTGAGGGGCAGGGATGTCGGATAGGAAGACCCTCTCTGCCCTGCCGGGCATCTCCCCCACAAGGGGGGAGAAAGGCTGGAAGCGCGCTCATTGCCTGCAATTTCACGCCGAGCGTGCCGCACGTTAAGTCCCTCCCCCTTGTGGGGAGGGATTTAGGGAGGGGCCTTCTGCCCAAACAAAACCCCGGAGCATCGCTGCTCCGGGGTTTTCATTTTCGCTTGTGACAGCCGCTTACAGCTTGTTGCTGCGCTGCTGGATCATCATGAACGTGTCGTAGTTGTATTCGGCGATCTGGGCATTCAGGTAGAACTCCCCGCGGAAAGCCTTGATGGAGTCCCAGATCTTCTTGAAGGTCGGGTTCGAGGCTTCCATCTCGGCATAGACCTCGTTGGCGGCGTCGAAGCAGGCCGAGAGGATTTCCTGGCTGAACGGGCTGAGCTTGGCGCCGGCCGCGACGAGGCGCTTGATCGCCGAGGGGTTCAGGTAGTCGTATTTTTGCAGCATGTTGGCGTCGGTCGCCTGGCAGGCCGTGCGCAGCAGCGACTGATAGGCCTTCGGCAGGCCGTCGAAGGCCGCCTTGTTGAACATGGCATGCACCGTCGGGCCGCCTTCCCACCAGCCGGGATAGTAGTAGTAGGGGGCGACCTTGTAGAAGCCGAGCTTCTCGTCGTCATAGGGGCCGACCCATTCGGCGGCGTCGATCGTGCCTTTTTCCAGCGAGGGATAGATGTCGCCGCCGGCGATCTGCTGCGGCACGACGCCGAGCTTCTCGACGACCTTGCCGGCAAAGCCGCCGATGCGCATCTTCAGGCCCTGCATGTCGGCGACGGTCTTGATTTCCTTGCGGAACCAGCCACCCATCTGCACGCCGGTATTGCCGCCGGGGAAGCCGACGAGGCCCTGCGTCGCCAGGAACTCGTTGAACATGTCGATGCCGCCGCCATGATACTGCCAGGCGTTCATGCCGCGCGCGTTGAGCGCGAAGGGCACGGCGGCACCCAGCGCCCAGACCGGGTCCTTGCCCCAGTAATAGTAGGAAACGGTGTGAGCGGCTTCCACGGTGCCGGCCGAGGCGGCATCGGCGGCCTGGAGGCCGGGCACGATTTCACCGGCGGCGAAGACCTGGATCTGGAAATTGCCATCCGTCGCTTCGGAGACGTATTTCGACAGCACTTCGGCGCCGCCGTAGATGGTGTCGAGCGATTTCGGGAACGACGAGGCGAGACGCCAGTTGATCTTCGGATTGCTCTGCGCGATGGCCGGTGATGCCAGCACGGTGGCGGCCGCACCGCCCACACCCGCGACACCGGCCTTCTTCATGAATGAACGACGATCCATAGTTTCCTCCCAATGGCGAACGGATGTTTTCATCCGCCCTCGTGTCATCAGGCCGGAGCTAATCATGTCGGGGAAGGGGTTTCAAGCCAAGGTGGCAAAGAACGCGGAACAGGCCTGCTACGACTTTCGTCTTAGACGGAGCAACCCGCTATCTGCCTGTTTTTTGAGCGTTTCTTGAAATGGCGTAGCCGGGGTCAGCCGGCCATCGCCTCCTCGTATTCCGCCGAAAGCTCCAGCCACTGTTCCTCGGCGTTGTTCAGCTTGTCGACGGCCATCGAGCGCAGTTTTGCCTTCTCGGCGGCCTTGGCCGGGCTCTTTTCATAGAGGACGGGATCTGCAAGCTCCGTATCAAGAAGCTGAATCTGCTTGTGCAGTTTTGCCGTCAGGGATTCGATTTCGTTGATCTTTTTCTTCAGCGGCGCAAACTGCGCGCGGCGGTCGGCATTGGCCTTGCGCTGGTCGGCCTTGTTGGCCGTATCGCCGTTGGAGGAGGCCTTGTCCTTGTCGTCCTTCTTGGGCGACTGGACGATGAGGCTGCGATATTCCTCCATGTCGCCGTCGAAGGTTTTGACGGTGCCGTTGTTGACCAGCCAAAGCCGGTCGACGGTCGCCTCGATGAGGTGGCGGTCGTGCGAGATCAGGATGACGGCGCCTTCATAGTCGTTCAGCGCCTCGATCAGCGCGCGGCGGCTGTCGATGTCGAGATGGTTCGTCGGTTCGTCGAGGATCAGCAGGTTCGGCGCGTCGAAGGCGGCAAGGCCCATCAGCAGACGTGCCTTCTCGCCGCCGGAAAGGTCCTTGGCGGCCGTCGCCATCTTTTCCGTCGCAAGGCCCATCTGGGCAACACGGGCGCGCACCTTGGCTTCCGGCGCTTCCGGCATCAGCCGGCGCACATGCTCGACGGGTGACTGGTCGGGAATGAGGTCGTCCAGCTGGTGCTGCGCGAAGAAGCCGATCTTCAGGCCCGGCGCGCGCTTGACCGCGCCCGTCTCGGCCTCCAGCCGTCCCGAGATGAACTTCGCGAAGGTCGACTTGCCGTTGCCGTTCGAGCCGAGCAGCGCGATGCGGTCGTCATTGTCGATGCGCAGATTGATCTGCTTGAGGATCGGCTGCCCGGGCGTATAGCCCACCGCGCCGCCCTCGATGGCGATGATCGGCGAGGCCGGCTGCTTTTCCGGCTCCGGGAAGGTGATCGGCTGGACATGCGTCTCGATGACGGCCGCCACCGTGCCCATGCGCTCCAGCGCCTTCACGCGGCTCTGCGCCTGCTTGGCCTTGGTGGCCTTGGCCTTGAAGCGATCGATGAAGCTCTGCAGATGTTTGCGCGCGGCCTCGTTTTTGGCCTTGGCCTTCATCTGCAACTCGTCGTTCTCGGCCTTCTGGCGCTCGAACTGGTCATAAGAGCCGCGATAGAAGGTCAGCTTCTGCTGATCGAGATGCACGATGGCGTTGACGGCGGTGTTCAGGAGATCGCGGTCGTGGCTGATGATGATGACGGTGTGCGGATAGCGCCGCACATAGTCTTCCAGCCACAATGTGCCTTCGAGGTCGAGATAGTTGGTCGGTTCGTCGAGCAAAAGCAGGTCCGGCTCGGAAAACAGCACGGCCGCCAGCGCCACACGCATGCGCCAGCCGCCGGAGAAGCTCTTTGCCGGGCGAAGCTGCGCCTCGTGATCGAAGCCGAGGCCGGCGAGAATGCTCGCCGCGCGTGATTCCGCGGAATGCGCCCCGATATCCGTGAGCCGCGTCTGGATTTCGGCGATCCGGTGCGGATCATCAGCCGTTTCCGCTTCCTTGAGGAGGCTCGCGCGCTCCTTGTCGGCGGAAAGCACGATCTCGATCAGCGATTCGTCCGTGCCCGGCGCTTCCTGCGCCACCTGGCCGATACGCGCATTCTTCGGCATCGTGACGGTGCCGGCTTCCGAGGCGAGCTGGCCGGTGATGACGCGGAACAGCGTCGACTTGCCGGTGCCGTTGCGCCCGACGAGGCCCACCTTCACGCCGCTCGGCAGCGAAAGGGAGGCGTTATCGATGAGAAGACGCCCGGCAATGCGGGCGGTGAGGCCGGAAATCGTGATCATGCCGGCTCTATAGAGCAATTCCGGAAAAAGTGCGAAGCGGTTTTGCATCCGGAATGCGCGAATACCGGACATTCCAGAGCGTGGACTACCAGATGCCCCGCAACATCATCTCGGCTCCCAGAAGCGCAAGCGCGCTCAGGAAGCAGCGTTTGAACATGGCTGGCGTGACGGCCCGCCTGATATATTGCCCGGCCCACATTCCCATCAAAGCCGGAACGACGGCGAGAGCCGAAAGCGTCACCCCGTCGAGATGAAACGCGCCTTGTATTGCCAGTCCGATTGCGAGGGCGACCGTTGAGACCGTGAACGAAAGGCCGAGCGCCTGGACGAGATCGTCCCTGTCGAAACCGAGCGCCTGCACATAGGGCACGGCCGGGATGACGAACACACCCGTTGCGCCCGCGATGAAGCCGGTTGCTGTTCCAAGCACCGGCGAGAGCCAGCGTTCATGTCGTCGGGCAATCCGGTAGGGCTTTGCGAACAGCGTGTAGACGGCATACGCGGTGAGCGCCAGCCCCAGCAGAAACGTGCTTAGGCGGGTATCCGCGCCTGTCAGCATCGAGGCACTGCCGAGCGTTCCGGCGACCACACCCGCCATCATCGTCCAGAGCCTGCGCACGATGCCCATGAAGCTCGGTCCCGCGAGCAACTGCCAGACATTCGTCACAAAGGACGGAATGATGAGCAACGATGCTGCCGCGAGCGGTGACAGCAGACTGCCCAATATTCCCATGGCCACGGTCGGGAGCCCCATGCCGGTCACCCCTTTGACCGTTCCGGCGGCAAAGAAGGTCGCCAGGAGGGCGAGCAGGGTCGAGATCGAAAGGTCGGTCATGACCTCTCTCATACGCCTTGCAACGCCATGCACAATGCGGCGTTCCCGTATTGAGCCTTCGTCTGGACCGAAGGCTCAATCGCCTGTAGCATCGGAGGATGCGCTTCGACTTCACCGATCTTCGCCTCTTTCTCGCCGTCGCGGATGCCGGCAGCATCACCCATGGAGCAGCCGATGTCGGCCTTTCTCTTGCTGCGGCCAGCGATCGCTTGAGGGAAATGGAGGCGACGGGAAGGGTTCGCCTCTTGCAGAGGGGGCGCCGAGGTGTCGTGCTGACGGAGGCGGGCGAGGCACTTTCCCACCATGCCCGCGAAATACTCAACCAGGCCGCTTTGATGCGTGGGGAACTGAGCCTCTATGCAAAGGGCATACGGGCGACCATTCGTGTCGTTGCCAACACGGCGGCTATCGTTGAAACCCTTCCCACACGGCTGTCGCCCTGGCTTGCTGCCCATTCTCAGGTCGATGTCGAGCTCCGCGAGCGCCAGAGCCATGAGATCGCACGCAGTGTCGCGGCAGGTTTTGCAGATATAGGCGTGTTGTCGGACGCGGCCACCAACGAGGAGCTCCTTCTCAAGCCCTTCGCCGTGAGCAAGCTTGCCGTGGTTTCTGCCCAGGCCCATTGGCTTGGCGCCGAAAAAGAAGTTCGGTTCGCGCAGATCGGTGAAGAATATTTCGTCGGCTTGGAGCGCGGCGCGCTGCAGGATCATATCGATGCCCAGGCGGACAGGCTTGCGATGAAGCTGCGATACCGGATCAGGCTGCGCACATTCGAAAGCATATGCGCAGCAGCAGGCGCCGGCGTTGGTATTGCCATCGTTCCAGAGACGATCGCCAGAAGGTGCAAGCGCACATCCCGTCTCTCCGTAACGCCGCTGGCAGACACATGGGCACGGCGGCATCTCTCGGTCTGCATCGCCGCGAGCCGCGATGTGCCGCCCGTTGCAAAAGACCTGTTTGACCATCTCGCAAGCGCATGATCCACGGCAGCTTCGGGCCGAATGCCGCCTTCCGCTTCGCGCCAATTGCGGGCACAGACCTCAAACGGACGGCAGGGATAGCGAAAGGATGTCGTCGACAACATCCGATAACGGGGCGGTGGCATCAATGACGATGGCATTGAGGGGGATATCTTCTTTTGTAGCGAGTAACTGCAAAACGAATTCCTGTTCCTCCAGCTTACCACCAAACTCGTCTTCCGGTCGGACGCTAAGGCGCTTCCTCAGCGTCTCTGCATCGATATCAAGGACGAAGACAGCATTGAACAGGTGAATGAAGCTGGAGACGTTCCTCGATCCACCACAGAAGAAAGAGATCGAATGGCTTTTGTCTTCTATCGCCTTTTCCACTCTGCCGACATCCCAGATGTGATGCCGATGCCCAAAGGTGAAATCGAGGCTGTCCTTATCGAGCGCCGACAGATCAATAGGCTCTGCGGTAATGGGATCACCCTTGTAAGCAAGCTCACGATCACCGTGCAAAACCTGATAGCCTCGTCGCTGCAATTCTGTGGCGACAGATGTCTTCCCTGCGCCGGAGACCCCTTCGATCAGATAGTTCTTGATGGCCATCCTGCCTCACCTAGCTCTAAACGCTACGCATTCGGTTGAGCACGCATTCTACGTCCGAAGTGATGTCCTACAGATGATCGCAATGAGCCGAATGCCGCCTTCCGCTTCGCGCCAATTGCGGACACGCGTTTTGATATAGTGGTTACGCCGAGACGGAGTTGATATGCAGACAGTGCTGGACCAATCTGAGCAAGTGCCGGCGGCAATGGCAGCGTTGCGCGACAGTCTCGCAGATGGCCTGCGTGCGGTCTATCTGCATGGTTCGGCGGTTTCCGGGGGGCTCCGGCCCCAAAGCGATATCGACCTGCTTGCCGTCGTGGATCGCCGAATGACCCGGAGCGAAAGAGCGACGCTATCTTCGTCGCTTCTCAAGCTTTCCGGCCGCCATCCTTCAACGCCGGGCGGGCTACGCTGTCTCGAAGTCATGGTTTTCAGCCGCACCGACTTGGCCGCAGGTCTTTTTCCGGCCCGAGCGGAATACATATTTGGTGAATGGCTTCGCGATGCCTTTGAGGCAGGCGAGACGTCCATGCCAGCGCAAAATGCTGAGTTCACTCTGGTTCTCGCCCAAGCCCAACAAGAAGCGATTGCGCTGTTCGGGCCGGATAGAGATGCGTTTCTGCCCGTCATTCCTATGATCGACGTTCGAAACGCTATGCGCGAACTGCTCCCTGAGTTGTTGGGAGGCCTGCGCGAGGATACCCGCAATGTTCTTTTGACGCTGTCACGAATTTGGTACACCGCCGAAAACGGGACCTTCGTCAGCAAGGACGAAGCTGCCAGTTGGGCGATACCCCAACTTAGCGAAAGAAGCGCCATGACGCTGAATCATGCGAGGCGAGCGTATCTTGGCGAAGTCGACGACAACTGGAGCAGTCATCAGGATGGGATGGAGTGCTTGGCCGAAGAGCTGACGTCAAAAGTCAATCACGCAATGTCCGCTTAGGGCCGAAAGCGGAAAGACAAGCGTGAGGCTTTCAGCCCGCCGGTCCCGCCCGATAGCCGCGTCCCGCCCGATCCGCCACTTCGGCGGAATAGATGCGGAGCGCAATGTCCGTCTCCGCGGCATAGGATAGCGCCTGGTCGGCCTGATCGTAGAGCATGGATGCCGTTTTTGCCGAATCGGTCATCGAGACGCCGGCGGTCAGCGTCAGGAAGCCGGCGGGCAGTTCGCGGTCCATGAAGGGAAAGGGCTTTTCGGCGACGCGGCCGGCAATGCGGCGCGCGATGGTCACGGCGATCTCGCGGTTGACGTCCGGCAGCAGCAGGCAGAACAGGTCCGGCCCGGTGCGGGCGACGAAGTCGTTCTTCTTGACCGAGCGGCGGAAGATGGCGGCGAGCCGCTTCAGCGTCTTTTCCGCGGCCCCCGCCGGATGCGTCTCGGCGAATTCCTTGAGCTGTTCGACGCGGAACAGCAGCAACGCGGCCGTGCCGTTCTCGGCCTCCGACTGGAAGAAGGTCTTCAGCCGGCCGAGCAGCGCCGCATGGTTGCCAAGACCCGTGACCGGATCATGCGTCAGCGCCTCGCGGCTGACCGAAAGGCCCGAGCGCAGGCCATCGAGATGGGCCTGCAGATCGTCGATCCGTGTGGCGGACGCACGGTCGCTGCCGAGGATATCGCGCACGATGGACAAAAGGCGCACCGTATCGGTCGCGAAATCCGAAATGCCGAGCACGGGGTCCTTGCGCATGCGCAGGGAGATTTCCTCCAGCTCCTGCATGGCGGCGGCGCGCTGGCGGCGGTTCGCCTCCGATGTCTCCGCGATTTCGGAGAGCACACGCACGGCTTCCCCGGCTGCCTGGCCGGCGGCCAGCACATTGTGGCTGGGAAGGGAATGGCGCAACGCGACCGCATCGAGCGCCGCCTGGTCCGGCGTCTTGCCAAGCGCTGCGATCTCGCGTGCCACGCTCGCATTGCCGTTCAGGGCTTCGAACAGCAGCTCATAGTTCCGCGGCAGCCCGGCAATGCCGAGATTGGCCATGACATGGGCGATGCGCGCCATGATCGGCGGAACGGTGGACGCAGTGTCCTTCGGGGCGGGGGCGGCCTTGCTACTCATGATACGCCATCGGATGGGGCGCGGCGGATTTCGCCTGCGCTCAAGGAAGATCAGTTGGCGTAACTATCGGATTGTGCGGTTAATTTTGCGTTTGCTGAAGGAGAATTCGCGCCGAATTGACAATGCGCAGTTGCGTCGGCTTCCAAGGGCGGCGGGGTGCCACCCTTGGAAGCCGCCGGTGTCAGGCAAGCCGCCGGGTCAGGGCGAAGGACCGCATCACCTGGCCGACGATCGTCGGACGCGGCACGTTTGCAGCGTTGCGCGACGGGCGGGCCTGCTGCATTTCACGCATGGCGGCGGCATATCCTTCGGCGCGCGCTTCCTTCAGCGCCACCTCGAATGTCTTCTCGATCACCGGATAGCAATCTTCCGGCAGATAGGCGTTCGGGGCATCGGTGCCGTAGACGCGTGCCATCTTGCAAAGCGTGCTGCCGAGCAGGGCAGCCCATTCCTCATTGCTTCTTGCCATCTTTCTTCCTCTCTCCGGTGAGGCCGGCCGTTTCGGGTCGCCTCCAATGGTGGCGACTATCGCACCGCCAATCTCCGGTGCCTGTCACCTGGGTGACAGCCTCGGCCCGTCTCCCGAAATCGTCGTCCTGCGCTCCCATAACGCATGACTGTTTCACGACTATTGCAGGAAAATGACAACTTACTCAACTTCCAGCGCGCAAAAAAACCGAACCCTCCGTGCGCGCGAAATAGATGAGATCCAGTGACAGGCTCGGCCCGCCGAGCGCCGTCAGCATGCCATGGCACTGGCCGCGATGGTGGGTCTGGTGGTTGAAGACGTGGGTGAGGGCGGGGCCGAGCGGGTGGGTGACGAGGGTGGGGTTGGTCAGGGGCGTATAGGTGAAGTCGCGCGCGATCTGGGCCTCGTCGAGCCCGTCGATATAGGCGGCAAGGCGTGCGTCTTCCGTCTGGCGCGCGGCCCTGAGGCCGCCGAAATCCTCATGGAGGATCGTATCGAGGCTGGTCGGGGCCTCGCACGTGCCGGTGAAACGCTTCAGCCAGATGCGGTCGGCGCAGAGCAGGTGGTTCAACGTGCCGTGCAGCGAGCCGAAGAAGGCGCCGAGGTTCTTGCGGTAGGCGGCATCGTCGAGCTGGCCGACGGCCTCGTAGAGCGCGCGGTTGGCCCAGGCATTATAGGCGGCGAACATGCGGTAGTGGTCGAGCATCGGTCTCTCCGTGATTTGCTCTGACTATAGCGGATGCGTGCATCGGCGGCGTTGATGTCACCTATGAAATTATCTGATTTGCGTCGGTGGTCGCCCTGCGTTCCTATAGCGCGAACCAGAACGAGCCTGCGCTGCCATGGCGCAAACCGGAACGAGGATGTCATGACACGATTGCTCTACGCGCTTGCCGGCGCCGACAGGGAACGCCAGTTTTCGCCCCATGTCTGGAAGACCGTGATGGCGCTCGCCCACAAGGGCCTCGACTACGAAACGGTGCCGGTCGGCTTCACGCAGATTGCGGCCATCGAAGGCGGAAGCACCGCGACGGTGCCGCTCTTGCGGGATGGCGACCGGCTGGTAAGCGACAGTTTCGCCATCGCGCTCTATCTCGATGCGGCCTATCCCGATCGGCCCTCGCTGTTCGGCGGGCAGGGCGGCCAGGCGATGGCGCGCTTCATCGAAAGCTGGTCGCAATCGATCCTGCACATGGCGATCACCCGCATCGCCATTCTCGACATTCATAACCTGCTCGGCGAGGCCGACCGCGTCTATTTCCGCCGCAGCCGGGAAGAGCGCCTCGGCGCCTCGCTGGAGGATATCGCGGCGGCCGGTGCGGCGGAGATCGAGGGCTTTGCCAAGAAGCTTCAGCCGCTGCGCAACATGCTGAAGATCCAGCCCTTCATCGGCGGTGAAGGTCCGCTCTTTGCCGATTACATCGTCTTCGGCGCGCTGCAATGGCTGCGCACGACAGCCGGCACGAAGGTGCTGGCGCAGGACGATCCGGTTGCGCTGTGGTTTGCCCGCTGCCTCGATCTGCACGGTGGCGCCGGGCGGCGTGTGACGGCTGCGTGAAAGTTTGCTGTCGAGATCGCCAAAAGCCGCGCCCCCCTTGTTTTGCGGGGCGTTGGCGGCTATTGAACCGCCACTTTCACCGGAAAACCAAAGGGAAACGGGAAAATGGCGATTGAACGCACCTTTTCGATGATCAAGCCGGACGCGACGAAGCGCAACCTGACCGGCGCCATCACCAAGATGCTGGAAGATGCGGGCCTGCGCGTCGTTGCTTCCAAGCGCGTCTGGATGAGCACGCGCGAAGCCGAAGGCTTCTACGCCGTTCACAAGGAACGCCCCTTCTTCGGCGAACTGGTTGAAGGCATGACCTCCGGCCCGACGATCGTCCAGGTTCTCGAAGGCGAGAACGCGATCCTCAAGAACCGCGAAATCATGGGCGCCACCAACCCGGCCAACGCCGACGAAGGCACGATCCGCAAGACGCACGCCCTGTCGATCGGCGAAAACTCGGTTCACGGCTCCGACGCCCCGGAAACCGCTGCCCAGGAAATCAAGTACTGGTTCTCCGACACCGAAATCGTCGGCTGAATCAATCTGTCCGGCTGAGGCCGTACGATTTTGATATGATTGGGAAACCGGGGCCGCAAGGCTCCGGTTTCTTCATTTTGCGGGGTCGAATTTAAAGATCGGCTGGCCCGCCAGCATCAGCGCTTCGGCGGGGTGGGATAGAACGCTGGCGCAGGTTCGGTCGAGCCGCATCGCGAAATCCGTCGCCAGCGCCAACTTCATTTCCGCGGGCTCCGCCGCGAGCACGAAATCGGCGAGGCGGGACGGATCGCCTGCCGCAAACAGCAGCTCCGCCACGATGGGGGCTTTCGCCTCGTCCTTCGCGAAGGGTGTCAGCGGCGAGGATTTCAGCGATCCGGCAAGCTCCGTCCACAGCGGCCATTTCGCCTGGAATTTTGCGCTGATGTCCTTGGGCATGGCGGGCAGATCCGCGCTCTTGCCGGTGAGGTAGGGCGTGAGCGTATCGGTTGCGATCACCCGGTCGATCACGTCGCGGACCGAAACGTCGCCGACGGCGCGCATATGGACGTCGATGCTTTCGAGCGTGCCGTCGACCACGGTGGGGTCGGCCTCGTTTTCCCGCAGAACCCTGTAGGCCGTCAGCCACGCCGTATTGAGCAGGCCGCCGGGTTTGATGCGTCCCGCCGCGATCTCGGCCATCACGGCCTGTGCGGCCTTTTCCGCAGGCGGGATGCTGCCCGTCTGGTTCACATAGGTCATCAGGAAATCGCGTTCCGGCTCCTGTGCTGCTGCAACCGTTACCGTGTGAAGGCTCTTCTGCATCGCCTGCATTTTGGCATCCGGCAGCGGGATGCGCGGCAGGGCCGGTCTGCCGACGAGAGCCGGCGCCCAGTTCCACATGCGGGTCAGGTCCGGGATCATGGACTGGTCTGCAAAGCCGGCGACGAAGACGGGCCAGGCATTCGCATCACGCTGGCTGGCGGCGAGCCCGGCCTGCACGAAGAACAGTTTGTGGCGGCCCGCCGATGCGGCGAGCTTTACCTTGTCCGCGTCCGGCCAGTCGATGACGGCAGGCACGACGCTGCCGAGGAGGGATGTCCGCCGTTCGGGCGGCAGGCTCGCAATGGCGGAAAACAGCTTCTCGCCGTCACCATGCTGCAGGATCGCGCGCAGGGTGGAGATCAGCCCGTTGAGCTGCACCGGATCGCTCACCTTCAGGGCATCGTAGCCGCCGCGTGTCGCATCGATGGCGCCGGCGAGGTCGAGTGCTTCACGCACACCGGCATCGCGCAGCCCGTTCGCAAGCGCGGCCGCGTCCTCCATCGAAAGCTTGCCGTAGCGGATTTTCAGATAGGCGGCTTCCGCACCGAATCCGCGCGCCTTCAGCCGCGGCAGCTTGCCCCGCTCCGTGAGAACCGCATCCGAAAAAGCAAGGATGGTGGCCTGCGCCGGGCAGGCGGCCGGTCCTTCGGCACGGGCGGTGGTGGCAAGAAGCGACAAACCAAGAGCCAAGGCAGGCACGAACCGCATGCGACCATCCTCCCGAAAATCCGTTTCAGGCGGAACGCATAAGAGGAGGCGAATATTCGCTCAGGTCGCGCACTTTGCCGTTTCGAAATGCGCTGGCGCCTTGCCGTCCTTGAAAACCTCCGGATTCTTCTCATAGGCGGGGCCGACGATAAGCGCCTTTTCCGGCAGGATGCTCTGGTCGAGATTGGATGTGACCTGGGTTTCCAGCGCCTGTAGCTCCTTGCCGTCAGGGCCGCGAAGCGAGATGGTTACCCGGTAGGGCTGGTTCTTCTTCACGCAGGTCACGTCGGGGCTTTCCAGCACCACGCGCGGCAGTTTCGGGAAGATCTTGCGCTCCAGCGTCAGCGGTGTCCCGCCGGCCGGGTTCTCGAATTCCGCCTTCACGATGGAGCCCTCGGGCAAAGGCTCCGTCTGCTCGAGCGTCACGAGATAGGTCGCATAGGCGAGCCGGTAGTTGAAGACGAACATCTTGCCGGTGAGCTTCAGCGGGTCGGGGCCGGTCTCGCGCTGGCAGGCGGTGATGAGAAAAGCAAGCGGCAGGATGACGAGCAGGGACCTCTTCATAGGCTTGGCTCCTCGCGGTTGCGGCGATAGTGGCGGCTGGCCTTCACGCGGTTGCCGCAGACGGCCATGTCGCACCAGGCGCGCGACCGGTTGCGGCTGCGATCGAGAAACAGCCAGTTGCAGTTCGGACAAATCTTCAGCCGCTCCGGCTCCGGCCGCGACAACAGCATCAGCGCGGAGCGCGCCGTGGCGCAATCGAGCGCCTGCGGCCGCTCGCCCGACAGGCGCAGCGTCGCCGAAATGGCATCGAGCAGATCGGCAAGCAGCGCCGGCTTGCCACCACCCAGCACCTCGGCGCGAAAATGCCGGTCGATCGCTTCGCGCAGCCGCACCAGCCCTTCGCGCGCCGGCTCTTTCACCGGCTCCAGCGGACCGAAGTGATCGCGTTCCGCCCCATGCCGGTTCGCGCCGGAGGGAAAGGCGTCCATCGTCGCGGGATCAGCGAAGCGATCGACGCGGCGTTCGGGATCGGCCCGCAGCACGACGGAATTCGCGACATCGAGCGCAAGCGCGCCACCGGAAAAACGATGGGGGGTCCAGGAAAAGGTCATGGCATATTCTAACTGGTAAAATTGATTTTGCCAGTTATAATTTGGATGCGCAAACCCGGAACCGCCATGGCCTATTTCCTCCAGCAGATCGCCAACGCCGTGCCTGTCGCGGCGCTCTACGCGGCGCTCGCCTTCGGCTATTCCATCGCTTTTGCGGTGACGCGCCGGGCGGATATCGGCTATGGCGCGCTCTTTGCTTTTGCCGCCCAGATGTTCGTGCTGTTTTCCGGTTACGGCTGGAGCCATCTCTGGCTCGTGCTGCCCGCCGCACTGGGCTTCGGTGCGGTCATGGCGCTCTTCTACAGCGTCGGTGCGGGGCTGGTGGTGGGGCGCCACGTCATGCGCCCGCTCGCCTTTTCCTCCGACAATACGGTGGTGGTCGCCGCCCTCGGCGTGGTGCTGGTGCTGATGGAGACGGCCCGGCTGGCTTCCGATACGCGCAGCCTCTGGCTGCCGCCCTTCCTCAATGCGCGCGTCATCTTCTGGAACGATCCGGCCTTTCCCGTCGTGCTGACGGTGATCCAGCTCGCCAACACCGCCGCGATGCTTGCCATCGTCGGCATCGGTTATTGGGTTCTATCGCGCTCTGCCTGGGGCCGACGCTGGCGGGCGGTCTCGGAGGATCGGCAGGCGGCCGAACTCTGCGGCGTCGATGCCGCGGGCATCTATCTCTCGGCCTATGCCGTGGCCGCGCTCATCGCCAGCCTCACCGGCATCCTCGCCGTTTCCTATTACGGCAACATGGATTTCGGCGCGGGGCTGGTCTTCGGCGTCAAGGTGCTGTTCATCGCCGCCATCGGCGGGGCAGGGGCGCCGCTCCTTTCCGCGCTCGGCGGCGCGGCCATGGGTCTCGCCGAGACGCTTTGGAGCGCCTACGGCGATTTCCTGTGGCGGGATCTGGTGATCTTTTCCGCGCTGGTCCTGCTTCTGGTGATTTTCCGCCGGGAGAAGCCGGTGCCGTAAGCGGCGCGCCGTGTAGCGTGGATCCTCGGCTCAAGGCCGGGGATGACGCAGAGGAGGACAATAGGCCGCCTCCTTGTCCGGCAATGCGGCATGCGGTGCAGTCGCCTTGATCACTCCGACATCTCTTCCATCGTCATCCTCGGCCTTGAGCCGAGGATCCACCTCACGGGCACGATGTAAGCTTAGCCCCACTTCTCCCGCGCCCGGTCGTCGCTCTCCTTGGCATCGACCCAGCCGCCGTCGCGGCCGTCGGCGAAGTGCTCCTTCTTCCAGAAGGGCGCCGAGGTTTTCAGGTAATCCATGATGAAGGACGCGCCGTCGAAGGCGGCGTGGCGATGGGCGGCGGCGGCGACCACGAGCACGATATTGGCGCCCGGCGCGATTTTTCCGATACGGTGGATGGCGGTGATGCCAAGGAGGGAAAAGCGCGTGACGGCGTCGGCGCAGATGCGGGTAATCTCGGCTTCCGCCATGCCGGGATAGTGTTCCAGTTCCAGCGCGGAAAGACGCCTGCCTTCATCGCGGCAGAGGCCGACGAAGCTGACGACGGCGCCGGCATCCGCCCGGCCTTCGGTGAGGCGGGCAGCCTCGGCCGCGGCGTCGAAATCATCCGTCTGGACGCGCACGGTCACCGGAGCCGAAACGCCGCCGGCCACGGTTCAGCCCCCCGTCATCGGCGGGAAAAGAGCGATCTCGCGTGCACCGGTAATCAGCTCGTCGTGCTCGACATGCTCCTGGTTGATCGCGATGCGGATCACCTTCTCATGCTCGAGCGCATGGGCATATTCCTCGCCGAGCGATTTCAGGTGGCGCAACAGGTCGGTGCCGGTCTTGACGTCGGCGGGAAGATCGATGTCTTCCTCGCCCTTGCCGATCCGTTCGCGCACCCAGGCGAAATAGACGAGCTTCGTCATCTCACTCGTCCACGATGTGCTTCAGGCCGGCACGGAAATAGTCATAGCCGGTATACATGGTGATGAGGGCGGCGGCCCAGAGCAGGGTGATGCCGATCTCGGTCGTGTAGGGCAGCACCTTCTCGCCGGCCGGGCCGGCCAGCAGGAAGCCGATGGCCAGCATCTGGATCGTCGTCTTCCACTTGGCGATGCGCGTCACGGGAACGCTGACCTTCAGGTCGGCGAGATATTCCCGCAGGCCCGAAACGAGGATTTCGCGGCACAGAATGATGATCGCCGCCCAGATCGTCCAGCCGGCAATGGTGCCGTCGGCGGCCACCAGCAGCAGAACCGAGGCGACCAGCAGCTTGTCGGCGATCGGGTCCAGCATGCGGCCGATATTCGACGTCTGGTTCCAGATACGGGCGAGATAGCCGTCCAGATAATCGGTGATCGATGCCACGGCAAAGAGGCCCAAGGCCGTCCAGCGCGCAAAATCCGACGATTGCAGGCGCCCTTCCACGAAAAAGCAGAGCACGATCAGCGGAACGGCCACGATGCGGGCGTAGGTGAGGAGATTCGGGATGCTATATGCGCGGGAAGCCATGGATTCTTCAGTCTCGATCAGTTTGGGCTAGATGAGGTCTTTGTGACAGCGCCGTCAACCTTTGTTTCCGGCAATTCTTGGCGAATTTACGGTGGCAGCCTTACTATCCCGCCGCATCGTCGTGAAAATGGTTGTAGACGATCCGGGCGACGCTCTCGGAAATGCCGGAGACGGCCATGAGGTCGACCATGGCGGCGCGGGAGACGGCTTTTGCCGTGCCGAAATGCTGGAGGAGGGCGCGCTTGCGCGTCGGGCCGATGCCGCCGATCTCGTCGAGCGGGTTCTTGACCATCTCCTTCTTGCGCCGTGCGCGGTGCGAGCCGATGGCGAAGCGGTGGGCCTCGTCGCGCAGGCGCTGCACGAAATAAAGCACGGGATCGCGCGGCGGCAGCGAGAAATCCGGAATGCCGCGCATGAAGAAGCGTTCGCGGCCGGCCTCGCGGTCGGCGCCCTTGGCGACGCCGATGGCGACGACCTGGTCGGTGATCCCAAGCTCCTCGAGGATCGCCCTGACCGCCGTCATCTGGCCCTGGCCGCCATCGATGAGGATGACATCGGGCCAGGCGGGGAAGGGCTGGTCGGCGGCGTCCGTGCTCTGGTCGGCCGTGCGGTCCGGCAGGCCCTCTTCCTTCATCAGGCGGGAGAAGCGCCTTGTCATCACTTCCTTCATCATGCCGAAGTCGTCGCCGGGCGTGATGTCGGTCGATTTGATGTTGAACTTGCGGTACTGGCTCTTCACGAAACCTTCCGGCCCTGCCACCACCATGCCGCCCACGGCATTGGTGCCCATGATGTGCGAGTTGTCGTAGATCTCGATACGGCGCGGCACGGTGGGCAGCTTGAAGGTCGCGGCGAACCCTTCGAGCAGGCGCGATTGCGAGGCCGTCTCGGCCAGCTTGCGGCCATGCGCCTCTCGGGCATTGGCCACCACGTGATCGACGAGGTCCTTCTTCTCGCCGCGCTGCGGCACCGAAATCGTCACCTTGTAGTTCGAGCGCTCGGACAGCGCTTCAGCGAGCAACTCGATCTCCTCCACGGTCTCCGACAACAGGATCTGCCGCGGGCAGGGCTTGTCGTCATAGAACTGCGCAAGGAAGGCATTGAGCACTTCGCTGCCTGAAAGCTGCGGGTCGGCCTTGGGGAAATAGGCGCGGTTGCCCCAGTTCTGCCCGGTGCGGAAGAAGAAGACCTGAATGCAGGAAATGCCGCCTTCGTGGTGGATGGCGAAGACATCGGCCTCTTCCACGCCGGCCGGGTTGATGCCCTGGTGGCTCTGCACATGGGACAGCGCCGCCAGCCGGTCGCGGAAGACCGCGGCGCGCTCGAAATCGAGATCCTCGGCGGCGGCATTCATGGCCTCGGCCATATGCGCCTTCACCTTCTGGCTTTTTCCCGAGAGAAAGTCCTTCGCCTCCTGCACCAGCTCGGCATAGTCCGCATCGCGGATCTCATGGGTGCAGGGGCCGGAACAGCGCTTGATTTGGTAGAGCAGGCAGGGGCGCGTGCGGGTTTCGAAAACGCTGTCGGTGCAGGTGCGCAGGAGGAAGGCGCGCTGCAGCGAATTGATCGTGCGGCCAACGGCGCCGGCCGAGGCGAAGGGGCCGAAATAGTCGCCCTTGCGCGAGCGTGCGCCGCGATGCTTGAAGATCGCCGGTGCCCGGTTGTCGCCGGTCAGCAGGATATAGGGAAATGACTTGTCGTCGCGCAAAAGCACGTTGAAGCGCGGGCGCAGGCGCTTGATCAGATTGGCTTCGAGCAGCAGCGCCTCGGTCTCCGTGCGCGTCGTCACGAATTCCATGTTGGCCGTCTGGCGCACCATCTGCGTGAGACGGTTGGAATGCACGCGGCCCTGTGCATAGTTCGACACGCGCTTCTTCAGGCTGCGGGCCTTGCCGACATAGAGCACGTCGCCATCGGCATTGAACATGCGGTAGACGCCGGGGCTGTTGGGCAGGCGGTTGACGAAGTGCTGGATCAGGTCGGCACCGGTGACGCCTTCCGGCACGTCGCCGCCTTCGTTCCAGTCGATACCGGGCGTGGCGACGACAGGCGCGCTGGTGCCCGCCGCCGGGCTTTCCTGAAGCTCGTCGTCCTCGTCCGTCTCGGTTTCGTCGTAGAGGATGCCGCCATCCTCCACCTTCCGGCCATTCATTCGGCTATTCCCCCGACATCGGGTGTTTCCCAGGCGAGATGCTGCCCGCCATCGAGTGCTATCATTTGCCCCGTTATGGACGGCGTGTCGAACAAAAAGCGAACTGTGCGGCCGAATTCGTCGAGATCGGGGCCGCGGCGCAGGATCAGCCCCTCGACCTGCGCCTGGAAGGCGGCATCGTCCTGCCGCTCGTTCGGCAAGGAAGGGCCGGGGCCGATGGCATTGACGCGCACCTGCGGCGCAAAGCTCTGGGCCATGGTGCGCGTCGCCATCCACAGGGCGGATTTGGAGAGCGTGTAGGAATAATAGCGCGGCGTCGGGTTCCAGACGCGCTGGTCGATGATGTTGACGATGGAGCCGGCGACACCCGGCGGCAACTGGCGCACGAAATCACGCGCCAGGATCGACGGCGCCTTCACATGCACGGCGAAATGCCGGTCCCACAGCGCGTCGTCGAAGGCCGTGACCGTATCCGGTTTGAACAGCGAGGCATTGTTGACGAGGAGGTCGAGCGGGCCGATCGCTGCGGCTGCGCTGTCGATAAGCTCCGCCGTCGCCACGCCGTCCGCAAGGTCGCATCGCACGACGCAGGCCCTCTGGCCGCGCGCCTGAATTGCGGCGGCAAGCGCTTGCGCCTCTTCGAGAGATTCGTTCGCATGAATGGCCACGGCAAAGCCGTGCGCCGCGAGATCGTCCACGATGGCCTTGCCGATGCGTTTCGCGCCGCCCGTCACGAGGGCCGTCTTCAAGGGTTTGTTCAAGAAAAGTCCGTCCTGCCGATTCATTTGATTAACCGGCTCCAGATATAGACATCCCTGCGCAGGCTTAAACTCCCCATGACAATTGGTTGCGGAAAAATTAACCGCAAAAGGCACTTCAAAGTAATTTGAAGTATATTTTACCGTTTCTCGCACTTGTTAAAATCATGGTTAACGATTTACCTGGTGCGCAAAAGTCACATCCAAATTGTGCCATGTCGCTGCCACAATCATTTCACATTTTGGCTCTTCCATTTCCTCAATCTTTATTCAATTTCACCTCAACCGGGCGGGACTGAATTGGAAATGACGACGCCCGACAGCCTCCCAAAAGAGGGCGTCGTTTAGTAAAGGAGAATAACATGCGTACACTCATCGCCACCCTCATCGCTTCCACCGTTTCGATGGTTGCTTTCCAGGCTGCTCACGCGGCTGATGCCATCGACGAAGTTCCGCAGGCTCCGGCTTCGGAATATGTCGAGCCGGTCGCCTCGGGCAACTGGGCCGGCGCTTACGCCGGTGGTACGGCCAGCTGGCAGCGCGGTGATTTCCAGAACCAGGGCGACGCCAAGGCAAACGGCCTGGGCGGCGGCATCTACGGCGGCTACAACATGCAGAGCGGCCAGCTGGTTTACGGTGGTGAAGCCGACGTGAACTACTCGGGCGTCGATGCGACGGCAAACGGCCTGACCGCCAAGCAGGGCGTCAACGGCTCGCTGCGCGGCCGCGTCGGTGTCGATCTCAACCCGGTTCTCGTCTACGGCACCGCCGGTGTCGCTGCCACGAACACCGAGCTGAGCAACGCTGCCGGCAAGGACAAGAAGACCGCGCTCGGCTGGACCGCCGGTGCCGGTGTCGAAGCCTTCGTGACCAACAACGTCACGGCACGCGTCGAATACCGCTACAGCGACTACCAGGGCAAGAACTTCGACCTCGGCGGCACGAATGTGAAGTCGGACTTCCAGGACCACGCCGTTCGCGTCGGTCTCGGCGTGAAGTTCTAATCCTTGAATGGTATTGGAATACGGAAAGGCCGGGCGTAAGCCCGGCCTTTTTGTTTGCCCGTTCGAAAGAGGCAAGCGGCGCCTCAATCCTTGAACTGCGCATAGTCGGGGAAAACGGCCTCGAAGCGCGACAGGAAGCGCTTCAGCTTCGGCCGGCCGCGCTGCCACTTGCCGGCGAAACGCAGCTCGATATAGCGCAGCATGGCGGCCAGTGCGAAATGGCCGGCATTCGGCTTCTTGGCAAGGCGCGGCATGTTGGCTTCGAGGTGATCGAGCGCACGCTCGGCCTTCGCCCATTGCCGGTCGATCCAGGGCTGGTGCACCTTTTCCTCCGGCCGCCCGCGGCGCTCGTAGACGATGGCGAGCAGGCAGTCGCAGATGCCGTCGGCCGTCGCTTCCAGCACATCGACCTCGAGGCGCTTGGCCGCATTGCGCGGATAGAGCGAGCCGCGCGTCTGGCGGTCGATATAGTTCATGATCGCCCGGCTGTCGTAGACGCCCAGGCCGTCGTCCGTCGTCAGGGCGGGGATCTTTCCCAGAGGATTGGCCGCCAGCAGCTCCGCCGGGTCCGCATTGGTGTCGACGGCGACCGATTCGGCGGCAAGGCCGGCATAATGCGCGGCCATGCGCACCTTGGTGGAATAGGGTGAGGTGGTGGAATAGAAGATCTTCATCGGCGGTTCCTTATCAACGGATGGGCGGCTGTTCGATGGATTTGGCGCGGCAGGCGGCGCGGTCGACTTCGGGGCAGGGGCGGAAGGAAAGATCCGGCGTCAGGCAGACGCGCACCTCCTCCAGCTGTCCGCCCGCGCAGGTAACGGCGATGCCCTTGCGGTCAAGCCCGGGATTGGCGGCGATGAGAGCCTGTTCGATCGCATCGGGCGATAGCCGCGTCCCGTCGCGTTCGGGCTCCAGGTCCTTGGGGATGTGGATGCGGTCCCGCGCCGCGCGGGTCACGGCAAAATAGTCCTTCTGGCTCAGGCCCGAACAGCTGCCGTGCTTGCGCCACTGGTGGCCGACGAGCCCCATGGAGGGGATGATGTCGAGCACGGTGCGGCCCAGACCATCCGGTACGCGATCAGGCTCGCGCGTGCGGCAGAATTCCGGATAGCCGCGGTCGTTCTGCGGCCACAGGCCATGCACGATGAAGCCGTAATCGTTGCCTCTGCGGCACTGCTGCGTCTTGCCGCCGGCATCGTTTTCCGCGCACCAGCTTGGCGACCACGAGAGCGAGAGCACGTAGAAATCGAATCCCGTGCCGACAGGAACCTTTGCCGGCGTCTGCGGCACCTTGCGGCCTTCCTCCACGCGCGGTTTTTCCGCCGGCTTGTCCTCGCCGCAGCCGGCGAGCGCAAGCAGGCCCGCAAAGGCCAGCCACAGAGGTCGGGCAAAGAGGCAGGGCCGTCTTTTCGTCATTCGTCGGCAGCAGGCGAAGGCGTCATAAAAGTCTCCCGGTTCGGCGCGGGATTGTTGCCGCCGGAGGGCAAAGGTCAAGAGGCCTTCGTCTCGCCTGTAAGCCAGAACGACCGCGCTGAGGCGAAACGGTCCTGTGCCAGCCGCTCCTTCAGGAAGGGCAAGAGCACGTCGAGTTCCTGCTTCAGCGTGTAGGGCGGGTTGACGACGATGAGGCCGGAGCCGGTCAGCCCGGTCGTCCCGCGGTCGCTTTTCACCGTAAGTTCCGCGCAAAGCATCTTCGGAATGGCCGTCTCTTTCAGCGCCTTGTGGAATTCGGCGATGGGCGCGTTCTTCTTGAGCGGATACCACAGGCAATAGACCCCGCCGGGAAAGCGTCGCACGGCCTTTTCCAGCCCGTCCACCAGCCGCTCGTATTCCCCCTCGATCTCGAAGGGCGGATCGACCAGCACGATGCCGCGTTTCTCCTTCGGCGGCAGATGCGCGCCGAGCGCCAGCCAGCCGTCGAGATGGGTGATGCGGCTCTGGAAATCGTTGTCGAAGAGGCGGTGCAGCGTCTCGTAGTCGTCGGGATGCAGCTCCATCGCCGAGAGCCGGTCCTGCGGGCGGAAGAGCATGCGGGCGAGTTTTGGCGAGCCGGGATAATGGGTTAGCCCGCCTTCCGGATTCAGTTCGTTGACGACCTTGAGATAAGGTTCAAGAACGGCGGCCACCGCGGGCGGCAGGTCCTCGGCCAGCAGCCGCCCGATGCCGTCGAGCCATTCCCCGGTCTTCTGCGCTTCTTCGCTCGACAGATCGTAGAGCCCGATGCCGGCATGGGTGTCGAGCACGCGGAACGCCTTGTCCTTGCCCTGCATATAGGTGACGAGGCGGGCGAGCACGGCGTGCTTCAGGACGTCGGCGAAATTTCCGGCATGGTAGATGTGGCGATAGTTCATGCGGTCCCCGCGCGATCAAATGCTCTGATGCGACGATGAATTGTTGCGATGGTAGAATGATTTGCCTTTTGGGGCTTTCCGCTCTGCAATATAGAAAAGCCATGAACGTTGCGACCCCCCATCTCGGAAAACCGCGGATCGGCCATTCTGCCTGTCCGCACGATTGTCCCTCCACCTGCGCCCTCGATGTCGAGATCGGTGCGGATGGCCGCATGGGACGCGTCAAGGGCAGTGCCGACAACAGCTACACGGCCGGCGTCATCTGCGCCAAGGTCGCACGCTACGCCGAGCGGCTCTATCATCCCGATCGCCTGATGAAGCCGATGGTGCGCAGGGGCGCCAAGGGCAGCGGCGAATGGGCCGATATCTCCTGGGAGGCCGCCCTCGACGCCATCGCCGAAAGCTTCGTCAAGGCCGAGCAGGCCCATGGCGTGGAGGCGGTCTGGCCCTACTACTACGCCGGCACGATGGGCCTCGTGCAGCGCGATTCCATCGAGCGCCTGCGCCACGCCAAGCGCTATTCCGGCTTTTTCGACAGTATCTGCACCAACCCGGCCTGGACCGGTTTCGTCATGGGCGCCGGCACCCTGCGCGGCCCCGATCCGCGCGAAATGGCGAAGTCCGATTGCGTCGTCATCTGGGGCACCAATGCGGTCTCCACCCAGGTCAACGTGATGACCCACGCGATCAAGGCCCGCAAGGAGCGCGGCGCCAAGATCGTCGTCATCGACATCTACGACAACCCGACGATGAAGCAGGCGGACATCGCGCTGAAGCTGCGCCCCGGCACGGATGCCGCGCTCGCCTGCGCCGCCATGCACGTCGCCTTCCGCGACGGTTACGCCGACCGCGCCTATATGGCGAAATTCGCCGACGATCCCGCCGGCCTCGAAGCGCATCTCGCCACCCGCACGCCGGAATGGGCGGCCGCGATCACCGGTCTGACTGCCGGCGAAATCGAAGCCTTCGCCGCCCTCGTCGGGCAGACGAAGAAGAGCTTCTTCCGCCTCGGCTACGGCTTTACCCGCAGCCGCAACGGCGCCGTCTCCATGCATGCGGCATTGTCCGTCGCCACCGTCCTCGGCTCCTGGCAATATGAAGGCGGCGGCGCCTTCCACAGCAATTCCGCCATCTTCCACCTGCGCAAGGCGGAGCTGACGGGCTCGAAGTTCGTCGATCCCGATATCCGCATGCTCGACCAGTCGCAGATCGGCCGCATCCTGACGGGCGACGCCGTTGCGCTGCGTGACCGCGGCCCCGTCACCGCCATGCTGATCCAGAACACCAATCCGGTGAACGTCGTGCCCGAGCAGCGCCTCGTCAAACAGGGTTTTCTGCGTGATGATCTCTTCGTGGCGGTGCACGAGCAGTTCATGACCGATACGGCCAAGCTCGCCGATATCGTGCTGCCCGCCACCATGTTCGTCGAGCATGACGATATCTATCGCGGCGGCGGCCACCAGCACATCATCCTCGGCCCGAAACTCGTCGAGCCGCCCGCGACGGTGCGCACCAATCTCTTCGTCATCGAGGAACTGGCAAAGCGCCTCGGCGTTGCCGATATGCCGGGCTTCGGTCTGTCGGAACAGGAGCACATCACGAAGATGCTGCCCTATTACGACATGGATTTCGACGGCTTGAGGCAAGAGAAGTGGATCG
>NZ_CAMLFY010000045.1 GCF_946479415.1 uncultured Shinella sp. | reverse complement strand
TGAAGGGTGTGTAGCGTTCGAACGTTGAGCAAGTCCGAGCAGACCTATACCAGCCGTCAAACTCGAATTTCCGGGGCTTCCAGATGACAAAGGAGCTTTGCCGCCATAGCGTGGCGGCATGAACGCTGAACATTGGTCCGATCGGGAAAACGACGCGGTCGTCGCCGTCTACTTCCAAATGCTGATGGATGATCTGGCTGGTCGCGCCTACAACAAGGCCATGAGCAACAGGGGTCTTCAGCAGTCCCTCGGTCGATCCAAGGGCTCGATCGAGTTTAAGAACTGCAACATATCGGCCGCAATGATCGGCTTTGGGCTACCGTATATCAGGGGCTATCAACCTCGCTTCAATTTGCAGATGTCATTGGCGGAGGCCGTTTCGAGGCGGCTCGCAAAGAACCCGTCGTTTGAAGCGTCTAGCGCAACAATGGTCGCCCAACGCCATGTTGATACGCGAACTCTCCCCTTTAGCTCGCCACCGACCATGACGAATGCTCCTCCTCCGGCTGAACTCTCACAGTTTGAGGCGATTGCTCGTAGATTTGATGTGGCGGGAAGGGACGAGAGAAACCGCTCCCTCGGAAAGGCCGGGGAAGAGCGCGTCTTCCATCACGAACGAGGGAACCTTCTAGCCTCCGGTCGCAGCCATTTAGCAGACAAGGTCCGATGGGTATCTCAGGAAGACGGTGACGGCGCCGGCTATGATATTGCCAGTTTCGCGCCGAATGGGTCACCACGCCTCATTGAGGTGAAGACGACAAACGGGTGAGAGCGCACACCCTTCTACATCACGAGAAACGAGCTTGAGGTTGCAAACGCCCGACGACAGGAATGGAGCCTGGTGCGGCTGTTCGACTTCTCCCGCGAGGTTCGCGCAACCAGACGACACGGTCGCATAATACCAACTGCCGGTTTCAGTTATTGCAGTTAGGCATCTCAGCTACTATATTGCCGTCAAGGAGACCGCATCATGGCCAGCCAGATCATTCACTTCGCCGGGTTGTCGGATCGGGACCGCAGGGCAGCCTCGCCCCTGCCCAAGCTTACTGCTGGCGACAGGCTCGAGCTTCACGTCCACCACGAGGGCGGCCGCGAGCACAAGCTCTCAATTCCACCGTCGGCCGCCGCTGCGGTTGAAGCCCTACTGGCGCATATGCTGCGTGGGGAGCGCGTCGCCGTCCTTGCTGAAGACCAAGAACTCAGTCCAACAGAAGCTTCCGCCATTCTGGGCATCTCACGGCCTCTCGTTGTCCTGCGGATGGACCGGGGCGATCTGCCGTTCCGCTACGTGGGTAAGCATCGGCGCGCCCTCCTGAAGGACGTGCTCGCCCTGAAATCCAGGCTCGACACCCGCCAGGCCGCGATGGATGCGCTTACCGACGACACAGAGGACCTCATTCGGACCCATGGCCTCTGAACCGCCCGTCGCGGTCTATGATGCCTGCGTCCTCTATCCCTTCCATCTCCGCAACGTCCTGATCCAGTGCGCCTTCGACGGTCTCGTCGAGGCACGCTGGACGGACGACATTCATGACGAGTGGATGCGCAATCTTGCAGCCAACACGCCGTCATTGCCCATCGAACGCCTGATAGCCACGCGAAACAGGATGAAGGCCGTCTTGCCGAATGCGGACGTCTCCGACTATCACCGCTTGATCCAGGACCTCCACCTACCCGACCCTGACGACCGGCACGTTCTGGCAGCCACCATCGCTGGGAAAGCCTCCCTTATCGTCACTTGGAATCTCAGGGACTTTCCGGCAAGAGACCTTGCTTCCTACGGTGTAGCCAGCCAGTCTCCGGATGATTTCCTCATCGGCCTGCATGCGGCGTTCGCCGAGGCGCTGATATCCAGCATCAAACGAGCCCGGCACAATCTCCGCAAGACAATGCCGTCCGTCGAAGCCTTCATCGACGGACTTCAACAAAGTGGCCTGAAGGCGTTTCCGGCGCTGCTTCGCCAGAATATCGACGAGCTGGCCTGAACCGATGCGGCCATAAAAGCGCGTGATACGAAGACTCTCCGCGCACCTAATCATAATCTATTCTTCCTCGCCCTCGACTGCCACCAAGGCTTCGTCTTGCACGCCCTTGCGGCTGAGCAGCCCCGCATCCTCCAATGCCTCGATGTCGGGCAGATCGCGCAGCGTCTCCATACCAAACGCGGTGAGGACCTGTTTCGTCGTGACATAGGTATAGGGTGCGCCCGGCGTCGGGCTGCGCGGGCCTGAGGCGAGGAAATTGGCGTTGCGCAGGTTGGCGATGGTGTCTCGGCTGATCTCCTTGCCAAAAATCTTCGACAGGTCGCCGCGGGTGATCGGTTGGAAATACGCAATCGCCATCAGCACCATGGCTTCGAAGTCGGACAGCGCCGGTGCCGCACTCCGCGTCAGTGCCTGTGACGCCCTAATCGGAACGGCGAAACGCGGACGCGTTCGGTGCTGCCAGCCGCCGGCGACGAAGACGATCTCATAGGGCCGGTCCCGGAGCTCTTCCTGCAGGTCGTCGATCAGCAGATCGATGCTGCAGTCCTTACCGACGACACGGGCCAGCGTCTCGCGGCCGACCGGCTCGGCCGCGGCAAAGATCACCGCCTCGACTCGCAGCATCCATTCGCGCCAGCGCAAGTCCGGCGGCAGGTCGGCCAGCTCCCGATCCAGGAGGACTTCGTCCTCCGATGTCGATCTGCGGCCTCGCCGCGTGCTGGCAGTGTCCTGCTCACTCATCGTCACAGCCCATAGATCCGGAACGAACTGCGCCCGGACAGTTCCCGCACGGCGCCAAAACTCTCCAGCCGGTCGAATAGCCGGGTCGTCGCCCAGCGTGAGAGATTGCTGCCTCGCGCCGAGGCCGCCAAGGCGTCTTCATTGAGCAGTGCCTGGATGACCGCGCCGGCGCCTTTCGTCCGGACCTTTGGCGCTGCGGTACGCAGCGTTTCAGCACGGCGGGCGATTTCACCGGCGGTGCGCAGGGCCGCGCCCGTTGCCTCAACCAAGGCAAGGCAGACGGCGCGGGCAAAGGCCGGCTCGCCCGGCCGCACGCGGCCCCTGCCCCCAAGCGTCTTGAAGGCGGGCCCATAGCGCTCGGCCATCAGCAGCGGCACGGCACAATCCCATTTCAGCAGCGCGGCGATCAGCAGATCGGCCAGCATCCACGCCAGCGGTTCGGCATCCGGCCGCACGGCATGGATGGCCGTGACCAGGTCCGCAGCGGCGATCGGTGCGGGACGACCGGATTGCAACGCGTCGTCGGCATAGTCGACGGCCGCGGTCAGCCGATCGTCCCAGGCCAGCCCCAACAACTCGGCAAGCTCCACCACCGCCTTCGTGGAAAACGCGGGCTTTCGCGTGGCAACCCTTCTGAAGGCCAAAAACACCTTTCCGGCCGGGCCAGGTTCGTCGCCCGCAGCCGTCAGCAAAAGCGCGTCCCGCAACGCGGGCTCGTCCTCGCTGCGACCCATCAGCCGGACCGCGACGGCGGCACATTTCAGGGCCTGGCGGGAGCGCCAGCAGCCGGCCCAGGCGGGCGCGGAGCGGACAAGATCGTCCAGCGATTTCAAGGCGATGCCGGCGGCAAAGGCGGTGGCGAGTTCGTCCGGCTCGCGGCCACGCGGCAAGGCCCAGCCGGGCAAGGCGGCCGGGAGCACCGGCGCGGCGACGAGAGGGGTGACGGGCGAATCCATGGCCGCCATCTTATAATGCGTGCGCGGTTTATGCTATAGATTTCGACGAAAACCGCACGGCCTGTCTCTTATGTATAATGACGGATAAGATTGCATTATCGTTCATTATGCTCTTTATATGGGAGATGGCCCATGTCGCTCGCATTTGACCGCCGGACGGCCCGTTTTGGCGTCCCTCGGCAGCGACATTCGCGGTCATCGGGCGGATTGGTTGTGCGCTTGATCAGTGGACAGCGGGGATCCGGTGCTCGCACGCAATCCCGACCGGCATCGACGGCGGTCGCGGGCGTCTTCTTCCGAAAAATCACCGATTTCGCCGATTTCGGCCAGGGAAGCCCGTGTAGCGGTTTTTAGCGTCGGACGATCAACAACTCATACTGGCCATCGAAACGCGCTCCATGGCCTTCTGTGTGACTCGATTTTTCCGCGCTTTCTGTTCCTCTCTGGCGGCGAGCGGGCTGCGGGTCCCCCCTTCCTGGAAAGCGCTGCATCGATTAGCCTTGCACGAGTCCCGTCGCGTTTGCGCTGCGGTAGGCGTTGTGCGGCGGTCCACCTTGGGTCCGCCAGGATCTGATTTGCCAGACGCTCATATTCAGCCGAACTGCGCGGCAATGGACCGGTGGCCATTCCATGGGGCGGCGGTGGCATAGCGCGCATCCGCCGCGATGCTGCGCGGCGCGCCAGACGAATAGCGGTTTGCGAGCTTGTAGCGACTCCATCCGGGTTGGCGTCGAATACATCATTCACAGCAAGCAGGGTAACGAAACGCCAGCCTACCGGCAGTTGGCCGAGCGGCGCCGCCGCGCCGACGGCATGGCGAGCCTCATAAGGGCATCGCCAGCCTGCCTGGTTTAACCAGAGCGCCAATACCGGGCGCGGCGCCGCCGGATGATCGAGTGGCGCCCAGAGCGTCGCAAGCGCCTGCCCGAGTTGTTCATGCGCGGGGCCTTCGCCGTCAACGGTTTGAGCAACCTGCTGCTGGATCGATAACGCCGCTTCGATCAGAGCGGCATCCCGCGGCGCGTCGTCCTCCCCTCCCCTATCGATAAGAAGCGCTTCGCACCGGCTGCAGACCGCGCGTGCATGTCCTTCTCGCAGGCGGAACGCCACGGAGAGACGGTGACCACATCCGAGGCAGCGATCGCGAAGAAGATGGCCATGCTTGGGGCAGATGCAGTGCTCGGCGAGCACCCAGTCAGCCCGTAGCCACGAATCGCGATCGGCCGTGTGATCGGCCGCTAAACAGGCAAGACAGACGGCTGGGGACCCGATCATCGCTGAAGGCGCCCATTCCGGCCCTCTGCACGTGTACCAGGAATTTGGGCGTTGCGGATGGCGCAGGCTCAGGGATAATCGGAGCAGCCGCTCTGGATCGACACCGCAGCTCCAGGCCCATTGTCGGACCTGTTCGGGGGCCGGCAGCCGATCATCGACGGATTGAATTGGCGAAAAACTCCGCCCACCATCGGCCATCCAGTCGGCGAGTGCTTGATGCGTAAGGCCGTAGCGACAGGCCACTCGTGCAAGCCACGACGATAGCAGTTCGCCACGATAGGGTCGCGGTGCCACGGGGAGACGGCGGGCCATCATGCACCCACCTGTTGCGGCCTGCGAGACGCGCGTCGTTCGACGGACTGCGTCATCGAAACGAGGGGCAGAACCAGATTGTCGCCGAAGCTCATCAGGTCGAGCCGCTCCTTCCCCGACCGGATGGCTTCCTCGGCTGCCGTTTCGATCAGCCGGAAAATCCGCGCAGTGACGCCACTGGTAAGCACATGGATTCGCTCGCGCACCACGTCGCTTTCGAGATCGGAGGGAGCGCGCAATGGCAGGATTCCGGTCAGGCTCTTCAACAGAGCCGCAAAGACGTGATCGTTCTTCCATGGCTTGAGGTGGAACGCTTCGAAGCGCTCGGCAAGCTGTGCGTCGGTCAGCAATGCCTGCCGCGCCAGATCGGTCCCGGCGCAGACAAGCGGAACTTTTAGGTCGTTGGCGAGAAACCGCAGTGCGTTCAGGAAAATCCGCTGCTGCCGATAGGTGCCGGCCAGCATGCCGTTGACCTCGTCGAGCACAATCATTCTGGCGCCGACGGTGCGCAGCAACGAGCGGCAGATATCCTTCTCACGGGCAAGTGTGCCGCCGGCGAGCACGGGAGCCTCAAGGCTTGCCAGCAATTCCCGGTAAAGATCGCGTTCGACCGGCTCCGACGGCACCTGCGCCACAACGACCGGTCTGATGGTCACGCCGGTTGCCTGGCCGAACCTGGCCGGATACGAGCGCTGGAATTTGCGAATGATCTTGGTCTTGCCCATGCCGGTGTCGCCATAGATCAAAAGGCAAGGCATGCGGTCCCGCGGCGGATAGGCAAGCAACGCGTTCAGACGTGTAATTGCTGCTCCAGCCTGATCAAAACCAATCCAGCGATCGGCCTTGATCCAGGCAATGCGCTCATCGTCGGGCAGCGCGGCGTAGCGGGGGTAGCGGCCGTCAAGATGTTCGTAGCTCCCCTCCCCTCTCACGACCACTCCTCGACGGGAAAGATCGGCACCTTACTCCAATCAATCGGACGGTCGTCATCGGTTTGTGGCGCCTCGGCGGGAGCGGGCGATCTGTTTGGGATAGCAGCACCAAGCGCGCGGCTGCGTTTCTCCACCTGCTGACGCGCTGCTTTGGTGCGCCGGACCGCGTCATCAACCAACACGCGCTGGGCCTCGATCGTCTCGAAAATCAGCTGCTCGTCGACTAGCGCCAGGCCACGCTCACGCAAAGCTGCCCGCGCGCGTCGGTGCTCGCCGAGCGTGATCGGCGGGCGCCGCAGATCTGCAAAGCGGATCGGCCATTGCGCACCATTGGGACCTCGCACGAAAATCGTCGAAAGGTCGCGCGGATCGTAGGAGATACGTAGCGGCCGATCGAGCCGGCCGGCCCAGATGTTCAGCACGTCATCCCAGTAGCGTAGACCGAAAAGATGGATGCCGTCTCTTCGTACCAGCCGATCGACGCTCGGCAGGAAGTCGATCATAAAACTGGCGAGATCGAGGGGTTGGCGGACAGGCCGAACGCGCCGCGCGACCGCTTCGCGCCATGCCGCAAGCGGCGGGATACCCAAGGAGCCATGCTGATCGGCGTGATAACGGGTAATCTCGAGTGCTAGCCAGCGCTCCAGTTCATCCAGCGTCATTGCCGCACTGGCGGCTGAATCGTAGTCACCCCGCTCGTCTATGTCGCTGAAGGTCGTGCCCGGCAGAAGATGAATGGCGCCCATCATGGTGCCGATCAACCGCTCGATATGGCCGCCATAGTGTGGTGTCGCAACCGGACGGTGGATGAGCTCTACGCCATACTCCTGAGCGCCACGCTTCAAGGCACGGGATCGGAACTCCTTGGCATTGTCGAGATGGATCGCATCGGGAAACCCGGAGATCGGCCACTCGGCGCTGATACCCAGCCCGGCAAGCCATGTCTCTTTTGGCTGCACACAATGCTGAATAGCGAGCGCGACGGAAACCGTTGATGGCGCCTCGAGCGTCAGGTAGAAACCCGCGATCATACGGCTTGCGACATCGATGGCGAGCGTCAGCCACGGCCTCTGCAGGGGCTTTCTGTATTGACGATCGACGACGATGACATCGGCCAGCGTATGGTCGATCTGGACAACGTCGAAGGCGTGCTCGACCTCGTATCGCCCGGGAACCGGTCGGAAGCGGTCGCGTGCTGCTTTCGGCCCATTCCGCGCCAAGGTGAGCTCGGCTGGCTCCAGGGCAACGATCCGTGCCTTCACCGTGTGCCAGGACGGCGCCCGAACGCCACGCAGTCGGCAAAGCCTGCGTATCTCCTTGTGCAATTGATTGATGCTCGGCTTCTGACGGGTTTTGTAGAAATCCCGCACTGCCTCGGCGATCAAGGCTTCGGTCTCGTCCGGCAGTCGCCGACTGCCGTGTCTAGTGCCGGCCGGCTGCGGCAGCAGCGAACTTGTCAGCGGATGCTCGCGATATGCCCTGATCAACTCATATAGACGGCTTCGTCGAAGTCCAAGTTCGCGACAGGCGCGCAGAAAGTCAGACCGACGGGGCTGCTCAAGCGATACCAGCCTTCGGATCACAGCCTCTCTCGCAACTGCCTCGTTCCAGACAGCGTCGTCGACAACATGCCTGTCAGGCTCATGAACCACAGCTGCCTCGCTGCAAAGTTCGTCCGCCGAATTATCGCGAAAAATCCGCCAATTCGACTAAAATCCGGTCATCAACTGCGAGTATGATTCGCCCTATATCAGAAGCTTACCGTCCGCCAGTGAACTATGAATGACAGCCCAAATCATCGAGCAAAACAGCGAAACTCAGCCTCCAGAGCGCTCTGCTCCGCCGCACAGCACAGCGGCTTCCGCTGATGGTTCCGCGGCCGGGGTGTCGGCCGGCCGCCCCTCCCCCATTTCTGAGGCCGTCGGCGGCCTGCCCGCCCAGCTGCAGGATCTCACAGAGCGCGCTCGCGGCTACGTCGAGGCCGCCAGCTCGGCGAATACGCGACGGGCCTATGCGGCGGATTGGAAGCATTTTACCGCCTGGTGCCGCCGCCAGAACCTGTCGCCCCTGCCACCGGACCCGCAGGTCGTCGGGCTTTACATCACCGCCTGCGCGTCTGGAACGGCTGAGCGCGGTATGAAACCGAACACGGTCTCAACCATCGAGCGGCGCCTCGCCGCCCTCAGCTGGAATTATGCCCAGCGCGGCGCGCAAAAACTCGATCGCAAGGATCGCGCGATCGCCACCGTCATGGCCGGCATTCGCAACAAACACGCCGCCCCGCCACGACAGAAGGAAGCGATCTTGCCCGAAGAGCTGATCGCTATGCTCGAAACGCTCGAGAGGGGAACCCTGCGCGGCCTGCGCGACCGCGCCATGCTGCTCGTCGGCTTTGCCGGCGGCCTTCGCCGCTCGGAGATTACCGGCCTCGACCTTGGCCGCGACCAGACAGACGATGGGCGCGGTTGGATCGAGATCTTCGACAAAGGCGCACTGCTGACGCTGCGTGGCAAGACCGGCTGGCGTGAGGTCGAGATCGGCCGTGGCTCCTCCGATGCCACCTGCCCTGTTGCTGCGCTGGAAACCTGGATCAAGTTCGCCAAGCTCGCGAAAGGCCCCCTCTTCCGGCGCGTGACCGGGAAAGGCAAGGACGTCGGGCCGGACCGCCTGAACGACCAGGAGATTGCGCGCCTCGTCAAGAAGACGGCGCTTGCCGCCGGCGTGCGCGGCGATCTCTCCGAGGCTGAGCGCGGCCAGATGTTTGCCGGCCATTCACTGCGCGCCGGTCTCGCCTCCTCGGTCGAAGTCGACGAGCGCCATGTGCAAAAGCAGCTCGGTCATGTCTCCGCCGAAATGACCCGTCGCTACCAACGTCGGCGGGACCGGTTCCGCGTCAACTTAACCAAGGCCGCCGGGCTGTAGACGCCCCTCCCCTTTTTTCGTCTGGCGGAGATCTACTGGGATTACAACTCCCTTCAGAAGATGAGGTACAGTCCTGTCATCTTTCGCATCAATCACACGAGGGAGAGATGTGGCACGCGCGACGGAGATGGGGTAGGAGAAGGCTTGCCTTTCTGGTTGCGGCCGGGCTGGTGTCCTTCACGCCGACGGATGCCGCGATCGCGCAAAGCGAATGGCGTGCGCCGCCTTGTCTTTACTCCGCTATCACCAGCACCGGAATGCTCTGCGTCCGCGCGGCCAGCTTCAATCGCGACATTTGCGCCGCGCTTGTCCACTTCGCCGGCAAGAACGATCTGCCATCCGATTTCTTTGCACGGTTGATCTGGGCCGAAAGCCGGTTCCGTCCCGATGCGGTCAGCTCGAAGGGCGCGGAAGGAATAGCGCAGTTCATTCCCTCAACCGCACGACGGCGCGGTCTATCGAACAGTTTCGACGCTTTGGAAGCATTGCAGAAATCGGCCGAATATCTCGATGACCTGCGGGACCGGTTCGGCAATCTCGGCCTGGCCACCGCCGCCTACAATGCCGGTGAAGGCGGACTGCGAACATTCCTCAAAACTGGTAGCCTGCCGCAAGAGACCCGCAACTACGTCCTCGATATCACGGCTCATCCGGCCGAGGACTGGCGCGACAACCCGCCCGCAGTCCTCGACCTGCGCCTCGACGAGCAGGAGTCCTTCGAGGACGCCTGTATCGCGCTTGCCGACACGCGGCGCCTCATCCCCCCGAAATTCGAAGCGGAAGGCGCCTGGGCGCCATGGGGCGCGCAACTGGCGGGACATTTCCAGAAACCGGTCGCCGTCAGACTGTTCCTGGCGACCGTCCGGTCTCTGCCTGCACCGCTCAATAAGGAAAAACCGCTGATCCTGAAAGAACTTAACCGTGCCTTCGGAACACGGCTTCGATTCACGGCCCGCATCGGCCGCCCGACACGACAGGGAGCCGAGGCCGTTTGTCGTGTCGTCCGCAAGAGCGGCGGCGCCTGCATCGTGTTCAGGAACTAACCGGAATCAGCGAGTCCCCCTACCCTTCATTACCGCCGATCTCCCATCTCAAGAGCGGCGACTTGACGCGCCTTGAGCATAAACCGTTCTCTGACGCAGAGCCACAATTGCCGCTGGCGACAACGTGCATCATCCCCCCCGGGATCTGCTGGATTACCCTCAGCAACCGTAAACAGGAAGGCGAGCACGACTCAAACCATCGAGAACACGGTCGCCGCTTTGCCGAGCAGTGCGTCTTCCGGTCGCAGAATGCGCACAGCGTGAAGAAACACGATCGCGAACACGAAGGCGGATGCAGAAAGCGACCACACGAAAGGTGGGTACCCGCCGTGTAGGGCAGGAAGGCGCCGGTCAGATGACTAAGGCCTGCGAGCAACGAGGTGCGAATGAAGCCTATCTGGGCTTCAGAATTCCCACGGGGACTCGAGTTCGAGCCCTGTCGTCTGAAAATCCTTGATATTCCGCGTGGCAAGGCGCCCACCGTTCACCTGGGCAATTGCCGCGATCATCCCGTCCGGGGCTGACATACCCCGTCCCTTTCGAGCGGCAATCCCCATGATTTCGCCATAAGCCAACGCTGCGTCCTCGGTCAGTCCGAAAATTCGATCCGCGAAGCGATGGCGCCATTCATGCAGCCCCTGTTCCAATCGGTCGGCGCGCTGATCCGGCCGAATCTTCTGGATACCGAAGGCAATCTCAGCGATCGTCACTGTGGGCAACGCCAATTCTGCGTCGAAGCGAACCAGCCAAGCTATGACCGCCTCGTTTGGTTCCTTTTTCAGAGTCTCGGAGATGACGTTGGTGTCGAGGAAGATCAAAGCTCGATGCCCTGATGAGGACGACGATTTTCGCGAACAACCGCTTCCAGGTCGATATCCGTCCCGGCCTGTGCCCTCAAACGGGAATAGAAGCTCGACGCAGGTTCGCGCCCTGCTTCACGAACCTCATAGGCTTCAAGCGCCCGCTCAACCACTTCGGCGATCGATCTATTTTCGCGGCGAGCAAGCCTGTGCGCCAAATCCCGAGCCTTGGAGCTTCGGACAGAAAGTTGCGGTGCAGCCATGACGATCTCCTTGCAACGCGCAATGTACTCTCCAATGGCAATGCCATCAAGATGGCACGTGATGGCAAGCCATCGCATCCGGTTCGTCTCCGAACATTACAAGGCAGCAAAAACCAAGGCGAACGGCGCGCCGAGGAACTCAATACGATTGCGGCCGTCCTGCCGATCGAGCGAGCTCGCCGCGTTGTTGAGCGATCAGGATATCGAGACGCTGCGCCATCTCGTCAACCAGGGCCTGGGCGGCAACACACTTCGCGCGCTGACATCTGATCTCGCCTACCTGCAGGCCTGATCACTGGCGGCAACCGGAAAATCCCTGCCCTGGCCAGCACCCGAAGCCCTCCTTCTGAAATTCGTCGCCCATCATCTGTGGGATCCGCAACGGCGCGAAACCGATCCCTATCACGGCATGCCGACAGAGGTCGACGAGAACCTGCGCCAACAAGGGTTTCCCAGAGCCGTTGGTCCGCACGCGCCGGCGACCGTGCGTCGCCGGCTGGCCAACTAGTCGACCCTAACACAGTGGCGCGGCCAGGCCGGCGCCTTCGCCTCCCCTGCCCTGAAATCCGCCATTCGTCTTACCATTCGCGCCGTGCCGCGGCCGCGGCGTCGCAAGAGTGCCAAGGCTGTCACCGGCGATGTGTTGGCCAGCTTGCTGGCGACCTACGGGACAGGGCGCTGCTGATGGTTGCCTTCGCGTCCGGCGGACGCCGGCTCAGCGAAATCTCCGGCCTTAGCCGGGAGCAACTGACCGTCGAGCCGCCGATTGCGGTTCCCCAGGGCCCTCAGCTCCCCTCTCTCGCCATTCATCTCGGCCGCACCAAGACGACGACGGGCGAAGAGGATGAGATCGTTCATCTCACCGGCCGGTCCTTGGACGCGCTCAATGCCTGGATGGCGGCTGCCAAGATCGAGGGTGGCAGCGTGTTTCGGGCGATCGGTCGTTGGGGAACGGTCTCACGGCGCACACTCGATCCGCAGTCGATCAATCCGACCATCAGCAGCGTGTTGCCATGGCAGGACTGGAGCCGGGAGACTACTCGGCGCATGGACTACGATCAGGGTATCTGACGGAGGCGGCGAACCGCGGTGCTCCCCTGCCGGAAGTGATGGAGCAGTCTCGCCATTGTTCGGTTCAGCAAGCTTCGAGCTACTACAACAGCGCCACGCATCGCACCGGGCGCGCTGCTAGGATGCTTGGTTAGCGGATCGCTCCGAAATGACTTTTATGCTCATTGACACCCGCGTTCATCGTGGCTCGGTTCTGCGCGCCTTGCATCTGCTCGCCGGCACGTGCTGCGACGTGTCTCGGTCCAGGTAGCTCCAGCGCCGATCAAGAGCATCCCATATGATCGAGGTAACGAAGGCACAGCCAAGCTGCCTAGCCGGCCGCTACGCTGTTTCGCGCCGCGCCACTCTCGTGTTCCGCGGGTACTGTTGGACTAAACATTATCAGGCTCGGTGGTGGGACCGGTGACCCCGTCCCGGCCAGCAGCTCGTCGACATAGGAGAGCGCATTTTGCAGGCCATTGACGGTGTAAGGCTTTTCAATGGCGCCGACGGCCCCGACGAAGTCGTGTGGGATGCGCTTCAGATTGCCGGAAACGAAGATAAACGGAATTCCTTTGGACGCGAGGTGGCGGCCGATATCGATTCCGGTTGGGCCATCACGCAACTGGATATCGACGAAAGCGAATTCCGGCATGGCCTCATCGACAAGCTTGAAGGCTTCTGCAAAGTCGCTCGCCACGCCGATAACTTGGTGACCGCTTGCCTCGACTTCGCTCTCGAGTTCCAGGGCGAGCAGCATTTCATCTTCCACGATCAGTGTTCGCAAAGCCATTCCTTTCTAATCTTCAACAGGCAGCGTGACGCTAACCTCGGTCCGATGACCATGGATGTTGCGCTCGATCTTGGCTCGAAGCTGGCGCAAGGACGCATCGAGCATGGCCTGACTGAACGCGCTCTCCTCGTTATCCACCTCGACGGGTGTGACCGTATCGACAACGCGTATCAGGAAGTGCCCGTTCAGCCTGCGGATCTCGAGATGAATTTCGCCTCCGCCGTCACTCAATCCGCGACGCACGGAATCACCCAGCAGCTCATTGATGATGAGGGCAAGTGGAGAGGCTTTGGAGGCCGAAACCGTCACTGGTCGCAGATCGGTCGTCAGAACGATGTCTGGCCGCTTCAATGATCCGACAATGTCGGTCACCAGGTCGCGACCGAAATCCGCGACGTCGAAATGGCCTAGTCTTTCATCGTTGAGAAGCTTACGCTGAACGGTGCTGAGTGCTTCGACACGATCCAGCACGGATTTCAAGGTCCGCTCGACTGTTTGATCGGCGGTCATCCGCATTTGCAATTTGATAATCGAAGCGATCGTTAGAAGATTGTTCTTAACTCTGTGATCGACCTCATGAACAAGTTCCGTCTTCACACTGAGGGCGTCGCTGAGCTCGGCGGTGCGGCGCGCCACCTCCTGTTCAGCCTCATGGCGGGCCCTGGCAAGTTCGGCTTGCTTGCTCTTTATATTGGTGAAATCGAGCTGCGAGGCGAAGAAGTAGATAACCGTGCCATCGCGGTCGCGTACAGGACTGACGAACAACGCGTTCCAGAACGTGCTGCCATCCTTTCTGTAATTGAGGATATCGACTGCAACATCATGTTCATGCTGGACGGCATCCCGTATCATTGAGATCGCGGCCTTTTCGGTGGCAGGGCCCTGAAGGATCCTGCAATTGCGACCGATCAGTTCCTGCTGACTATAGCCTGTCAATTCCGTGAACGCGCGGTTCGAGAAGATGATGGGGTTATCATCCTGCCGCGGATCGGTAATTAGCATCGGCATCCGCGTTGCCTTGAAGGCGGCCGCGAACGGATCCTCGGAAGGATGCGATGCGACAAGGCGCTCGCCAGCATCGCGCGCGTCGCTGACTTTGTCTTTGCTCATTTTCGACTGTTCCATTCAGGTTAGCCCGCAGAATGGCTAGATAGCGTTGGGGTTCCATTCGGGAAGACTTGAGGCTGAGAAAACCTTATCCTACGAGGGCGCATTCCGCGTTATGTAGCCCCTTGTCGATCAGCCGAACTGCTATAATCTTTCACTGGCACTGAGCAGTCGGCGCGATGTTTTTAGGTTACGCGGGAACAAGGGTCTGAAATGGAGAAGCCGCCTTCCAGCGGGCAATCCGTGAGCATGCTCCTCGATTCGGTGAACTGGCCATCCAGCCCGCTTGGTCCAAGGACTCACTGGCCGGCATGTCTCCACGCCGCCCTTGATATCATGATCCCCTCGCAAGCCCAGATTGTCATGTTCTGGGGACCAGAGTTCGTCGCGCTCTACAACGATATCTATGCCCCGACCATAGGTGACAAACATCCCCGCGCATTCGGCCGCCCCGCGCGCGAAAACTGGACGGAACTCTGGGATGATCTCGAGCCGCTCCTCAAACGCGTTCTCGATCAGGGGGAGACCGTGGCCGCCAAGGACAGGCCCTTCCATATCGAGCGGCACGGATATCCTGAAACAGTCTACTTCGATATCTCGTATTCCCCGGTTCGCGATCAGGACCGGATCGTGCGGGGTGTGTTCTGCATTGTCAACGAGACGACAGCCCGGGTGAAGGCGGATGCCGCTGTGCGAAAAAGCGAGGAGCGCCTTCGCGCCGTTTTTGCGCAATCGGCCGCCGGCATCGCCGTTGGCGACTTGTCCGGAAATCTGATCAGCGTGAACCAGCGGTATTGCGACATCGTAGGCCGGCGGATGGAGACGCTTATCGGGTCACGCATGCAGGACATCACCTTCCTCGAAGATCTGCCGGACAACGAATATCTGTTCAGCCGCCTGCTTGCGACAGGCGAGAGTTTCGAGATCGAGAAGCGCTACGTCCGCGGCGACGGTAGTCTGGTTTGGGTTTCGAATTCGGTGTCCGCGATCAGGGACGAACACGGCGAAATTTCGCAGGCCGTCGCGATATGCATCGATATTGGAGCGCGCAAGCATGCCCAAGAAATCGAGAAGCACCTAGCGTCGATGATTGCTTCCTCCAATGACGCGATCCTTGGAATTGATCTGGACATGACGATCACTAGTTGGAACGCTGCGGCGGAAAGGCTCTATGGATATTCGGAGAGTCAGGCTGTCGGCCGGTCGGTCCTCATGCTGGTCCCCGAGGACCGAAAGGATGAGGAGCCGACGATCCTCCGGCAGATCCGGGCGGGTCGTATCGTCGAACCCTACGAGACCGTGCGTCTTCGCAGGGATGGTCGACCTGTCGAGGTCCTTCTCAGCGTGTCGCCCATTCATGACGCCAGCGGTCGTGTCGTCGGCGCGTCCAAGCTGGCCCACGACATCACGGTCCGCAAGGATGCCGAGCGCCTGCAGACCGTGCTGGTTAATGAAATGAACCACCGCGTCAAGAACACTCTCGCCACGGTAATCGCCGTTGCCAGGCAAACAATTGGACGCGATAACGCCAACAAAGGTGATATCGAAGCCTTCACAAGCCGGATCGGGTCGCTCAGTCGAGCACAGGATCTCCTCGTCCATGGCGACTGGCAAAACGCCGATCTAAAGGCGGTCATCAAACAGGCCATATCACCATATCCGGCCGAAGCCTTTCGAATAGATGGCCCAAGCGTTCCGCTGCCGCCCAAGGCCGTCTTGTCCTTTTCCCTCGCGCTCCACGAGCTTGCGACAAACGCGGCGAAGTACGGCGCATTGTCTGTAACGGTAGGGCGGATCGCTATTTCATGGCATTACGATCCGACAGTCAGTCCCCTTCTCGAGTTCCTCTGGAAGGAAAGGGCGGGACCTCTCGTGACCCCTCCCACACGAAAGGGCTTCGGAACCTTGCTCGTCGAACGGCTTCTTGCGGCCGAAATGAGAGGAAGCGCGCATCTGTCCTACGACGAGACGGGCGTGATGTGCACCATCACGGCGGATATGTCGCAAATTCAAATGGACTAGCGAGGGTCTTGGGGGGCCGACCTTGGGCACGGTCCGCCGTCGCGCGGTCAACGCGTCCGTCATGCCTGCGCCGTGCAAGCGTGCGATCCGGTTTAAACTTGGATACGATGTGGCGCCATCGACCACACAAGGACTCAAGGAGGGTTTTGGAAACGACCCTGCCCGGCCAGTTGGTTTGCATTTTATTAAGTTTGTTTGCAAACATTGGCCCTGGGGACGGGCGAAATTCCAGGGGGATGCACGTTGGGTGTGAGCCAACGAACTGGAGATCTTGATGTCTATGTCCCAGCACACCATTCTCATCGTCGAAGACGAGCCGCTCCTACGCGTCATCCTGAGCGAAGCGTTGCAGGATGAAGGCTATCGCGTGCTTGCGGCCGCAAGTGTGCTCGAGGCCATCGGCCAGGTTGCAAAGCATGCAGACATCGACGGATTGATAACCGACGTGGATCTTCCGGGTGGGTTAAGCGGCCTTGATTTGCTGGAGCTGTTCAGCAATTACCGCCCCTGGGCGGCGACAATCGTGGTGTCGGGTCGAAGCGACCTGCGAGAAGCAGATCTGGCCGTCTCCAGCCGCGTCTTCGCCAAACCCTACGATTTGGACCACGTGATTGGCGAACTCGAGCGCCAGATCACCGATAAAAACGCCAAACGCACGGTGCGACGCAGGGCTTCGTAGCAGCGTACGCACCAGCGCGCCGTCCTTTCAGGAAGCGAGCGAGGATCCAGGGGACGCCACTATTCCCCGATATATCCCTTCCCATTATTTGAAAACTTTCACAGGTTTATTCCACTTTTCAATTCATCCGCCCTCCCCATATACGCCTGCGACACCTTGAGAAATGGCAAGATGACCTTTACGCCCAACGTGACCAGCGAGATGAGCCAGCGCATTCAAGCGATCGACTGGGAAGGAACGGCTTTTGGCGCCCGGGCTGATTGGTCGGCAGAATTGAAGATGGCACTCAGCCTTTGTCTGAACACGACGCTTCCGACAGCACTTTATTGGGGCAATGATCTGCGGCTTCTGTACAACGACGCCTGGGCGCCTATTGCAGGTGAGAAACATCCCTGGGCCCTAGGTCGCCCCGCTCGCGAAGTTTGGGCCGACATCTGGCACGTGATCGAACCCCAACTTGTCACCGTGCTACGGACGGGTCAGGGCTTTTCAGTCGCCGACCAGATGCTGCCCATGCAACGTGGCGGCAGGATACAGCAGACCCACTGGGACTATAGCTTCGCACCGATCTTCGGGCGCGATGGCGAAGTCCTTGGCATATTCAATCAGGGCAATGAGACGACCGCGCGCCTATCGGCCGAGCGGGCATTGCGTGCGAGCGAGGAACGACTCGAATATGCCCTTGGCGCGTCTGACACGATCGGAACCTGGGACTGGGATGTTCCCAACGATCGGGTGGTGGCCGACGCACGCTTCGCCAAGCTTTACGGCGTCGCGCGTGACAAAGCCGCCGCCGGCGCGCCTATCGCCGATTTCTTCACCGCCATTCACCCGGAAGATCTTGGCGCGGTGGCAAAAGCGATCGCTGCGGTCTTGAAGGATGGCGGGATCCTTTCCCAGGAATACAGGCTCGTCCAGCCCGATGGCGGCTACCGGTGGGTCACCGCGGAGGGACGGCCAACGCTGGCGCCGGACGGGACGCCGCTGAGATTTCCCGGCGTCAGCTTTGATATCACCGAGCGAAAGAACGCGGAGGCGGCCTTGCGCGACAGCGAGGAGCGGTTGCGCGCCATCACCAATTCCATTGACCAGATGATCTGGTCGACGACGCCGGATGGCTACCATGACTATTATAACCAGCGCTGGTACGATTTCACTGGCGTACCGTGGGGTTCGACCGATGGCGAAGGCTGGGCGGGCATGTTTCACCCGCAAGACCAGGACCGCGCATGGTCCGTGTGGCGCCACAGCCTCGACACGGGAGACCCTTACCACATCGAATATCGGCTTCGGCATCGCAGCGGTAAGTACCGATGGGTGCTTGGCCGCGCGCAGGCTGTACGCAATGAGGACGGCGCGATCACGCGCTGGTTTGGGTCCTGCACGGACATACAGGAGATCGTCGACGCCCGCGAAGTTCTCGCCCGGTCGCGCGAGGACCTCGAGCAGGAGGTGCGCGAGCGCACAGACCGGCTGATGGAGGCCGAGGCGCAGCTTCGGCAAGCGCAGAAGATGGAGGCTGTCGGCCAACTCACCGGAGGTGTAGCGCACGACTTCAACAATATGCTGGCCGTCATCCTCGGAGCAATGAACCTTCTTGAACGCCGGCTCGCGCGCGGGGAAACCGACCTTGGCCGCTACATTGAGGCCGCCAAGGATGGGGCAAATCGCGCCGCGGCGCTGACGCAGCGTCTGCTTGCGTTTTCCCGACGCCAGCCGCTGCAACCGAAGGTCATCGAGCCAAACCGGATGGTCGCCGGGATGAGTGAATTGATGATGCGCACGCTGGGTGAGCAGGTCAAGGTCGAAACCGTTCTCGCCGCGGGCCTTTGGCTTATAAACGCCGATGTCAGCCAGTTGGAGAATGCCATCCTCAACCTCGCCGTCAACGGACGAGACGCGATGCCGAATGGCGGGCGGCTTACCGTGGAGACTGCCAACACGTTCATCGCGGAGGACTATGCCCAGGAACATTCAATGGTCGTTGGCCAATATATGATGATTGCGGTCACCGATACTGGCACGGGAATGAGCAAGGATACCCTGGCGAAAGCCTTCGATCCCTTTTTCACGACGAAGGAGTTCGGCAAGGGCTCGGGTCTTGGCCTCAGCCAGGTCTTCGGCTTCGTGCGCCAATCCGGTGGGCATGTTAAAATCTATTCTGAGCTGGGCCACGGAACGACCGTGAAATTGTACCTGCCTCGGCACTATGGCGAGGCAGAGGCGAACGAAAAATCGTCGGCGAGCGGCGAGCTGGCACGCGGCATGCGGGGTGAACTCGTTCTCGTCGTTGAGGATGACGAGCGGGTCCGTCGCTTCTCCGTCGAGGCTCTGCGCGAGCTCGGCTACGAGGTTGTGGCAGCTTCGAACGGTGCGGCGGCGATTGCCCTGCTTGAAGCCGGCATGAAACCCGCGCTGCTGTTTACCGATGTCGTCATGCCGGAAATGACGGGTCGGGAGCTTGCGGTGCTCGCCTTAGAAAAGGTCGCCGGACTGAGGGTCCTCTACACGACCGGCTACACACGTAACGCCGTCGTGCATAATGGCGTTTTGGATCCGGGCACGCATCTGCTGCAAAAACCGTTCAGCCTGGAGCAACTGGCTCAAAAGGTGCGTTACGTGATAGACGGCTAGGCGCTGTGCTATGCCGTGGCGCCACGTCAGTGCGGCTCGCGACCGGTCAAGCCGGGCGAGACTAACGCGCTTGCTACCCTATGAGTGATCTCAACCCCTTAAAGTCGAGGAAGTTGTTGCATAGACCTCTGATATCTGAAAATTCTTCGGCCTCGGCCGTAGCAATCTCCGCCTTTCCGTGCGTGTCACTCTCCTCGATGCAACAAGAATTTCACCGGTTACGAGACGTCGCCGCTCGGGCAAGAAAACGTCGTGAGGCATGGAAAAGCGAAGGCCTCACAGCACTCCCTCTCTCGCCATCATTATTGGTGTCCGGCGCTCTGCTGCTGCGCCCGATGGAGCATTCGCGCGAGCGATCATTAACCTTCTCTACTCATCCCACGCCTGGATCATGGTCTGGCGAACGATATGTCCTTCGGCGATCTCGATCATCGCAGCACAAAACACGCGCGTGCCATCCGGATACGCGCATGTCTCAGTCAGGGCGATGCGATCGCAGTTACCAACGGTCGCGTCTACCACGTGCTGCATTTCACGGCTGCAAACATCTTCCCAGAATTCCGAGATCGCGGACTTTCCAACCAGTTCGCGCGGCCGGCTGGGCGGATTATGCTTATCGACGATGCGCAACAATGCGTTTTCCGCATAAAAAGCTGCCAAAGCGGAGCAGTTCCGCGTCTCTATGGCGTGTTTTATGGCCGCGCCGCTAACGACACTAGCTTCCAACATAACTCTCTCCCTTCGCCGTCTGATGCGAACGAACCTCTGCAAGTCAGTCAATTATTAAAGAAAGATCTATTTTAGCAGATATTTATAGAACTCCTAATCGTTTCAAGCGTAGCGCTGCCCAACGACTGCCTCGCAAATCCAAAGCTCAGACGCCTGCAGCAATCAGGGCTCTGATGTGCCGCATGTCGGAGCCACAGCATCCGCCGACCACACGTAGTCGCGGGAGGCGCTTTGCCATTTCAGCACAAAGCGTACCGAACTCCTGCGGGTCACCGTCGTCAAGCTCGGTCGCTTCGTCCAATTCTGCATGGCTGCGGCGCGAGGCATTTGGTCGGACCATGCCAATCCGGTTGAGCCAGCGTGACGGTAGCTGGTCAAGAAAATGGTCGGGATGGGCGCAATTGATCCCATAGTAGCGGACGTATCCGTCGGTCTCCATTTCAACCTCGCTGAGCGCGGAATCAAGATCCTGCCCGGTCGGCAGCCGCCCGTCTGTCTCGACCGTGAAGGAGAGCGCAAATGGCAGTCCTAGATCGCGCGCGCGGTTGACCATTCCAATAGCCTCGCCCGGGTGAGTGATTGTGAACGCTGACGCTATGTCCACGCCTTCCTCTGCGAAGGTTTCCAGCTGGGCACTGTGCAGGTGGGCCGCGTCGGCGGGGGGCAGAAGTTGCTCGGGTGCATAGCCATCACCCGCTGGTCCAAGCACGCCCTCAATCAGGATATGGTCGCGCCAGGAATGGTCGTTTCGCAGTTCGCGGATGAATTGAATTGCACGGCGGTTGATATCCCGGATTCCAGCGTCGTCGAGCCCGAGCTTGGGAGCCCAACCGCTGTTGGCGCGCCAGGTCGGCGTGCCCAGTACAAAGTTCCGTCCTGCAGCCTCTGCCAAATCGAGATAAGAAACCATGTAGCGTCGGAGCATTTCGCGTCCATCGAGACTATCGAGCAAAACGAAAGAGGCAAACAGCGGCATGTCTGCGCCGTCGTGGAAGATCAGGTCGGTTTCCAGACCCCCATCGCTGATAAACAGGTTCGACGACGAAAACAGGCGATCAAGCATGCTCATGACACCCTCCCCTTCGGCCATGCTAATTTAGCATAATACGTTTACGCGGTCGAACGTCGTGGCAATCAAGCTTCCGGATCGGCCACCCGAGGTGGCGGTTGTCATCGACTTAGAAGCTTTCTGTGACCAGCTGTTCCTCTTCTCTATCGCGGCGGCAGACATGTCGGGTGACGGTGCTCTCTCAAGACTGCCAACGCTTGCTGAACCACCCGCCTCCCCTAACCTCACCCGTCGGCGAATTGATCTTTGGAGACCTTCATGGAATGGCTTATCGAAACGTTCGAAGGGATGGGAACAATTCGCTTTGGGATGACGCCCGAGGACGTTGCCATAGCGCTCGGTGCGCCGGACAGGTCTCGGCGTGGCCGTCGCCCTGGGTCTTTCAGCGAGCATCGCGGCACTCCGTCGCCAATCGTGCGCTATCGAGACAACAAGGTCTGCGAGATCGAAGCGTTCTATGATCTCGGTGTCGTCGAATTCCGCGGCATTTCCCTGTTTCAGACCGATGGAAAGCAGGTCCTTCGCCAGTTGGAGGCGCTGAACGGAGGAGCAATGATTTCGGTTGGGATCGTGCTCTTCGACCAGATCGGCCTAACGACCGGCCGTCTCGACGAAGGGGCGCGCACGGCCCATTCGGTGACTGCCTTTTCACCCGGCACCTGGGACAACAATATCAGCGATTTCGAGATGATCTCATTTGAGTAGAAACACCCCTGGGGGGCAACCGAGGCGCTTCACATGGCAACGGGCAGCCTTGTCATCGCGGACATGCCAGCACGAAAGGCGTCTTCAGCCAACCTTTTGGAAATGTTCACGCAAGGTAAGCTTGCGATTGTCCCGGCCCATGTCGCCGAGGAGAAGCGGTTGGTTCCGGAAACGCGCCTATTTCGTTCAAGCACCGAGCGGACCGCCTGGTCAATTGCGGCCCGGCATCTGGCCAGCGGCCAGAAGGATCCGGTCAAGATGATCGTTGAAGCGATCGAGCACGAGCGTGGCCGCTGCGTGGCCTTGTTGCAGGCTGCCGGCGGACCGGATGCGCAAATCCCGGGCTATCTCATCGATCCGGATTTGGATTGGTAGCGCGCGATGCCAGCAGGTGTCGTTATGCTTCCGATCGACGCCCTCGAAAGCTTCGAAGCGGCGGCAATTGAGCATGAACGTCAGCGAGCGCCTCGAGCCAGGTTTCAAGCTCGTCCGGAATCGGCTCGTTTCCGGCCTCCATGGCCTCAATCCAGGAAAGCTCACATTGCAGCGCCGAGGCGAGATTGATCGGCGTCCAGCGGATCAGGATAAGACATTCAACAAAGCGGGAGGGAGACATTCTGGCACCAGGGTGTCATGTTGGCAGCGGCTGTTGGGATGGAAATCAGCCGCGTTAGCGGCTTAAGGTCATTGGATACGACAGTCGTCAGCCGATCGCTATGGTACCAATCGTCTCAGACCGTTAGGGAACGGAAAGAGACGATTGAGACAAGCGCATACGCAAAACTCAATGCGCTCCCCAAACCCTATCGCGAGCGTATCCAACAAATTATAAACGAGGCCACCGAATGGAAACCGTCACGATCGAAAATCGCAGCGATCTCGCACAATGGGCCATCGAGCGGGCGAAGGCGATCGTCGCGGAGGAAGGCGGCGATCTTTGCCTTGCGGCGCGCGACCACGGAGAGGAGCAGATCGCCACGGCGGCCAATGCCCTTGGCCAGGCCATCGTCGACGCCCTGCTGGAGGTTTTCGACGGCCTGACGCAAGACTAAAGCGGGGTCTATCGCTCAGCGCCATCCCGGTCATTGCCGCGCTGGCGTTCTTGCTCAGCTTGCCGGAGGATCTGCTGACGCTGTTCGTCCTGGGCATTTTTCGCAGTACCGGCCTGCTCACGGGCAGCGCGCGCGGCGCGGCCGGCGGCGATCGCCTGCTGCTGGGTGGCAATGGCAGGATCGACATTCGTGAGCGTCGGACGATCGAGGGCCTGGCCATCGTCAGCGCGCACCGCCGTCGGCGCACCCCCTCCCCCGCCGGCCTGCATGGTCGACGGCATCTGCTGCATTTGGATGTCACGGCGTTGCTCCTCGAAAAGAGCCGCGATTTCCTTGCGCATGTCCTCGACCGCCTGGCGCTCGGCGCCACTGTCGACCATCCCTTCGAGGCGATCCATCGACTTGTTGGCGCGTGCGACGCGCTCGTCGAACTGCTCGAGCGATAGGGGCATGGCATTCTCCTTCTGCTGTTTGAGATCTGTGAGTGTGGTCATCACGTCCGCGAACGGCGTTGCTGGTTCGGCCTGCGCCTGTCGCCGATGCGCATCGAAGCGGTCCTGGAGCCACGCCGTCGGCGAACCGTCTTTTGCCGAGCCTGCGGCTGCCACGGTCACGGCCGCCTTCAATCCGGCCTGGAGCAGGCGTGCTTCAGCGTCACGAGACACCGTCTGCATCTCGGCGCCAGGGCCGAACTCATCGTTTTGTCGCGCCAACTCCCGCTGGATCTTGCTGACGCTCGCCGATGTTGGCACGAGAACCATCATCGAGTTGCCATCCACTGAGACAGCGTCACGACCAACATCTATGGCGCTCTGAGTCGCCGCGACGGTCTTCTCCTGATCCGCTGGCTGCCCGACCGCGACCCGCAGAAGGACGTACCCTCTGTCGGGTTGGCCGGCCGCCTTCTGGGCATGGCCCGCAGCCGTCGCGGCAAAACGATCCGCGGCTTCGATCACCGATGGTTTCGCCCCAGCCTGCTTCAGCGCGGTCGCTGTCGTCTGCCATTTCGGGGCAAGGGCAAGATTTCCATTGGCGAGCGTCGCACGATCGGCAACGCCTGCCCGCTTGCGCTCGACACGCTGATTGACCGCGGCCGATTTCAGATAGCGCGGATCGGATCGGCCGCGCTCATAGGCGCCAGCCTGTGCCTGGCTATAGGGCCGCGTCGCCGCCATGTCGGCGCGGCGTGTGGCAACCATCGCGATGCCCTGCTCCCGCGCCTTCGCCGCCAACTGCTCCCGCCATGCGTAAAGTTCCGGCTTCGTGAGCCGCAATGCCTTGCCGACGTTGTCTCGCGCCGAGATCATCGCGTGAACATGGACATGACCGGTATCGCGGTGATGAGCGGTGATCCAGCGATGGCCCGCAACCTGCTCGCTGAGAAAGTCTCGCACGGCGCGATTCATGGCATCCGCATCGGTGCCGGCTCGGGCGGAGAAAATCACATGGAAGGCGTTGCGCGGTTCGACCGTGCGGATATCGGCCGACCAGCCCCGCCAGATCCCGTCGGCGACATCCTTCACCGCTGCGCCACGCTTGACCGCCTCGCCGGCGCTGGTGACGACGTGTTTCTCAGCCCGGAAGAACTTTTCCAGAAAATACCGGCCCGATTTGTCGGAGACCGCAGCGCCGACAATCCGCACTTCGGCCAAGACCCCGGCGTCCGACATCCTGCCTGCGATATCCGCCTCGGCCTTATCGAGCGTGCGCGCCGGCCCTTCATTCTTTTCGCGTGCTCTGAGCGCGCTGGCGATCTTGTTTGCAGGCAAGCTCGTCACGGCATAAACGGAGACGCTTCCATCCGGGTGGCGGCAATAGAGGAAGGGCTTGGCCCCGAAGGCGGCATTCAATGCCTCGGACAGCCCTTCGTCACTGACGGCGTCCGCCAGTTTGAGCGACAGAGTGGCGACGGCATCGAGGGTATAGGGTTCGCGAAACTCCGATAGCCAGCCCTGAAGGGCAGCGGCGCGTTCCTCGCGGCTGGCAATTGCGATCCCGTCCTGGTCGAAGATCGGGATATCCGCCTTGCCTTTCTCGCCGTTCTCCTTTTCGACCTCGCGCGTTCCGAGGTAGGTCATCAGGCCGGCGGCCGACGCCCTGCTCGAAACCGTCGACGTCACCTTGATCACCACGGGCTGTGCGCCGGCCGCGATCGCCGCACGGCTTATGCTCTCGGCCAACGCCTGTTTCGCGGCGGACGGCCGAACAGCATGCGATGAGACGACACCAGACACCTTGGTCGTTCCCCCTCCCCCGCCGCCCGACCTTCGCAGCTCGTCATCCGCCTCCGGGTTCGCGCCCGTACCAAGAACGCCGACCAAAGCAATGATTTCCCGAGGCGCGGCCTGCGCTGGCCGCAGGATGGCGTCAATGGTCGTCTCATGGGCTGAGACGGCCGTCATACGGCTCTTCCTGACGATACCGGACGGCATGGAGCGGCGCTGTAACGGCTGAGCCGCCATGGCTATCCGCAAAGCCCCTGCCCGCCGGCGACGCTCGTCTTCCTCGTCGAAAAGGGATTTTGCCCGCCGCACCGTAAAGCCCTCTATATCCCCGAGCAGGCCCGACCAGTCATAGGCCATGGCTGCCTCTCCTGCGCTCCTGCCGACTGATCCGCAGCATCAGATCGACGTCCGCCCGCAGCCGGAAGACGCCTTCGAGAAGGCGGCGCAGCGCGGCGTCGAGATGTGGTTCGTAGCCGACGCGCCCTTCATTCATCGCGCGAACGGCCTGGTTGAGATTGGTGCCAATGCGCCGAAGCTCCTCATTGGTGTCGCGCAAGGCCAGCGCTTCGGCCGGTCCGACCGGGAGCGGCAGGCCGGCCTGGTCGCGAAACAGCAGCCGGATCACGTCGCTGGCGGTGCGATCGTCGCCGCAAAGATCCGCCAGAGCTTGCCGCTCCTCTGGCCGGAGACGCACCCTGACCACCTCGCTGCGCATCGCTTTCCTTCCGCTTGCCAGGTTGCCGGAGGCGATCCCAGAGCGCCACCGGGGCGAACCTGAGCCCTGCCGGAGGCGGGGCGACGTCGAGTTTGTACCACAAACTTGACTATCCTGCCACCTAAGGCAAAACTATATTTTATTCTCAATTCATCATCCCAACATAACCCTCTCGCCCAGCTCCCACCACAACAACTCACCTCCAACGCCAGCCGGTCCCGCTAACAGTTGCCCGTTGTTCGTGCGAGCTTTGCCAGCGATATCACTGGCAATTGCCAATTACCCATTAACCACTAACAGTTAACCGCGCTGTCGTTGCTCATCACCAAGGGGCAATTGCCAATTGCTCGTTGGTGATTGCCCGTTGTCGGCGGTCAATCATCAATCGACAATCATCAACGTTGAACGAACAATGAGCAACGGACGCATTGCGGAGAGAGGAGCGATGAACTAACTATAGTTTATTCGCAAAATGAAGGAGCCATCATGATCGTGACCATCGCCAACCCGAAGGGCGGAACCGGCAAGTCCACCCTCGTCCGCGCTCTCTCGGGCACAGCCGCCCATGCCGGTAACGACGTCTTCCTGATCGATGCCGACAGCCGCGCCAATACGATGCGATGGGTCACGATGTCGAAACAGATGGACGTCTGGCCCGACCGGCTGGAGGCCGAGAGCTGCCTCGATCCCAACCAGATCTACAAGCTCGCTCTCCATCATCAGCAGGAGGGCAAGATCGTCTTCGTCGATGTCGAGGGCACGACCAACGAAAACCTGTTCGCCGGCCTCTATTGTGCCGACATCGTCCTGATTCCGCTGCAGACGACCCAGGACGACGTCGTTGCCGGCATGCAACTCGCCCTGAACCATGTTCCGGTGGTCGAAGAGGATCAGAAGCGCACGCTCCCGACGATGATCGTCATCAACCAGCACGATCTGGTGACCGGCCGCGCCAAGGCGCATGAGCCACTCAGGGAAATTTTACGCGAGAGCGGTGTCGCACTCGCCAGCCAGCCGATCGCGCGCCGCGCCTCCTATCAATCGATTGGCGCCGCCGGCACGCTCCAGACATCAGCAAAGCCGGATCCGAAGGCGATCGCGGAAATGGAAACGCTGCTTGGCGAGGTGCTTGCTCTCTACCGGTCGAAGGCCAGCGAGGCAAAGCAATGAGCGACGGCGCAGACAGCAAAAACCTCGTCCTCGGATTGATCTCGACAGCCCGCGACCGTCCTTCGGTTCGCGAAAAGGTACTGCCTGCGGCAAAATCTGCTGACGAAGACCAGGCATCGGCACCATCAACGAAGCCGCCGTTGGCGCGCGATCAGCTCCGCGAGATGGTGGCCAAGGGCGAAAGCCTCGACCCGGTCGCCGGCAAACGCTTCCGCGACACCGAAAAAGTCACGACCGGCATCCATATCCGCGCCGAGGTTCACAAGACGCTGAAGATCCTTGCCGCCATCGAGCGCCGGAAGTTCAACTCCTACATCGAGGAGGCGATCGACGACTATCTCGAAAAAATCGCCGATCGGATCCCCGATATTTCCTGAGCGGGGAAAGAGGGAGGCCATCACGCGCTTCGCTTCGCGGCCTCCCCGTTCGCCCTGAGCGCCGCCATCAGCATCGGCCCGAGTCCAAATTCGCCGCGCTCCGCTTTTCGGGTGAGGTCGCGCAGATAGCCGCCCGGCGACGTGATGTGCTCGGCCCGCTCCAGGATGCAGGCCACCGCAATCGCGGCATGTTCCGGCCCCATCACCTCGCAAGCCTCTTGATAGGCCGACGGGCTCACCCCGAGCGCCGATCTGACCGTGACCGCGGCCGTCATCAGTTCGCGCCAACTCTCGATCCGGCCGCCGGCCGCGTAGTCGGCAATCTGCGGGCAGGCCCTCAACACCAAAGGCAACGGGTAAGCCTTTAGCGGCTCGGCAATCCGGTTCGGTTTCTGGCTCGGCTTTTCGCCCTGCTCTTTTTTGGAGCGAGGTTCAAGTTCATGGAAGGATTCGGGTTTTGAATCCTGTATATGGCATCGGTTTTCGATGTCATTGCCGTCGCATTTTTGTGTTTTTAACTGAATTTCCAGTTGATTGAGGATTTCCTCGCGTAACATCAGCATGTCTTCCAGGACAGCGTCGACATCCTGCTGGCTCGGAGACCGCGGCAAGCGCGCGACGAGCGCGATATACATGGCCTCTATGCCGCTCCAATCGCCTTCGGCGCCCTCTTCCATTGCGGCCGTAATCAGCTTGCGGACGTCGCGCCGGCAAATCGTTAGCGCCTCGCGTGAACGCTTGAAACGCAGCGTCTCGGCCGCTGCGTTCTGGGCAGCCAGCGCGATTTCGCTTGCCCGTGCGATGAGAGGCGCGAGATCGAAGCCGAATGCCTGCTCGATCTCGCCGCCTCGCGACCGATGCGCGTAGCGTTTGCCGTTCGGGCTGTCGCGGCGCTGGATCAGACCCGCCTCGACCAGGATGCCCAGATGCTTTCGTAACGTGGTCCCGGCGATCCCATGGGCGCGGATCGACAACTGCACGTTCGACGGAAACACCACCAGGCCCCGCTCCTCGGAGAGTTCCGTGTCGGGATAAAAGCTCAAAAGCGCATGGAGAACGGCAAGCGCCCGGTCCTGGAGACCGAACACCGCCTTGGCTTCGCTCAAATCCCGGAGCACCTTCCATTTATCGATCGCCGCCGCCGGCTTGGCCTCGCCGGCTTCGAGCTGCCCTTTCACAAGGGCGAGCGTCATCGGCCGCCGCCCGAAGGGCGTCGTCACCTGTCCACTTTGCATTTCCCTCACCTTTCAAAAGGCAAAAGAAATCCGCTCACCAAAACGGTGCCAAAGACTCTTGACTGGGATTCGTGGAAATGCGATTCTCGCTCTTGTCACGGAATACGAGAGAGGCTTCCACGGTTTTACCGCTTGGGGGCCTTTTTCTTTTGCATCCTACTCCTGTGTTTCGGTCTTAACGGTGCCTGTCCCTTCCGAGACATACGCGGCATAAATGTCTGGCAGCGTCCGCAGGAGAAATTCCGCGAAATCTGGCGAATCCTTCGTCTGGATAGTCACTTTCACAGCCCGCTTGGCGAACTGTACCGTCGCAATTCGGCGCCCCTCCCCTGTCTGGATGATGCGCTCGTTGCTGACGGCGGCCTTGCGGGGCGTCAGCGCCCGCATGACGGCCTCGAACCGCTGATCGCTCGAGCGAGCGCGAAACGCGCTATCGTCGATCAGATGCCGCCATGCGTTTTCGCCATCGGTCTCAGCAATCAGGCTCGCCACGCTTTCCCAGCGCGGGCGGCCGATCGAAGGCGCTGGTCCGATCGCCTCGATGAGATCCGCGGGGATGGAACTCGCAAGCGAGATCATCCCGGACAGAACCCCCTTCGATGTCGTCGTCAGCGCATCCATGATGACTTGCCGGCGAATGCCCATCTCTTCGAGCCGGAGCGCAAACAGTGCCTTCTCAATGAAAGAGAGGTCCAGGCGGTCGGTATTTTCCTTGCCCTGGGCGCGGATCAGGTCTTCATCGGAGAGGGGCCGGACGACCGCCTTGACCTTGGAGCCGATCTGTCTGAGCGCCTCCAGGCGGCGATGGCCGAAGGCGAGTTGGTACTCCCCCGGGATCTCAGGGTGCGGTCGCACCAGGACCGGGACGATCTGGCCGGTACTGCGCATGCTTTCACGCAATTCGGCGAAGCTTGTCCCGGTATGGTCGTCGAGACGGTCCTTGACAAAGGACCGATGAATGACCGTAGGATCAAGTTCGATGACGGTCTCGCCGGCTTCGAGTTGCGCGCGCAGACGATCGGCTTCCTCGGCCTCGGTTGCCAGATTTGCGATCGCTTGGTTCATCGAATTTAGTGCACCCGATTGCACCGCCGGCTTTTGCCGCGGCGCACCCTCCGCCGTAGCAGTGACCGCAGATTGCTGAATCGGCTCGAGAAAGCTTTTGAGTCGGTCGCTTCGCCTGCTCATGTCTTACGCCCCCAGGCTTGTTTGACGAGCATTTCGATTTCACCGTTCATGTTGTCGAGCGACTCGATCGCCCGATCGTAGGTGGCGCGCGTGAAATTCTCGCGTCCGACCTCGTACAGGGTCTGCTTGGTGATGCCGGCGTCCGAGATTGCTGCTGATTTGACCATGGCGTTGGTCAGCACCCGATCTCCGAACAGGCTCTTCAGCAGGCCGACGATCTGGCCTTGCGGGCCGTCGCTCGGCTCGTAGCGCGTGACCGCGTAGCGGAAGAAATCGTAGTCGGCATTGCCGCCCGCCTTTTCGACAACATCGAACAGGCCGGCCGTCATGTGCAGGAATTGCGACATCGAGGCTACGTCCAGCATCTGGGGATGGATGGTGACGACGACACTGCGGGCCGCACAAAGAGCCGACAGCGTCAGGTAGCCGAGCGAGGGCGGGCAATCGAGGATTACGACGTCGTAGTTTTTCTCGACGGACGCAAGCGCCGTGGCAATGCGCGTGAAGAACATCTGTTCGCGATTGCGCGACCGTTCGCTGAGGATGCGTGGCGTGTCATGCTCGAATTCCTGAAGTTCGAGATTGCCAGGCATGATGTCGAGGCCGGTAAAATAGGTCTTGCGGATGATGTCCGCGAGCGGTCGCTGCTGATCGTCATAGCGGATTGCGCCGTACATAGTTTCGTTTGGACCGAGGTCGAATTCGGGCTGAATGCCGAAGAGCGCCGAAAGCGACGCCTGTGGATCGAGATCGACAGCCAGCGTGCGATAGCCTCGAAGCGCGAAATACTGTGCGAGATGCGCGGCGGTCGTCGTCTTGCCCGACCCACCTTTGAAATTGGTCACGGCGATGACCTGAAGCGTTTCGTTGGCGGTGCGCTGCGGCGAGTAACCCTTCTTGTTACCACTCAGGTAGTGGCGGATCTCGTGGATTTGCTCAAGCGAATAAAGGCGGCGTCCAGCGCCATTCTTTTCCGCATCGGGAATGTTCCCTTCCGCCGCCAGCGTGCGAAGGTAGGCGTCACTGATTCCGATGAGCTTGGCGGCCTCACCCGCCATGAATTTGCGCAGCTGTTTTTCGGCCGTCGGAGGAAATGCACGCGCCCGTAACTGTTGGAGCTGAGCGCTGAGGAGATCGGCGTCGGCCTCGATGAGGCGGGTTAGCGATGGGACCGCTGATGTACGCGCCAGCGAGTGAGTAGCGACTGAATTCATTATAAACGCTCAATCGAGTGAAATCGGCAATTGAGCGTAAAAATGATCCGAGTCGGAGAGCTGGTCAAGGCAAATTGGGTTAATGAAAGGTTAACGCCAGCCCTTCCCAACAGAAAGTTCTCAACTGCGGGCCTCTGTCCTTTGGGGAAGCGCTTGTTACACGACCCTTGGCATCCCGCGGGATTGAGCTCCTCCCTTCCCTTTTCTTCGTGTCGCGGTTCTCCGACAGACAAGCGACCAGGCAATGGCGGACAGATTGAGGCCACCTTAGCGAGCGGACCGTCAAAGGGATCGGCGAAGACCGCCTAGCCCTGCGTGAGCACTTGCGCACGAATAGAGCGCTTCATCCATCAACGTTTTGAATCGAAGGCGACGCACCGATTCACAAGTCTCGTTGGACGAAAACCAGCCGATCGCCGATTCTGCCAGTATGACAATCGTGGAACCCTACCGTCTTTATATTGAGCGCGTCGACCAGACGCGCAACGTGGCGCGCTTTTATGCGATGTCGATCGAGCCAACGTTGTTTGGGGAGACCGCCCTGACGCGTCGATGGGGAAGGATCGGAAGCACAGGGCGGGAGATGGTCTGCCATTTCGACCGCGAGAAAGATGCCGTCGTGCTCTTTCTCTATCTGTTACGGGAAAAGCGAATCCGCGGCTACAAGCCGTTTGTCTCGGCCTCAGGCGTGATTGAATGCACCTAAGGTGTTGCCTAGAGCGCCGCGAAACTCGCTCCCTTTCAGCTTGAAAGGATTTGCCGTGACCAGAACCAGACGATCGGTCAACAGATCGTGGACCCCGCGCAATGGGCTGCAGGCCTTCTGGCCGATTGTGGTGGCTGAGGTGACGGTTCTAGGAACGTGGCATCAAGGAGGAAAGTTCCCACATCGGTTGGGCTGCGGCCTGGAAGGGCGAGTTCAAAGCTCTTGCAGGCAATGAAAAGAAGGTGCCTTGCGATCTGGGATCGCGTCTGGGCACTTTCACGCTGAATGTATTACAGGAGAAGACGGTAAGCGCTTGGGATTGCACAAACGGCTGCGTTGCACCATCGCGGTCCGTCCGCCAGATTTCCCGCCACCGTTCTTGCAACGAGCGTAAATCGGTCAGTGAGGCCGCCTTTCCTTCTCTTATATTTCTTTCCCGCGCCTCGCGTCTCAACGTCGTCGAAAAGGTGGCCGCGGGTAAGAAGCAGCCAGCGACTAGGCAGTCAGTTGACAGGAAAAGCCGCCTTAAAAGGGCGGCTCGGCGCTCGTTGCTCCGGACATTTCAGCGAAGGCCGCCTCACGTTCGGCCAGCGCGAGTTGAAGTTCGGCTTCGATCTGAAGGCGCTCGTCAGGATGGGCGTTGCGCAGTTCGGCATCGAGTTCGAGGATCGTGCGGTCGAGGTCGTAGGTCATCGTCATCTCCTTGACTTTTGAGAAAGATGACGCCGGCGGTCATGGTGGGGCGAGGGGTCAAGGAGCGCGGCAGCGACCGGCAGCGCCGGCGAGTGGGGGAGCCGATTTTGTCGTGTTGCGGCAAAATTGGGGGAACCGCTCGTCCTTGAGGCCTTGCCGTCGCCATGGCATCCTCGGTCGGACTGAGCTGACATTTTGAGTTCTTGGGGCACCCCTTTTAGGGGCGTAGCGCAGCGCCCGCCCTCAGGTCAGCCCTTGCGCCGGAGAAAGTTCTTCGCTGAGAACTTTTCCTCGGTAGCAAATAGAAGTGAGGCTCTGCCGGATGACGGAGCCTCGTGGTTGGCGGCCTCAGGCGTCGCGCTTGGGACGGTTCCAGACCAAGTCGTAATCGCCTTCGTTCTCCGAGGGCCAAAGGGCGGCGTTGATCGGAGCGTTGAAGCTCGGATCGTCGAGCTTGACCGATATGTAGGGCTCGCCGTCGTTGGAGGTGGCATTCCAGCCGGCGCCGACTTCGGCCATACCCGACATGATGCGGAAGTCGGGTGCGTCGCGGGAGGTGCGTTCGATCGGGTTGAGGCGTGCCTTCATGGTGACGGTGAGGGTGCGGACGGTGCCGGAGATGACGTT
>NZ_CAMLFY010000044.1 GCF_946479415.1 uncultured Shinella sp. | reverse complement strand
AGCTTCTTGCCGTTGCGATCTCGCAGCTCGAATCCAATTGATCGAACCGCATCATGTTCGCTTGACAAGCCGTCCGGTTCCGCCGGGCGGCTTTTTGTTGTAAGCAAATTAAACCTCCACCTTCGGTGGAGGACTGGACGAGTTCTACATAGTGATTGAGAGACCTCCGCGCTTGGACCGTTAGTCTGGCCCAAACATAGAACGGAGGTTTTATGGAAGAACGCTCGCAATCACACGCGACTTGGGACTGCAAATACCATGTGGTCTTTTCGAGCAAATACCGAACGAAACGGCTTTACGGGGACCTACGCCGCGAGTTGGGTGACCTTTTGCACAGGCTTGCTCAACACAAGGAATGCCGTATCGAGGAAGGGCACTTGATGCCTGACCATATGCATATGCTGATATCGATCCCACCGAAATACTCTGTGTCCCACATTGTCGGCTTTTTGAAGGGTAAGACCGCCCTTTACGTTGCCAACAAGTACGCCCGGAAGCGGCGCTACAAAGGTTATCACTTTTGGGCGCGCGGGTACTTCGTGTCCACGTCTGGCTATGATGAGCAGGTCGTCAGACGTTATATCCGTAATCAAGAAAAGGTCGACAAAGCTTCCGACTCTGCCGACCTCTTTAACCGTAGCTACTAACTTATAGCAAAACCGCTTCTAGCGGTTCAAGCGCAGCGTTTCAAACCTCCACCTCCGGTGGAGGTCATGACTTGCGCGCGAGATCAGTGGTTGACGGCGCGGCGAACTTCGTTCTGCAGGTCGCGTACATTGCCCGCTTCGAGCCGCCATTCTTCCCGCCGTACGAAATCGGGAATGGTCCCTGCCGGCATGGGCCGGGCGAGCGCATAGCCTTGCAGGATGTCGCAGCCGAGGTCGCGCATGATGGCGACATGAGCCGGGGTTTCGACCCCTTCCGCCACGACCTCGATATTGAGGGAGCGGCCGATCTCGACGATGGTGCCCACCAGCTTGCGCTGGCCCGGCGAACGGCTCACCGGCTTGACGAGCTGGCGGTCGATCTTCAGGCGGCGCGGGCTGAGCTTCATCAGGCTGACGATGGACGCATGGCCTGTGCCGAAATCGTCGATTTCGATATCGATGCCGAGCTTGCGCATCTCCGCGAGATTTTCCAGCACTGTGCGGTCGCAATCGTCGAGGAAGATCGATTCCAAGAGTTCGAAGGACAGCGATTGCGGCTGGATCTTTAGCGTGCGCAGCGACCGCCCGAGCTCCGGATCGTGCAGGCGCTTGGAGGAGACGTTGGCGGAAATCTTGCCGATGCCCAGGCCGAGAGATTGCCACTCGGCAAAGTCGGCGAGTGATTTTTCGAGCACGATCCGGTCGATCGTCGCGACGCAATCCAGGTCTTCGGCAATCTTCAGGAACGTGTCCGGCGCAAGGATGCCGCGCGTCGGATGATCCCAGCGCGCGAGGGTCTCGACGCCGATGATGTCAAGCGTGCGGGCGCAGAACTGCGGCTGATAGTAGGGCAGGAAACGGCTCTGTTCGATACCGGTGAGGATCTCGTCGGCGGTCTGCTTGTTGATGATGATCTGCGCCTGGAAATCGCTGGTGAAGAATTCGTGCCGGCTGCGGCCGCGGTTCTTGGCGCGATAAAGCGCGAGGTCGGCATTGACGAGCAACTGCTTGGCGTCGATTGCCGCACCCGACTGGCTGGCAATGCCAACGGAGGCGCCGAATCGGCATATATGGCCGTTGAAGGTGACGGGCTTGCGCATGGCCTCGACGATCGCTTCTGCAAGCACGGCGAGATTGCGGCCATTGGGGCCGGAGGAAAGGAACACGAATTCATCGCCGCCGATGCGCGCGACGAAATCGCCGGGGCCTTTCAGTTCACGCAGCACGCCGGCCGCATGAACCAGCATCTGGTCGCCGGCGAGGTGGCCGAGCGTATCGTTGATTTCCTTGAAGCGGTCGAGATCGATATGCAGCACGGCGAGGCGGCTACCGGTCTGCTGCGCCTCGCTGGCGGCCTCTTCGATCGTGGCATCGAGATAGCGGCGGTTCGGGAGGCCTGTCAGGTGGTCGTGCAGGGCGGTGTATTCGATGCGTGCCTTGGCACTTTCGAGTTCGCCGGCGCGCGCCTCGGCCAGTTCCTTGGCGCGTGTCAATTCCTCCTGAAGCTTGATGTCGTCGGTCACATCCCAATTCGCGCCGACAAGGCGAGGCACACCCGTTGTGTCCATATAAGGCGCGGAGCGACCCCGCAGGTGCCGGATCTCGCCATCTCCTTTGACGATGCGGAATTCGTTTGCAAAATTGTCGCCGTTTAAGAGGCCCTCATCGACCTTCGCCATGGCCTTGCGGCGGTCCTGCGGGTGCAGCGCATGCTCCCATGTCGTCGCGTTGGGTTCTCCCTCCAGGCCGTACATCTGGATCATGCGGTCGTCCCATTGGACTTCGCCGGTCCTGAGATTGACCTCGAAGACACCGATGCGCGAGACGTCGAGCGCCAGCCCCAGGCGGCGCGACATCTGGGCGAGGCGTTCTTCCGCCTCCTTGCGGTCGGTAATGTCGGTGTCCGTGCCGGCGATGCGGTTCGGCTTGCCGTCGGCACCATATTCGACGACGGCGCCGCGGCTTTCGATCCAGACCCAGTGACCGTCCTTGTGGCGTTCGCGGTAAGCGAAGACGCTGAACGGCATCTCGCCGGTTTCCTGCTTGTTGATTTCTTTGATGACATGCGCGCGGTCATCCGGATGCACGCTCTGGATCCAGTTGTCCTGCGAGGGATCGACCGGATCCTCCGGCCGGAGGCCGCGAATGGCGCGCCATTGGCGTGAATAGAAGAGGTCGCCGCGGGTGAAATCATGGTCCCAGACGCCTTGTCCGGCGGATTCCAGCGCATGATTCCAACGGGCCTCGCGCTCGGCGAGTTCCAGCGCATTGCGCTTGCGTTCGTCGACATCGATGGTCTGCACGATCATCGCGGGCTGCATGCTCTCGCCTGGAAGCGGAGGCGGCTCGATGAAGGAGGCGAGAACCCAGAATTCATCGCCATTCGGCCGCCGCAGGCGGATTTCCCAGGGAGCCTGTTCGGCAAGCTTCGGACGCATCGCATAAGCGATGACGGAGCGGTCCTTGGGCGAGACGCAGGCGTCAAAGACGGGGAGGTCGTCAATCGATGCGACATCGAACGAGCGCAGCAGCGTGGCATTCGCGTCGATGATGCGGCCTTCGCCATCAAGAGCCGCAAAGCCGAAGCCGGATCGCGCGAAGAGCTGGCGATACAGCGGTTCGCGCTCCGTCTTTTCCACGGCAATGGAGGTCGAACCGGGTGGTTTGGCCATGAAACGCGGCGCCTGCAATAAACTCAATCACGCCAGCGTGCAGGATTTCTATGAAATTCCCCTTAATGGCGAACCCCCGGTCCGTCAGGCCGGCGGCTTGAGCTTGCTGAGAAACTGCGCAAACACCATGGTTCCTTCCGGCCAGGGGCCATGGCCGGATTCGGTGTTGATATGTCCGGCTTCGCCCGCATCAAGCAGCAGCGAACCCCAGGCGGCGGCGATATCGTCGGCGTGCTCGTAGGTGCCGAACGGGTCGTTTCGGCTCGCCACGACGAGGGACGGGAACGTCAGCGGTTCGCGCGGGTAGGTGCCGAAGGTTTTCAGGAGCTGCGGCCGGATTTCCGGGTTGGCGATATCGGGCGGTGCCACGAGGAAGGCGCCGGCGATCTTGTTGCCGAGATGCGGCGCGGCATGAATGGCAGCAGCCACCCCCAGAGAATGCGCGACGAGCACAACCGGCTTCGTCGCGGCGGAAACCTCTTCGATCACGCGTTGCACCCAGTCTTCGCGGACGGGCTTCAACCAATCGCCCTGCTCGACGCGGCGCGCCGAGCCGAGCTTGCACTGCCAACGGCTCTGCCAATGGTCAGGCCCGGAATTGGTATGGCCGGGCACGATGAGGATTTCTGCTTCTGAGGCTTTCATGGCCGGGATGTGCGTTCACGAACTGCTGAAGTCAAGAGGGCGGGACAAATCGGCCCGGCAGGTGTATGATTCTCCATCTCAATGCCAATCGCGGTCCATCGTGGTGGCGGACGATTGCCCTCCACACGCGCTGATGCCGTGACGGTTGAAAACCGGCAAGGAGGAATGGTCATGACGACTTTTCATGTGATGGCGGGCGCCACGGAGATGATGGCACGCCCCGCCGTGCGGCGGATCGGGCTGTCCGACATCCGGGATGCGCTTGCCCGCGGCTTCGACGATTTTCGCGCCAAACCATCTCACTATGTGTTCCTCAGTCTCATCTATCCGATCTCCGGCGTGGTGCTCATAACCTGGAGTTCCGGCGCGAACATGCTGCCGCTGATCTTTCCGCTGATTGCCGGTTTCGCTTTGCTCGGTCCGTTCCTCGCCCTTGGTCTCTACGAGATCAGCCGGCGACGCGAGCGCGGCATGGATGCGTCCTGGCGCCACGCGCTGGAGGTGCGCCACTCGCCCGCGCTGCCGTCGATCCTTGCGGTCGGCGCCATGTTGATGGTGCTGTTCGTCGCGTGGCTGGTCTTTGCGCAGATGCTCTATAGCAGTCTGTTCGGGGTGGAACCGCCACGTTCCCTCGCGCTCTTCCTTGCCTCCATCTTCAGTTCCGAAAACGGGCTTCTGCTGATGCTGGCGGGCAATGCCATCGGCTTCTGCTTCGCGCTCATCGTGCTTTCGACGACCGTCATTGCGTTCCCGCTGATGCTGGATCGGGACGTCGGCGCCGTCGCGGCCATCGAGACGTCGCTGCGGGCGACGCTGGTCAATCCCGTGCCGGTCGCCTGCTGGGGCCTCATCATCGCGGCATTGCTGATCGTCGGCACGATCCCGCTCTTCGTCGGCCTCGCGGTGATCATACCGATCCTCGGCCACGCCACCTGGCACCTTTACCGAAGGCTCGTCGTGGACGAGAGCTAGGTCCGGTTTCGTGGGCGGCACTGCCAGGAGGAGAGCGTAGCCGCCCACCAGAGGGGAGCGATGGCGCCTTTGGCGCCATCGCTGCAATTATTTTACCAGCGGGTAACACTTGTCGGTGGCGAAGGCGTTGTCCTTGAACCCCATTTGGCAGACGATGAAGAAGTCGTCTTTTTCAAGAAAAACGGCGTAGCTTTCCGAAATCGGCGCCACGTTTACGATCTCGAAGTCCGATCTCAGAAGGCTGATAATGGACTGAGGTATATCGGCTTGCGTCATTTGTTCCGCAAGCTTTTCGGCGGAAGCTGTTTGCGCAAGGGAAACGGTTAAAGTCGTGGTCAGCAATGCGGTAGCAAGAAACCTCATGTTCAACCCCCATAGGACGTGCGGCATTGCACGCAAGGTAAGTCTACTCAGAGGAACGGGCCGGCGAAAGTCATTCGCCGGCCCGTTTCAGGATCGATCAGGCCGTGCCGAAGACGCGGCGGAAGATCGTGTCGACGTGCTTGGTGTGATAGCCGAGGTCGAACTTTTCGCGGATCTGCTCTTCGGTGAGGGCGGCCCGCACTTCGGCGTCGGCCAGCAGTTCTTCGAGGAAGTCCGCGCCCTTTTCCCAGACCTTCATCGCATTGCGCTGCACGAGGCGATAGGAATCCTCGCGCGAAACGCCGGCTTGCGTAAGGGCAAGCAGGACGCGCTGCGAGTGAACGAGACCGCGGAACTTGTTGAGATTCTTCAGCATGTTTTCCGGATAGATCACCAGCTTCTCGACGACGCCGGCAAGGCGGTTCAGCGCGAAGTCGAGCGTGATCGTCGTGTCCGGGCCGATACCGCGCTCGACGCTGGAATGCGAAATGTCACGCTCGTGCCAGAGTGCGACGTTTTCCATGGCGGGCGTTACGGCCATGCGCACGAGGCGGGCGAGACCCGTCAGGTTTTCCGTGAGCACCGGGTTACGCTTGTGCGGCATGGCCGACGAACCCTTCTGGCCCGGCGAGAAGAACTCTTCGGCTTCCAGCACTTCCGTGCGCTGCATGTGGCGGATTTCGATCGCGACATTCTCGATCGACGAGGCGATGACGCCGAGCGTGGCGAAGAACATGGCGTGGCGGTCACGCGGGATGACCTGCGTCGAGACGGGCTCTGGCGTCAGGCCGAGCTTGGCGCAGACATGCTCTTCGACATAGGGGTCGATATTGGCGAAGGTGCCGACGGCGCCCGAGATTGCGCCGGTCGCGATTTCCGCACGCGCCGCGACGAGGCGGGCGCGGTTGCGGTCCATCTCGGCATAGAAGCGGGCAAGCGTCAGGCCCATCGTCGTCGGCTCGGCATGGATGCCATGGCTGCGGCCGATGCGGATCGTGTCCTTGTGCTCGAAGGCGCGGGCCTTCAGCGCCGCCAATACGCGGTCTACACCTGCAAGCAGGATATCGGCGGCGCGCACGAGCTGGATGTTGAAGGTCGTGTCCAGCACGTCGGACGACGTCATGCCCTGGTGCACGAAGCGGCTGTCGGGACCGACGAATTCCGAGAGATGCGTCAGGAAGGCGATGACGTCATGCTTGGTTACGGCCTCGATCTCGTCGATGCGGGCGACGTCGAACTCCGCCTTGCCGCCCTTTTCCCAGATCGTCTCGGCGGCCGATTTCGGGATGACGCCGAGTTCCGCCAGCGCATCGCAGGCATAGGCTTCGATTTCGAACCAGATGCGGAACTTCGTTTCGGGCGACCAGATGGCGACCATGTCCGGTCGGGAATAGCGAGGGATCATCGGTTCTAGACTTTCCTTGGGAGGGTGGGAATTGCCGCCGCTTTAGCAAAGATGGCCGGCAAGCTCAACGCCGACAAACTCAATGGATGCGCCGGGGCATGGATAAGGCGAGCCAGAGGCTGGCGCCCGCCAGGATCGGCAGGCCGACCGGCAGATAGAGACGCAGGCCCATGACGAGGAACTGGTAGGTGGCGCCGGCCGAGGTGAAGATGAACTGATAGACCCAGACGCGGGTGCCGAACGGCTGATGCCAGCGCGCGTAGAACAGCCGATAGTCCATGGCGAAGAAGAAGGCCGTCAGGGCGACCGTGCCGAGGCTGAGCAGGGCGAAATAGGCGGCAAAGCGCGTCTCGGTGCCGCGCTTGCGTGTCAGAAGCCGGGCGAGCGGCAGGGCGATCACCCAGGCGCAGAACCCGCCCGCGAAATAGATGAGAAGCAGCTTTTCGAGATGAAAATTCGCGTCGCGGCCTTCCATATGCAGGGAGAGAAAGGCGCAGGCCACCATCAGCAGGCCCCAGGCGACGGCGCCGCCGAGACAGAGCGCAAGCGAGGGGAAGACGGGCACGGTCGCGCTGCTGGAGGATGCCTCCCGTCCTGCCGCCCCGGATGCCGGTATGCCCATGTCAGGGCCGGAAGGGGACGGCGATCCAGCGGCCGTCGGCACCCTCGAAGCCGAAGCTGCGGACGAGCACCAGCGCCACATGGACCGGATCGGCGGCCAGCGGGTGGAAGGTCATGGCGCCCGAGATCTGGTAGGAGATCGGGCAGGCGCGGCTGTCGGGCACACGCGTGTCCTCGTGCAGCACCGTATCTGCCACTTCGCCATCGCGCTTGACGAGCTTCAGGCGAAAGCCCTTGCCGCCTTCGGGCGTGATGCCCTGGCAATTTTCCGAGACCGGCAGCGGGATATCGTCGAGCGCCAGCACATAGCTGCCGCCCGGCGTCGGCTCGACGGCATAAGGCAAATATTCGATGCGATTGCGGTCGGCGCCGACTTCGCCCATCGGGTTGAAGGCGGCGAGAACGCCGGGATTGTCGAGCACCTTGTGTTCGGCAATCAGCGCCTTCGCCTTATCGCGGCTTTCCGCCCGCGCCTTGCCGAGACTGGCCGTCTCGTCATCGATGCGCACGCGGACGGGCGTGCCCTTGAGATAGGCGTCCTTCTCCGTATCGATGAAATAGACGGTGGAATAGGGAAAGCCCGAGCCGTCCTGTACCCCGAACTCCTCGAAGGCGAAGACCTTTCCATCAGGCGAAAAGCCCAGCGGCTGGAAACTCGCGAAATCGCCGGCCGAGGCGGTGGCCGCCGTCAGCAGGGAACCGAGCAGGATAGCCGCCGCTTTCCGCACTGTCGTCACGCCCGCGCACCCTCCGCATTGCCGCGCAGAGTGTCGATGGTTTTGCGATAGGCGTCAACATGACCGCCCGAGAAGATGGCCGAACCGGCGACGAAGACATTGGCGCCGGAGGCGGCCGGAAGCGCAATCGTATCCACGGCGATGCCGCCGTCGACCTGGATCTCGATCGGCCGCTCGCCGACCATCGTCTTCACGCGGCGCAGCTTTTCCTGCATGGCCGGAATGAACTTCTGGCCGCCGAAGCCCGGATTGACCGTCATGACCAGGATGAGGTCGATCTTGTCGAGCAGGTAGTCGAGCACGCTTTCCGAGGTTGCCGGGTTGATCGCCACGCCGGCGCGCTTGCCGAGCGCGCGGATCGCCTGCAGCGAGCGGTCGAGATGCGGGCCGGCCTCGGCATGCACGGTGATGCCGTCGCAACCGGCCTTGGCGAAGGCTTCCAGATAGGGATCGGCGGGCGCGATCATCAGGTGGCAGTCGAAGAAGGCGTCGGTATGCGGACGCAGCGACTTGATGACATCAGGGCCGAAGGAAATGTTCGGCACGAAATGGCCGTCCATGATGTCGAGATGGATCCAGTCCGCGCCTGCGGCGACGACGTCGCGCACTTCCTGGCCGAGCTTGGCGTAGTCGGCGGCGAGAATGGAAGGGGCGATCCGCATGGGAAGGGTCATGTCAGGCTCCGTGGGCAAGGATTTTGGCGTCGCCATATCATCCCCGGCAGGGGGGAACAACGGGCGAATTCACCGCGCCGCCCAAGTTGGCAGCACATCCCCGTCCATCGGCGTCGCATCGTGCACGCCGCGGGCAATGGCACGCGCCATGGTGGAGGCGGCGGCAGCGCAGAGCGCGATGAAATCCTCCGGTGCCGGCGTGCGGCCGCTCCTGCCGGTGGCGAGCGCGAAGACGAGATCGCCGTCGAGCGGCGTATGCGCCGGCCAGAGCGCGCGGGCAAAACCGTCATGGGCCGCGATGGCAAGGCGTTTCGCTTCGGCCTTGGTCAGTAGGGCATCGATGGCGATGACGGCGATGGTGGTGTTTTCGGTGCCGCTTGGGCGGGCAGAGAGTTTTGTGCGTGGAAGGCGGGCTTCGGGCGGGAAGGGCGCGGGGAAGCCGAGGCCGCCGAATTCATCGTTTTCTTCGAAGGGAGCCGCCCAGAAATGCCTGCTATCGCCGACTGTCGCGGAGCCGAGCGCATTGACGGCGACCAGCGCGCCGACGGTAAAACCCTCTGCGAGCAAGGTCGAGGTCGAGCCGAGGCCGCCCTTGAAGGTGGCGGTCAAAGCCCCGGTGCCGGCGCCGACGCTGCCCGTCTCGAAATCGGTGCCGGCATTTTCGAGCGCGGCATAACCGAGTTCACGATAGGGCGAGTAGCGCCCCCAATCCTTGTCGCCGCCGTTCATCAGGTCGAACAGGATGGCAGCGGGGACGATCGGCACGCGATGCGGGCCGACGGCAAAGCCGCGTCCTCTCTCGCGCAGTCCCGCCTGCACGCCGGTGGCCGCATCGAGCCCGAAGGCCGAGCCGCCTGATAGCACGAGGGCGTCCACCGTCTGCACGGTGTTGTGCGGCTCGAGGAGATCGGTTTCCCGCGTGCCGGGCGCACCGCCGAGCACCTGAACAGCTGCAGTCGCCGGTTCCTCGCAGAATACGACGGTCACGCCGGATTTCAGGGCATGGTCCGTGGCATTGCCGACCGTGAGGCCGGCGACATCGGTGATGAGATTTTTCGTGCCCGGCCGCATCGTCATTCGCTTTCGGGCGTCGTGCCGGCAGGAACAAACGCCCCATCTTTCCACACGAGCAGCTGATAGGGGTTGGCGCTCAATTCGTGATCCGCGCCAAAGGCGAGGGGACCGATGGCCGTGTCGAACCGTCCGGCTGCGAGTTTTTCGGCGAGATCGCCGCCCTCGGATGCCGCAGCGGCAAGCGCGGTCACGGCGGCATGGGCGGGAAGCACATAGCCTTCGGCGGCGATATCCCGTGCCAGCATGGCCTTGGCCACGGCTTCACCCGCCGGCAGGGATTGATAATCCGGCAGCGCGATGGCCTCGACGCCATCCGTCATCGGCACGGTCGGGTCCGCCCCGACCAGTGCCTCGCCGCCCAGCAAGGCGAGCGGTGCCTTCTCCGCCGCCGCATCGCGCGCGATGACCGCCACATCCGTCCGGTCGCCGCCGACGAAGACATGGGTGACACCTGTCTTGGCGAGACGGCGCACCAGGGTGAGCTGCTGTTCCTGTGCGGGGCGGTACGTATCGACGAAGGCCGCCTTCATGCCCACCTCTTCCAGCCGCAGGCGAATGGTCTCGACGAGTTCGCGGGCATGGATCGTGCCGTCGTCGATCAGTGCGAAGGGCTCGGATTTCCAGTCGCGGGTGATGACCTCCACCGCCTTGTCGGCCTCCGCCTTGGGGCCGGGGGCGAGGCGGAAGAGCGGCCATTTCTTCTTCAGCGCATCCTCCATGAGGATACCCGAGCGCACGGAAAGCGTGATGGCCGGTACCCTGGCTTCGGAAAGGGCGGGAAGCGAGGCGGACAGTCCCTCGGTGCACAGGAAGCCGACCGCTGCGACGGCATCGGCCGAGAGGATCGCCTTGGCTATACCGTCGCCATCCTTCTCGTCGCAGCCCTCAGATATCTCCACGATCGTATCGCCGTTTGCTTCGGCGGCGATGCGCGCGCCGTCGCGCACCTGCTGGCCGAGAATGGCGAGCGGCCCCGTATCGGGTGCGACGACCGCGAAGGTGAGGCCGGCGGCCGGGGCCGGAGCGGCGGCGAGAAGGGCGCTGCCGAAAAGGCTCGCAAGAAAAACGGTCTTCATTCTCAATCCATCGGTCGCGATGATGCCCTTTGTACGGGCGGGACCTTGAAGGTCAAAGGGAAATATGGATGCGATCTGCCGCTTGTCTCTGACAAGACAGGAAAATTCGACTTTGGGGGTTACATTTTTCTTCACTTTCGCCATGTATCACGAATGGTGAAGGAGAACGCCGTGTTGGACAGATTGATGCTGGATGCGTCGCTCTACCGCGATGCGATGAGCCGCTATGCCGGCCATGTGCAGATCGTGACGACGGCCCACGAGGGGGAGAAACGCGGCGTGACCATCACGGCCGCCTGCTCCATCTCGGACAATCCGGCCATGGTGCTCGCCTGCGTCAACGCCTCCAACCCCAAGAACGCGATCTTCTCGAAAAGCGGCAGCTTCGCGCTCAACACGCTCGCCGCCGACCAGATGCATCTCGCGAATGCCTTTTCCGGCCGCGACCCGGCGCTGTCCGCCGAGGAGCGTTTCGCAATGGGCGAATGGGAGGAGCTGGTGACGGGCGCGCCGGTGCTGAAGGGCACGCTCGCCTCCTTCGATTGCCGGCTGATCGAGCTCAAGGTCATGGCGACCCATATGATGCTGATCGGGGAGGTGAAGGGCGTCACTTTCGGCGAGCACAAACCGGCGCTTGTCTATATGGACCGGGGCTACCACACGCTATAATCTCTTCCTCCGGAATGGAGGCGTTGCGTGCCCTATCAGCCTGGACATATCCCGCAATCGATCGACGAAACCGTCGAAATGCTGGCGTTAGGCAATTATCTCGCCGGGCGTTCTCTCGCGACGGTGCTGTTTCTATCCCTGCGCATGAAGCGGCCGCTTTTCCTCGAAGGCGAGGCGGGCGTCGGCAAGACGGAGATCGCCAAGGTGCTGTCGGCAGCGCTCGACCGGCCGCTGATCCGTCTTCAATGCTACGAAGGCCTCGACATTTCCTCGGCCGTCTATGAGTGGAACTATCCGGCGCAGATGCTGGAAATTCGCCTGGCGGAAGCCGCCGGCACCACGGATCGCGGCCGCATCGAGGCTGATATCTTCTCCGAACGCTATCTCATCCGCCGCCCGGTGTTGCAGGCGCTGTCTTCGCAGGATGGCCGGGCGCCGATCTTCCTTATCGACGAGCTGGACCGCACCGACGAGGCCTTCGAGGCCTTTCTCTTGGAAGTGCTCTCGGATTTCCAGGTGACGGTGCCGGAACTCGGCACGATCCGTGCGGCCGAGCCGCCCATCGTCATCATCACGACGAACCGCACCCGCGAGGTGCACGATGCGTTGAAGCGGCGCTGCCTCTACCATTGGGTGGATTATCCTGAAGCCGCGCAGGAGTTGGAGATCATCCGCCGCAAGGTGCCGGGCTGTGGTGAAACCCTGTCCCGGCAGATCGTCGCCTATGTGCAGAAACTGCGCGCGCTCGATCTCTTCAAGAATCCCGGTGTCGCCGAAACCATCGACTGGGCGACGGCGCTCACCGAACTCGACCGCGTGGCGCTCGATCCCGAAACCGTGTCCGACACACTCGGCACGCTGCTCAAATATCAGGACGACATCGCGCGCATCGATGGTGCCGAAGGGCGCAAGCTGCTCGATGACGTCAAGGCCGGGCTGGCGGCGACGGGCTGAGCGATGGCGGCAAGGGCGGAAAACCAGGTTCTGGATACCACCGCGGACGGCCGGCTCGCCGACAACATCGTGTTCTTCGCCCGCGTGCTGCGTAAGGCCGGGCTGCGGCTTGGTCCCGCCGCGGTGACGGATGCCATCGAGGCGGTGCAGGCGATCGGCATCGGCGAGCGGGAGGAATTCTACACGGCGCTGCATGCCACACTCGTCAAGCGCCATGAGGACGACGCCGTCTTCGACGAGGCCTTCCGCCTGTTCTGGCGCTCGCGCGATCTCGTGGGAAAGATGATCGCGCTGATGTCGCCGGTCGTGACGCGGCACGAGGAGCGCGAAAAGCGCAAGGCGGGCGAGACCCGCGTTTCCGACGCGCTGTTCGGCGGGCGTGAGAACGAGAAGCGCCAGCGCGATGAGCCGGATATCGAGATCGACTCGCGCCTGACCGCCTCGGGCAGCGAGGTGCTGCGCCGCACCGATTTCGCCCAGATGTCCGCCGCCGAGCTTGCCGCCGCCAAGCGGGCGATTTCCCGTCTCGTCCTGCCGATGGATGCGGTGCGCACGCGTCGCTTCCGTCCCTCGACCCGGCCGGTCGCGATCGATGCGCGCGCCACGATGCGTCATGCCATGCGCACCGGCGGCGCGCTCATCCTGCCGCGCCACCGGGAACACAGGACGGTGCATCCGCCGCTTGTCGTGCTCGCCGATATCTCCGGCTCGATGAGCCAGTACACCCGTATCTTCCTGCATTTCCTGCATGCGCTCGGTGAAAGCCGGCGGCGGGTGCATGCCTTCCTGTTCGGTACGCGGCTGACGAATGTCACGCGGCCCATGCGCAATCGCGATCCCGATAGTGCGGTGGAGGCTTGCAGCCAGACGGTCAGCGACTGGTCGGGCGGCACGCGCATCGGCGAGACGCTGAAGGAATTCAACCGGCTCTGGTCGCGCCGCGTGCTGGGGCAGGGTGCCGTGGTGCTCATCATCACCGACGGGCTGGAACGCGACGGCATCGAACTCCTGGAAAAAGAGATGGACCGGCTGCACCGCTCCTGCCGGCGGCTGATCTGGCTCAATCCGCTGCTGCGCTTCGAGGGGTTCGAGGCGCGGGCGCGCGGGGTGCGGGCCATGCTGCCGCATGTCGACGAGCTGCGGCCGGTGCACAATCTGAACGCCATGGCCGACCTGGTGGCGGCACTGTCCGGTGCCGCGCCGCGCGGTGCCGGCGATCCCCGGCGTTTCCTGCCGGATGCGTGAGGAGGACAGGATGGACGCAAACGAAACGCTTGACCCGCTGACCATCGCCGAACGCTGGATGGACGACGGGCGCATGGTGGCGCTCGCCACCGTCGTGGAGACCTGGGGCTCGGCGCCGCGCCCGGTCGGCAGCCATCTGGTCATCGATGGCGAAGGCAATTTCCACGGCTCCGTCTCCGGCGGCTGCGTGGAAGGCGCCGTGATCGGCGAGGCGATGGAGGTGATCGGCGACGGTGAGCCGCGCATGCTGGAATTCGGCGTTGCCGACGAGACGGCCTGGCGCGTGGGCCTGTCCTGCGGCGGGCGCATCCGGGTCTATGTGGAGCGCGTCGGCTGATGGATCCCTTTCTGCTGCGCAAGCTCAACACCGAGCGCGCCGCCCGCCGCGCCGTCATCCATCTCACCGATCTCGGCGACGGGCGCGACCGCGTGATCCGCGAAGGCGACCCGGTGGCCGGGCCGCTCGGCGAGGCGATTGCCGCTGCCTTCCGTTCGGGAAAGTCCGGGCTGGTGGAGGCGGAGGAGCGCCAGTTTTTCCTCAACGTCCACCTCCCGCCCGCCCGCATCGTCGTCATCGGTGCGGTGCATATCAGCCAGGCACTGGCGAGGATGGCCGAGATTACCGGCTTCGACGTCACGATCATCGATCCGCGCACCGCCTTTGCCACGGAAGAGCGTTTTGCCGGCATCGATCTTGTCGCGGACTGGCCGGAGGATGTTTTGAAGACGCGCCCGCTCGATGCTTATACGGCGCTCGTCGCGGTGACGCATGATCCGAAGATCGACGATTTTCCGCTATCGCAGGCGTTGAGGACGGGCTGCTTCTATGTCGGTGCGCTCGGCAGCCGGAAAACCCATGCCAAGCGCGTCGAGCGCTTATTGGCGCTTGGACACGGCGAGGCTGATATCGCGAAGATTTCCGCACCCATCGGCCTCGATATCGGCGCGGCAAACCCGGCCGAGATTGCTGTGGCAATCCTCGCCGATGTCGTCGCGCATCTGCGCCGCCGCTCCCTGCGCGGTGCCGGGCCATGATTTTCGGCGACATCCCGGTTGTCGATGCGGTCGGTGCGCGGTTGGCGCATGGCGTGCGCACGGCCGGCCTGTCGCTGCACAAGGGCCATGTGGTGACGGCGGAGGATCGCGAAACCCTCATCGCCGCGGGCGTCGCCAGCGTCATCGCCGTGCGGCTGGAGCCCGACGATATCGATGAAGACGTGGCGGCCTCGCTGATCGCGGCGGCCATTCCACCGGATCATCTGCGGTTCACACCGTCTGCGACGGGGCGCATCAACCTGCATGCCACGGTGAACGGCCTTTTCGTCGCCGACCGGGCGGCGATCGATCGCTTCAACCGGGTGGACCCGGCGATCACCATCGCGACCTTGCCGGACCATGCGAGCGTCAATGCCGGCGACATGGTGGCGACGATCAAGATCATCCCGCTCGCCGTGCCCGACAGTCTGGTGCGAAAGGCGGCTGGGGTGATGGCGTCGAGCCGGGCGCTGGAGGTAAAGCCTTTCGTGGCCTATCGCGTCGGGCTCGTCGCCACGGAATTGCCGACGCTCAAGCCATCGGTCATGGACAAGACGCGCCGGCTCGTCGAGCAGCGGCTGCAACCATCCGGTAGTCGGCTAACGAATGAGGTGCGCGTGCGGCATCGCGCGCCGGAATTGGCGGAGGCCGTAGCCGAGGCGGCGCGGGTCAACGACCTCGTCCTGGTCTTCGGTGCGTCCGCGGTGACGGATGTCAACGACGTCATTCCCGCCGCCATCCGTGCAGCGGGCGGGGTGGTGGAGCATGTCGGCATGCCGGTCGATCCGGGCAATCTCCTGGTTCTCGGCCGCATCGGTGCAGTGCCGGTGGTGGGCGCCCCGGGTTGCGCGCGCAGCCCCAAGGAAAACGGTTTCGACTGGGTTCTCGCCCGCATCTTTGCCGGCGAAAATCCGGGGCCAGAGGAGATTACCGGCATGGGCGTCGGCGGTTTGTTGACGGAAATTCCGAGCCGGCCGCAGCCGCGCGACCTGCGTTCGCCCGAGTGGCCGCTCTCCGTTACAGCACTGGTGCTGGCCGCCGGCCGCGCCAGCCGCATGAACGGCAGGCACAAGCTGCTGGCGGCCTTCGATGGTCAGGCGCTGGTGCGGCGATCGGTGGAAGCGGCCCTTGCCGCCGCGCCGGCGCACGTGCTGGTCGTGACGGGGCATCGGGCCGAGGAGATCGAGGCGGAATTGTCCGGGCTCGATGTGGATATCATCCGCAATCCCGATCACACGCAGGGCATGTCGACCTCGCTCAGGGCGGGGGTTTCCGCACTAGGGCCGGATTGCGATGGCGTCGCGGTCATGCTTGCCGACATGCCGCATGTCATGGGCGGGGACGTGCGCCGGCTGCTGGATGCTTTCGCGGCCACCGGTGGCCAAGGTGTGGTGCGCGCGGTGTCGGGTGGCAAGCGCGGCAATCCCGTCATCCTGCCGCGCGCGACATTTTCGGCGATTCTCCAGCTAGAAGGCGATGTCGGCGCGCGGCATATCGTCGAAAGCGCCGGGCTCGATATCGTGGATGTCGAGATCGGCGCGGCGGCGCATGTCGATGTCGATACGCCGGAGGCGGTGCTCGCCGCAGGCGGCATTCTGAAAGGGTAGGGCATGGATCGCGAGGCCATCGAGGAGATGTTCCAGGCGCTGGGGCCGGTGACGATCAAGCGCATGTTCGGCGGCAAGGGCATCTACCATGCGGGCCGCATCCTCGCGCTGGAGGTGCAGGGTGAAATCCTGCTCAAGGCTGATGGCCACAGCGCACCCGATTTCGAGGCCGCCGGCGGCCGGCAATGGGCCTATGATGGCAAGCAGAGCGGCAAGCCGGTGAAAATGCCCTATTGGTCCGTTCCCGATGCGGCCTTCGACGATCCGGACGAAATGGCGGTCTGGGTGCGGCGCGCCTACGAGGCGGCGCTCAGGGCGAAATAACCGCCGGGATTTCGCCGCAATTAAACTTGACTTTATTTATCATGTTGGCCATTACCGGAGCTACCGTGCGCCTGCGTACGGCGTGCAGTCCGGTGAGGTTTCCATGCAATATAATCGTTTTCACGCGTCGACGCTTCTGGCGGGCACGGCCATGGCGCTTGCGCTTGTGGCTCTTGCCGTACCCGCTCATGCGCAGGATGCGGAAGCGACGGCGCTTCAGCAGATCAATGTCGAGGGTGACAGCAATGGCGACGGCATTGTCGATATCACGGCCGCCGTTTCCAAGTCGGATCGCGTGAAAGTGCAGGAGCAATATGCAGGCGACGCGACACAGGTGCTGCGCTCGACGCCGGGCACCTTCACCCGCGAGCCGGCCGACCAGCCGGGCATCACCGTCAATATCCGCGGCATGCAGGGCATGGGCCGCGTCAACAGCATGATCGATGGTGTGCCGCAGACCTTCCGAAATCTCTCCGGTCACGGCGGCACCTTTGATACCCTTCTCTATGTCGAGCAGAACATGCTTGTCGGCGTCGATGTCACGCGCGGCGCGGTTTCCGGTGCCGAAGGCATGGGCACGCTTGCAGGCGCCGCCAATTTCCGCACGCTCGATGTGGAGGACGTGTTGCTGCCCGGCAAGGATGTCGGCGTGATGTCGAGCGTGCGCGCCGGCACAAACGGTTTTGATTATTCGCGGCTTCTGTCGGGTGCTGCCCGCACGGAGTTGGGTGAGGGAGAGATGAGCGTCGTCGGCGCGCTCAGCGATACCAAGAAGAGCCACTACGAGAACGGCGCCGGCATCATCTATCCGAATGGCGGGGACCAACACCCGAAGTCCGGTCTTTTCAAAGTGAATTTCGCACCGAATTCCGATCACAAGCTGTCGCTCGGTGGTGTCTGGTACGACAATGAATTCCTTCCCGGAGCGGGCTCGGGCTACAACTGGTTGGTCAACAACCAGACCTATACGGCAAAATACTCCTATACGCCGGGTGACGATCTCTTCGATCTTCACGCCAATGCCTATCTCAACATTACCGATCTGGAATTCGACGGTAACAACGGCAACGTCTCGCAGTCCGACGGCCGCAAGGGCACCAACACATCGACCGGCTTCGACATTTCGAACCGCATGCGTTTCGATCTCAACGAAGAGACCGAGCTGAAGCTTTATTATGGCGCGGCTTACAGCCGTGACAGATACAAGGGTAATGCCAAGCGCGGGGCAAATCCCGATGGCACGCTGGTCAAGGCAGGCACCTTTGCCGAGGCCACGATCAGCCGCGGCATCTTCGACGTGACCGGTGGCCTGCGCTACGATTACTGGTCGCTCGACGGTATTACCGGCTATCATGCGCCGGGAACGAATGGTTGCCCGGCAGCGGGTGATCCGTGCCCGATCGATACGCTGTCGCGCTCGGGCAGCGACGTCAATCCGAAGATCACCCTCTCGGCACGCCCCTTCGACTGGTTGCAGCCCTATATCACCTACGCCCACACCTCGCGCCCGCCGACGGCATCCGAAGTGTTCTATCCAGGCGGCCACAACTTCGATGGCTCGTCCAATCCCATCAACAACAATCCGAACCTGCTGCCGGAAAAGAGCCGCGGCATCGATCTTGGCGTCAATCTCAAGGGCAGTGACCTTCTGACGAGCGGCGACGAAGGTTGGCTGAAGGTCGGCTATTTCCATAACCGCGTCCGTGATTACATCACCTTCGACCTCGACACCGACGGCACCATGCGCTGGGTGAATGTCGACGGCACGACGATTATGAAGGGTGTGGAAATCGAAGGTGGCTACGATGCCGGCCGCTACTTCGCCGGCTTCTCGGTCACAATCGCCGATACCGCCCAGCCGGAGGGTATTGCTGCCGGCGTGGGCGACGTCGGCAAGCTGCCGGACGACTTTGCGACGCTCGACGTCGGCATGCGCTTCTTCGACGAGGCGCTGACGGTCGGCGGGCGCATGCGCTATACCGGCAAGAGCAAGCAGGCCTATATCAACGAGGCGATGTCCTACAATCTGCCGAGCTACACGCTGTTCGACGCGAATGCCTCCTGGCAGATCAGCGAGAACGCAAAAGTGTTCTTCAATGTCGAGAACGTCTTCAACAAGGACTACATGAAGGCAAATTCCGGACTGATGGACAATTACAACGGCATCAGGAACGGTCGCGGCCGTACCTTCATCTTCGGGGCCACCGCGAAGTTCTAAGGTCGTTTTTACGCTCGATGAGCTGATTGTGATGTGATGCCTTGCCGATCCGGGCAGGGCTTCTACAAGGACGCCTGGTCGGGCCGATAGGCGAACAGCTTGCGTCCCGTCTTGATCCCGAGCGGAATGAAGACGCGGAGCAGGAGATCGCGAACGAAGAGCCGCCACCGTCCGGAGATGCGCTTCTGTGAACTGTTCTGTGCGGTCAGCCTGACGACATCAGCAACACGGGGCCGCCGCAAGTCCTCGTAGCGTGCGAAGGCCGCCTGATGATCGCCATCGAGCGCCAGGGCTGCCGCGAGCACGAGGGCATCTTCGATCGCCATCGACGCACCCTGTCCCGCGTGGGGGCCAACGGCATGGGCGGCGTCGCCCATAAGCACGACGCGTTCTCTCGACCAGGCCGGCAATTCCGGCATGTCGAAGACGGGATAGGACTTTTCGATGCTGGAGACGGCATCAAGGATGGTGCGGTTGGGGGCAGGATCACCGGCATGCATCTGCCGAATGCGCTCGGCGAATGCCTCGCCATTCGCCACACCATTTTCGGCTGCGTCGGCGGCATAGGACGTGAACCAGTAAGCCTGCTGCCGTGTATCGACAAGATATCCGAAAAACGCCTTCTCGCCGAATGTCATATGCATCGTGCCGCTGGTACAGGGCAGGCTTGTCGGCGTAATTCCGCCGGTCCCGATCAAGCCGGTGAAGTGGGGGGCTGGATAGTCCGGGAATGCATGCCGGCGGACGGTCGAGCGCAATCCATCGGCCCCTACGAGGATTTCGGCGTCGTGGATTTCGCCGTTCGAGAAGCGCAGCCGCACGCTGACCTCGCCCGATTCCAATGAAGTGACCGTTGTGGCAAAGTGCAGATCGACTCCTGCTGCGCGCGCCCGTTTCAAAAGGATTTCCGCCAGACGTCCCCGGCCGATCGTAACGCTGGGCGCGCCGAAGACCTGCTCATGGTCCATCTGGTCGGCCTCGCCGAGGCGGGCGCCTCGCGCGTTGCATAGTTCGATTTTCGTCGTTTCCACCCCGCTCAGGCGCACGGCATCGTAGCAGCCGAGCGCCTTCAGTCCGTTCATCCCGTTCGGCGCCAAGGTCAGGAAAGCGCCTTCGTGGCAAATCGCCGCTTCTTCACGCTGTTCGAACACCGAGGGCCGGAATCCCAGTTCTGCGAGGCGAATGGCCAAAGCGAGGCCGCCAATGCCGGCACCACAGATTGCGACTTTTTGGGAGCCCGGACTTGCATCGGGCCGGGAGATGTTCGACATATTAGATGACCACATTGTTAGTTTGCCGAACAATATGAAAAGCGAATTAAATGTCAAGCGATTCGGATGAAGACGTCATCGGCGAGATCGGGCGTGCGATCATGCGCTGGCAGGACGCGACCCAGGATTTCGACGAAGCATTCGGTCGCCTTCATGGGCTGAGCAGCCCCGAGCGCCGCTGCCTGAACCTCATATTATCGGGGCCGCAGACGGCTCGTGCCATCGCCTCCGAAACCGGGCTGACGCCCGCGTCGATCACGGCATTGCTGGATCGGCTTGAAGCGCGCGATTTGCTGTCGCGCAAGGCAGATCCGAATGACCGCCGAAAGGTCATGGTCTGGGCGACGCGAAAAGCGCAGGCCATGGCGGAGAGCGCCTATGGGCCTATTTATCGCGAGGGGGGCGAACTCTTGAAGGGCTATTCCTCTGCCGAGCGAGCAGCGATCTTGAGGTTCATGACGGACGCGCTGGACCTGCAGAACCGTATAACCACCGAGTTTCTTTCAAGAAACGCGGGGAAAAAGACATAGCGCATCCCTTCACCAACAGGGCCGCGGCATACGATGCCATTAGAGGATCGCAACGGCGCGGATTGCTTTTTGGGCTGAATTTTTTCTAGGTTTCACGGACGCGCAGCGCCGCCACGGCATCCGCTGCAAAGCGCGAGAGCGGCGCGGGCAGGGTGTCGAGCGCGAACCAGCCGAATTCCGGCAGTTTTTCCGGTTCTACGATGCGCGCCTCGCCGGAGGAATCCTCGCAGACATAGATGAGCGACAGCCAGTGCTGGCGCTCTTCGGCGATGATCTGTTCGGAGATGCAGAGGAAATCGACGGCGCCGATGGCAAGGCCGGATTCTTCCTCGGCCTCGCGGCGTGCCGCGTCCATCGCCCGTTCCATATGATCGATCTTGCCGCCGACAATGTTCCAAGTGCCGGCTTCCGGCGCGCGCAGACGCCGGTAGAGCAAGAGCTTGCCCTCACGCAAAACGGCCAGGCCGCATCCGAGGCCTGGCACATCGATACCGGGACTTAACACGAGCTCAGATCAGGCCTTGCCGGCGATCAGCATGAAGGCCGGAACGTCGTCGCCGAAGCCGAGCGGCGTCGGACCATCGTCCTCGTCGCGGCGGTAGCGGTTGCGGCGGTCACGGCTGTCGTCATTGGCCGGGCGCGGGGCGGCATGGTTTGCGGCCCGCGGGTTGCGAGCGGGATTGTTCTGCGGCCGCCCTTCCGCCTTGCGTTCAGCTTTCACGGCTTCCACCTTTTCTTCAATCTCAACGGTCTCGATACGGGGTTCCTGGACGCGGGCTTCGCCCTTGTTGCGTCCGCGGGAACGATCACGGTCGCGGTCACGACCACCGCGATCGCGCCCGTTGCGGGGCCGTTCGCGCTCCTCGCTCTCGGCGGCCGCCGGCAGGTCCTCGATGCCGCCGTTCAGCCACTCGACCTTCTGGTCGATCAGCTTTTCGATGGCATCGACGAACTTTCCGTCGCGCTTGGAGACGAGGGTGAAGGCGGCGCCCGAACGGCCGGCGCGGCCGGTGCGGCCAATGCGGTGGACATAGTCCTCGGCGTGGATCGGGACGTCGAAGTTGAAGACATGGCTCACATCGGGGATATCGAGGCCGCGGGCAGCGACGTCGGAGGCCACGAGAAGCGTGAGCTTGTTTTCCTTGAAGTTGGCCAGCATCGTCGTGCGGGCACGCTGGTCCATGTCGCCATGCAGCGCGCCGACGGAGAAGCCGTGGCGGTCGAGCGAGCGGAAGAGATCGGCGACATCGACCTTGCGGTTGCAGAAGATGATCGCGTTCTTGAGGTCTTCCTGCGCACGGATGAGGTCGCGCAACGTGGCGCGCTTCTCGTAATCCTTGCTGTGGGTGGCGACGAAACGCTGCGTCACGGTCTTGGCCGTGGAGGACGGCGGCGCCACTTCGATCCGCTCCGGGTTCTGCAGGAAGCGGTCGGCCAGCTTCTGGATTTCCGGCGGCATGGTGGCCGAGAAGAACAGGGTCTGGCGCGTGAAGGGGATGAGCTTGGCGATGCGCTCGATATCGGGAATGAAGCCCATGTCGAGCATGCGGTCGGCTTCGTCGATGACGAGGATCTCGACGCCGGTCATCAGCAGCTTGCCGCGCTCGCAATGGTCGAGCAGGCGGCCGGGGGTGCAGATGAGGACGTCTGCGCCGCGCTCCAGCTTGCGGTCCTGCTCGTCGAAGGAGACGCCGCCGATGAGCAGCGCGACGTTCAGCTTGTGATTCTTGCCGTATTTCTCGAAGTTTTCCGCGACCTGGGCTGCGAGTTCGCGCGTCGGCTCGAGGATCAGCGTGCGCGGCATGCGGGCACGGGCGCGGCCCTTTTCGAGCAGCGTCAGCATCGGGAGGACGAAGGAAGCGGTCTTGCCGGTGCCCGTCTGGGCAATGCCGAGAATGTCGCGCCGCGCGAGCGCCGGCGGGATGGCGCCGGCCTGGATCGGGGTCGGGATCGTGTAGCCCGAATCTGTGACGGCGGACAGGACTTTCTGGCTCAGGCCAAGATCAGCAAAAGTGGTCAAAGGAAAAAGGTTTCCGTTCCGGTTCTTGCGAACGCAATGGGTTGCAGCGGGCACATCGCCGCTAGGATGCAGCGCACTTAGGCCCAAAGCGCCGGAAAGTCAAGGAAATCAGCGAATTTGGTAAATCCGCGAGCAATTTGAAGCCTCTGGCGATCGCTTTTGGCGTTCGAGGGGGCTACAAATTGCGTTACGTCAATCCATGTAGGTGGTCAGTTTCATGCCTGCGGTCAGGAAGCGCATGGGGTCGACCGCCTTGCCGTCGCGGCGAACTTCGTAATGCAGGTGCGGGCCGGTGGAGCGGCCCGTCGTGCCCGAGAGGCCGACGGCGTCCGCGGCCTCGACATGGTCGCCGACCTTGACGAGGACGCGCGACAGATGGGCGTAGCGTGTGGTCAGGCCGTTGCCATGGTCGATCTCGACCATGTTGCCGTAGCCACCGTTGCGGCCGGCGACGACGACGGTGCCAGCGCCAGTGGAATGTATCTCCGTGCCTGTGCTGACGCGAAAATCGATACCGGCATGCAGCGCCAGGCGCCCCAGAAACGGATCCGTGCGGTTACCGAAACGGCTGGTGATGCCGCTACCCGGCGAGGGGTTGCCGAAGGGCAGTTTTCGCGCCGTGCGGCGGGCGCTGTCGAGGCGTTCCAGCGCGACATCAAGGTCGTTGATCGATGCTTCGAAAGGATCGTTGAAGGTTTCCGGCTCAACGAACGGGCCACCGATGCCCGTCTCGGTATCGCCCTCGGTGGTCTCGGCAACGTCGAAGCCGGTGCGGCGCAGGATCGTCTGGATGGCATTGGCGGTTTCGGACGCGCCAGCCGTCAGCGACTGGATACGCCCGATCTGTTCGTGTTCGAGATCCTTGAGGGACAGCGTGACCTTGGAGAACAGACGGTCGGCGCGGTCGGCAACCGATTCGCCCGTTGCCGCATAGGCAAGCGATGCCGACTTCTGCGATGCGCCGCCGGCCGATCCCATGATGGCATTGATTGCATCGGCGCGGCGGCCGTCCGTGACGGGTTTTTCGCCCGGCAAGGGTACATCGCCGGAAACGCCGCCCGCGTCGGCGCGGTTGAGCAGCGCGTCCAGCTTGCCGTGCCGTTCGGAGAGTGCGAGCTGCTGCTGCATCAGCTTCTCGACCTTTTCCTCCACGACCTGCTGGTCGAGAAGCTGGCGGCTGGTGACGCGGTCGACCTGTGCGCGAAGGGCGGAGATGCGGTCTTCGTAGTCGTGCTGCATGCGCGCCTGGCGCGCCATGGTGGCGCCGATCAGGTCGTCGCGCAGCACGAGATAGGAGGTTGCGGCGAGGTAGCCGACGGTGAACATGCCGGCAAAGCAGAAGGTGACGGCCGCCATCCAGGGGCGGATCGTCATGTGGCGGATCTTGTCGCCGCTTGCCAGGATTACGACATGCTGCTCAGCGCGCTTTCCGAATACGCGGTTTTCAGGACGCTCCGCCACCACAAACTCCCCGACCGATTCCTTTGGTCTCGTGCGGGGAATTACACATTGTTAGGGTTAACAAAGCCTTTCGTCAGCGTATTGGCGTCCTGAAATATTAGCTCTGACTGACGGAAACGAGTGACCGGTAGAAGGACGGCGTGAGGCCGGCCTCCGCGCGGGCGACATCGTTGAACGGCGGCTTCAGCGGACCGCGGAAATTGCTGCGCACCAGCTCTTTGAAGGTCGCGGAGGGATCCTTCTTTTCGCGGGCGCACAGGAAGCGGAACCATTTCGCGCCGACGGCCACATGGCCCTTTTCGTCATTGTAGATGATGTCGAGAATATCGGCGCTGGCGTGATCGCCGGTCTCGCGCATCTTCATCTGCAAAGTCGGCGTCACGTCGAGGCCGCGCGCTTCCAGGATCAGCGGCACGACGGCGAGGCGGGCGGTGAGGTCGTTGCGTGTATCGTGCGCCGCCTTCCACAGGCCGTCATGCGCCGGCAGGTCGCCGTATTCGGCCCCGAGTTCGCGCAACCGGTCGCGGATAAGCCGGAAATGCTTCGCTTCCTCGAAGGCCACCTGCATCCAGCCGTCGAAGAAGGAATGCGGCACACGCTCGGTTGTGAAGCGCGCGACGATGTCGAGCGCAAGGTCCACGGCATTCAGTTCGATATGAGCCAATGCATGAAGCAGTGCGATGCGACCCTTCTCGGTGTGCAGCGAACGCTTCTCCATATGTTTGGGCGGAATGAGTTCCGGCTTTTCCGGGCGGCCGGGCCGCACCGGCAGGGCCGGATCGCGCGGGGAGCGCATGGAAAGCGTGCGCGCGAACCAGCGCCGGGCGGTCTCCTGCGTCAGGTCGGCCTTCAGGTCGAGATCGGCCGAGGCGATGGCCATCGTGGCACCGCCCCGCAGGCTTTCGATGTAGGGAAGGTCAGTCACATCAAAACCTTGTCAGGCAAATCTAAAGCTTTTTCGCCGCTTCCAGAACGGCTTCGACATGGCCCTTGACCTTTACCTTCGACCATATCTCGGCGATCTTGCCGGCAGCATCGATGAGAATGGTCGTGCGCTCGACACCCATATAGGTGCGGCCGTACATGCTCTTTTCCTTCCACACGCCATAGGCTTCCAGCGTCTCAAGACTTTCATTCGAGGCGAGCGGCACGCCGAGGTCGAATTTCTTGACGAATTTGTCGTGCTTCTTCACCGGGTCAGGCGAAAGGCCGATAAGCGCGACGCTGGCGGCATCGAAATCCGGCTTGGCTGCCGTGAAATCCTTGGCCTCCTGGGTGCAGCCCTCGGTATCGTCCTTCGGATAGAAGAAGAGAACGACGGGCTTTCCCCTGAAATCCGAGAGCGAAAGCGTGCCTCCGCCATCGCGCGGAAGAGTGAAATCCGGCGCTTCGACGCCCGGTACGAGTTCTGCCATGGGATTTCCTTTCTTTGGCCGGCTTTTTGAGTCAAGCAGCCGGCCTCCCGCATATATAGTGGCTGACAGAATCGTCCAGCGACGACAGGACGATGCGCAGCGATTCCGTGGGATAACGTTGCAATACAGGGAAAGGAAACCAGCGCGAGATGGACGAAGTCCGCGGCGAGAAAGTCGTGTTCCGGAGAAAGGACATCGTTCCGCTGCATGACCTGCCGTCTGCGCAGGCGCATGAGCCTATCGTGCTGCATGCGGTGGACGCGAGCCGTACCAACATCTGCATGCGTCTGGTCGCGGTCACGATCACGCTTTTCCTGCTCATCGGCGCCATACTCGTCGGCCTGGTGGAGATGGGGACCTTCGACAGCACGCTGAATGCCCGTGCCGTTGCCGCGCTGAACAAGGCGCTCGGGCCGCGCTATCGCGCCTCCGTCGATCACACCGTCGTGCGCCTTTCGGGCTTTGGAAGTCTGGCGCTGAAAGCCGAGGATGCGCGCATCATCGACGTCGAATCCGGCCAGGAACTGGCAACGACGGCCTCGGTCGGCATCGTGCTCGATCCGACGGCGCTGCTTTCAGGCCGCATCGCCGTATCGAGGCTCGATGTCGATGGCGCCATGTTCAATGCCGCGCTCCTGCCGAAGAGCGCGCCGCTCGACCTTGCCGCCTTGCGCATTTCCGACGTGCCGAATTACCTCGAAACCACCTTCGAGCGCCTCGACGGCATCAGCCGCCTGATCGAGGCCAACGGCATGCAGACCGTCCGCATTTCCGATCTCGGCGCGACCTTTCGCGGGCCGGACGGCAAGCCGGTCACGCTCGATGTCGCCAGCCTCCAGTTCACCCGCGAGGGTGGCCAGAGCATGTCGATCGACGGGCACTTCACCGTCAATGGCGAGCAGGGCGAGATCGACCTGACGACATCGGGCGCCGCCGGATCCATCCGGGCCATCGATGGCGCGATCCGCAATGTCGATCTCGGCGATTTCATGCTGAGCCATGATCCGCAGGGCGAGATCCATGCCGGCGTCGATACGGCGGCGGATGTCTCCGTCAGCGCGGTGCGCGAGGTGGAGGGGGCAAAGCCTGCTCTGGGTCTCGACGTGAAGCTTTCCGCGGGCTCCGTCTATGGCGACGGCATTGCAGCCGAACTGCGCCCATCCTCCGTAAAGGTCCGGTACAATTTCGAAAAGGGGTCCATCGAACTTGCCTCGACCGATGCCAGCGTCGGTCAGTCGCTGTTTCCGTTCACCGGCGGCCTGATCGATCTCGATCGCGTCTCCGACCGGACGGAGAAGGGGTTCGCCATCGATCTCGTTTTCAGCAACGCGATCACCCGGCCCGTTGATACCGGCGAGGCGCCGATCCGCTTCGATGCCAAGGTGAACGGCTATTATCTCGCCAAGGCAAAGAGCTTGCGGTTCGAGGAAATGGCGGTGGCGAGCGACAAGGGCAGCATTGCCGGCTCGCTCGCCTTGCAATTCGGCGAAAAGGAGCCGGAGGTCAGCTTCGTGATGATCGCCAGCGAGCTGCAATCGGTCGCCATCAAGCAGTTCTGGCCGTTCTGGATGGCCAAGACGGCGCGCAGCTGGGTGGCGAAGAACATTTTCGGCGGCACAGTCACCAATGGCCGCATCGAGTTCTACCTCGCTGCCGGCCGCAAGCGCGAGCCCGGTGTGCCGATGCATCTCACGGCTGATGAGTTGAAGATCGACTTCGACATCAAGGGCGCGCGCATGAATATCGCCGGTGATATTCCGCCGCTGCGCGATACGTCGGGCACGTTCCGCCTGCGTGGTCCGCGCACCGAGATCGGCATTACCGGAGGCACGGCCTATTTCCCCTCCGGCCGGTCCGTGGCGCTGGCCGGTGGCACCTTCGTGCTGCCCGACAACTACACCAAGCCGTTGATGGCCGACATGGACATCGATGTTGCCGGCAATGCCGATGCGATTGCCGAACTGGTCACCTATCGGCCGATCCGCGCACTGCCTGCAACGGGCTTCGCACCCGATGATTTCAGCGGCCTCGTCAAGGCGAAGGTCAAGGCGCATTTCGGCGTCATCTCTTCTCACAACCCGCCCCCGCCGCAGTGGACGGCGACACTCGATCTCGATGACGTCGATGTGCACAAGCCGATCGCCGGGCGCGAGGTGACGGCGCTGCATGGCACGCTCGCGATCGATCCTGAGCGGGCCGATCTGAAAGCAAAGGCCGATATCGACGGCGTGACGCTTGATCTCGAACTGGTCGAGCCCGTCAACAAGGCGGCCGGCGTCACACGCCAGACCGTGCTGTCAGGCACGCTCGACAACAAGGACCGGCGCAAATTGCTTCCCGGCCTCGATGATATCGTCGAGGGGGAGGTCTCCATCCGGATGGAGCAGGAGGGCGACGGTCCGCGCACCGTGGAGGCGGATCTGGGCGCTGCCGCCGTTTCCGCACCCTGGCTCGGGTGGACAAAGGGGGCGGGTATCGGCGGGAAGGTGACGCTGACGGCCGACACCAAGGATGGGACGACGCGTGTCTCCGATTTCCGCTTTACGGGTGATGGTTTCAACGTCGCAGGCGATCTCGTCTTCCATGGCGTCGCGTTGGATTCCGCCAGCTTCTCCACCTTGCAACTGTCCGCCGACGACCGGTTTCGGTTGGCAGTCGATCGCAACAAGTCGGGCCTCACGGTTGCCGTGAACGGCGAGTCGGCCGATGTCCGGGCGGTGCTGGCGTGGCTCAAGCGCGCGGACAGCGGTGGCGGTGAGCGCAAGAGCAAACTCGGAATGAGCTTCAAGGCCAAGCTGGGGCGGGCTGTCGGTTTCAATGGCGAAAGCCTCAACAATGTCAGCCTCAGCTATTCGACGACAGGAAGCCGCATTGCCGCAATCGATCTTTCGGCTGTCACCGAAAACGGCGCTCCGGTCGTAGGGCAAATGGTACAAAGCGGCGGTTCGGACGCCATCCAGCTGACCAGCGGCGATGCCGGCGCCGTCGCCCGTTTTGCCGATATCTACAGCCACATGCGCGGCGGCCTTCTCAACGTTCGCCTGCGCGAGACCACGAATAGCGGCTGGCGCGGTTCGGTCGATATCCGTAACTTCGCGCTTGTCGGCGAAGAGCGGCTGCGGTCTCTCGTCTCCACGCCGACCGGCGGGGACGGACGCAGCCTCAACGATGCGGTGCGCAAGGAAATCGACGTGAGCGCGGTCAAATTTTCGCGCGGCTTTGCCCAGGTGCGTGTCGGCGGCGGTACGCTGGCGCTGGAGAACGGCGTGGTGCGCGGCGAAAGCGTGGGCGCGACGTTCCAGGGTGTGGTGCGCGATGCCAATGGCCAGACGGAGATGACCGGCACCTTCATGCCGGCCTATGGCCTCAACCGGCTCTTTGCCGAATTGCCGCTCATCGGCATCATTCTCGGCAATGGCAACGACCGTGGCCTGATCGGCATCACCTTCAAGCTGTCGGGACCGTTCGACAAGCCGCGCCTCAACATCAACCCGCTGTCGATCATCGCGCCGGGCGTCTTCCGCAACATCTTCGAGTTCCAATGAAAAAGGCCGCCCTGGAGGCGGCCTTGATCGAACGTCTTTCCGTGCGCCTCAGGCCGGGCGCACGAGAATGTGCTTCTTCTTGCCGAGCGACAGCTTGATGACGCCATCGGCCGAAACGTCCGCCGTGCCGATCACCCGGCGCTCATCGGAGATCGCGGCATCGTTGATGCGCACCGCACCACCTTGAACGTGGCGGCGGGCTTCGCCGTTCGAGGCGGCGAGACCGGCCTTGACGACCAGCGACAGCAGACCGATCCCGGCCTCGAGCTCGCTCGTGGCGACATCGACCGACGGCAGGTTTTCGGCGATCGCGCCCTCCTCGAAGGTTTTGCGCGCGGTCTCGGCGGCCTGCTCGGCGGCGGCGCGGCCGTGCAGCACGGCTGTTACTTCCGTCGCAAGGATCTTCTTCACCTCGTTAATCTCAGCACCGCCAAGCGCGGAGAGGCGGGCGATCTCGTCCATCGGCAGCGTCGTGTAGAGCTTCAGGAAGCGCGAGACGTCGGCGTCTTCCGTGTTGCGCCAGTACTGCCAGAAGTCATAGGCCGACAGCATGTCCGGATTGAGCCAGACGGCACCGTTGACCGACTTGCCCATCTTGGCGCCCGAGGCGGTCGTCAGGAGCGGCGAGGTCAGCGCGTAGAGCTGCGGCGTGCCCATGCGGTGGCCGAGGTCGATGCCGTTGATGATGTTGCCCCACTGGTCGGAGCCGCCCATCTGCAGGCGCACGTCGTAGCGCTTGTTCAGCTCTACGAAGTCGTAGGCCTGCAGGATCATATAGTTGAATTCGAGGAAGGACAGCGATTGCTCGCGGTCGAGGCGCGTTTTCACGCTGTCGAAGGACAGCATGCGGTTGACCGAGAAATGGCGGCCGACATCGCGCAGGAATTCCAGGTAGTTGATGCCGAGCAGCCAGTCGGCGTTGTTGATCATCAGCGCGTCCTTCGGACCGTCGCCATAGGTCAGGTAGTTGGCGAAGACCGTCTTGATGCTGGCGATGTTGTCGCTGATCGTCTGCGGCGTCATCAGCTGGCGCGCCTCGTCCTTGAACGAGGGGTCGCCGACCATGCCCGTGCCGCCGCCCATCAGCGAGACCGGGCGGTGGCCGGTCTGCTGGAACCAGTGCAGCAGCATGATCTGGATGAGCCCGCCGGCATGGAGACTGGGTGCCGTCGGGTCGAAGCCGATAAAGGCCGACACGGTTTCCTTGGCCAGGAGGTCGTCGAGGCCGGTTTCATCGGAGATCTGATGGATGAAGCCGCGCTCTTTCAGCGTGCGAAGGAAATCGGATTTGAATTCGGACATGGCCTGTCTCTCTGGTGGGATTGTTTCGGGCGGGCATTTATCACCTTTAATGGGCATTATCACTTCAAAAGTGAGTCTGGAGCGAATGGGCATGACGGGAATGCGAACGGCGATCGGTCTGATGAGCGGCACGAGCCTCGATGGTATCGATGTCGCGCTGCTGCGCACGGATGGCGAAAGCATCGTGGAGCGCGGTCCGTCGCTCGGGCGTTCCTATGACGCGGCCTTCCGCCGCCGGCTGCAAAGTGCGCTGGAAACCGCCAAAGCGATCAAGGACCGGGCGGAGCGGCCCGGCGATCTCGCTGAAATCGAGCGGGAATTGACCCTGCGTCACGCCGAAGCCGTGCGTGCCCTCGTGGCCGAAAACGGTCTGAAGGCGGCCGACATCGACGTCATCGGTTTTCACGGTCAGACCGTGCTGCACCGGCCGAACGACGCCCTGACGGTGCAACTGGGCGATGGCGGCCTGCTGGCCGAAGAGACCGGCATCGACGTCGTCTATGATATGCGTGCCAACGACATGGCGCATGGCGGGCAGGGCGCACCGCTCATTCCCGCCTATCACGCCGCTCTTGCCGCCGGTCTGTCCCAAGCCAACGGCAAAGCCATAGTCTTCGTCAATATCGGCGGCATTTCCAACCTCACCTTCATCGGAAGCGACGGCATCGGCAGCGGCGGCAACCGAATCGTCGCCTTCGACAGCGGGCCGGGCAATACGCTGATCGACCAATGGGTCGAGGCCCATGCCGGCATTCCCTATGATCAGGGCGGCATGATCGCTTCGGAAGGGCAGGTCGATGCCGATCTTGCGGCGCGCTATCTGGGTCACGCCTTCTTCACCGATCCGGTGCGCCGCTCGCTCGACCGCAACGATTTTCGCCCGCCGGAAGGCCGCGATGCGAGCCTGGAGGACGGTGCGCGCACGCTGGCGCATATCACGGCCGCCGCGATCCTGCGCTCGGCCCGCCATCTGCCGGAGAGGCCGAAACTCTATGTCGTCTGTGGCGGCGGGCGGCTCAATCGGGTCATCATGGGCGATCTTGCGGCGCTCGCCGAGGCAGAGGGGGCGGAGGTCGTGGCGGCCGAGGCCGTCGATCTCAACGGCGACAGCATGGAGGCGGAGGCCTGGGCCTATCTCGCCGTGCGCTCGCTGCGCGGCCTGCCGCTGACATTTCCCGGCACGACGGGCGTAAAAACGCCCGTTACGGGCGGCCTCCTGCGCAAACCCGCCGCTGCGGGTTGACGCATTGGTGGCCGTTGAGTGATGGGGGCGAGCCGCCGGCCATGGAGTTTGCAGTCATGAATGCGCCCACTGCCCCCAAAGAAAAAGCCCGAGGGCGGAACCATCGGGCTTCTGTATTTCGTTGGTCGGCCGATCAGCGGATGCGCTTGGCGGCCGGTTCCGGCGTCAGTTCGCCGGCGAGACGGCGATCGAGGTAGTCCTCGCATTCCGCCATCAGTGTTTCGGTCTGGCCGCTGAAGAAATGGTTGGCGCCCGGCACGGTCTTGTGCGTGATCAGGATACCCTTCTGCGTCTTCAGCTTTTCCACGAGGCCGTTGACGTCCTTCTCCGGGGCCACCTTGTCGGAATCACCGTTGATGATGAGGCCGGAGGACGGGCAGGGCGCGAGGAACGAGAAGTCGTAGATGTTCGGCTGCGGCGCAATCGACATGAAGCCTTCGATCTCCGGGCGGCGCATCAGAAGCTGCATGCCGATCCAGGCGCCGAAGGAATAGCCGGCGACCCAGCAGCTCTTCGAATCGGGGTGCAGGCTCTGCACCCAGTCGAGTGCGGAGGCCGCATCCGACAGTTCGCCCGCGCCGTGATCGAATTCGCCCTGGCTGCGGCCGATGCTGCGGAAATTGAAGCGCAGCGTCGTAAAACCGCGCTTCTGGAACATGTAGAAGAGCTGGTAGACGATCTGGTTGTTCATCGTGCCGCCGAACTGCGGATGCGGGTGCAGCACGATGGCGATCGGGGCGTTCTTCTGCTTGGACGGCTGGTAACGGCCTTCAAGGCGACCGGCGGGTCCGTTGAAGATGATTTCGGGCATTCTTACTCCGGCAAGCTCGGGTCCGAAAACGGATTCTTGTCAACTGAAGTCTTGACGAAAGCAGTCAGCTTTTCTAGAACCTAGTTTAGAACCATTCGAAACTGTATCGGCGCCCGGTTGGCGCCATGCGTTTGGTGTCATAAGGCAAGCCCGACGGAAATTTCAAGGAAAATGCACGCCGCATTGAACTTGATTGCGCGGGTACGGATGAAGAATGACCAAAACGGAGCGGACATATCTGGACTGGAACGCCACGGCACCCCTGTTGCCGGCGGCGCGCGAAGCCGTTGTGTCCGCGCTGGATATGATCGGCAACCCGTCCTCCGTCCACGGTGAGGGCCGGGCGCTGCGCATGCTGGTCGAGGCCGCGCGCCGGGATGTCGCCGCACTCGTCAGTGCCGCGCCGGCCCACGTCATCTTCACCAGCGGCGCCACTGAGGCGGCAAACCTCGTGCTGACGCCCCATTACCGCATGGGCCGCACGCCACTTGCCATCGGTCACCTCTACGCCTCCGAAATCGAGCATCCCGCGATCCGCGAGGGCGGCCGGTTTGCCCGCGAGAACGTCACGACCATTCCGGTGACCCGCGCCGGTGTCGTCGATCTCGATGCGTTGGAAAGGCTTCTGAAAGCCCATGACAAGGCCAAGGGCCTGCCGATGGTCGCCGTCATGCTCGCCAACAATGAGACGGGTATCGTTCAGCCGGTGAAAGCCGTTGCCGAGATCACCCGCCGCCATGGCGGCCTGCTCCCGGACCAAGATCAATCACGTAGTCCGCCCG
>NZ_CAMLFY010000043.1 GCF_946479415.1 uncultured Shinella sp. | reverse complement strand
AAGGCCGCCGACTTCACGGTCGACGGCCTTGCAGCGCGAATGACGGGCTCGTTCTGACGGCTCACCATTCCAGTTCCAGATGCGGCCGCCCGTCGGATGTTTTTGCCGCCGTGCGCCCCGTCTCGTCGACGGTGCAGTTCACGCGCTGGCGGAAGGCGGAGAAGCTGTCGAAGGTCACCACATCCACAGGCTCGTCGAAATGCAGGGTCATGCGGTAGAGGCCCGGCTGGCTCGTCACTGCCTGCACGCCGAGCACTTTCGCATCGAAGGGCTGGCCGAGATAATGGCCGCGCACGCGCGAGCCAAGCATCCACGGATTGAACGGCGGCCGGTTTCCGATGGCCGCATGCAGCGTGTTCCAGTCGCGAAAGCCGTATTGCGCGGCAATCAGTTCCAGCGCGCGGGAATGGGAGATGGCCTCGCCATCGGTGGCAAAACGCGCACGCAGACGCTTCGCCTGGTCTTTCAGGGCATCGAGAGATGGAAGGGGCGTCGATGTCGGACGCATGTCGGGACTCCAGTCGTTGCATGCGTCATTTCGGAGGGAGCCCGCATTGCCACCGGTTCGCATGCATGAAGCTGGAAGACCGATTGTCTGAAACGAGAGACTTCACCAAAGCTTGCGCTCGCGGACGGCGGGGGCTCTCACCCTGCCTCGCATATAGGCGCTAACGGCCCGTCCGTCAAATCCCCCGCTTGCGCGACGGCCAAAAGCATGGGAGCACTTCCGCAGGAGGAACCACCATGACATCCGTTACGCTCATCGCCTTCGCCGCGGTCGCCTTCATCGGCATCGCTACACCCGGCCCCACCGTGCTTCTCGCCCTCACCAACGGTTCGCGCTACGGTATCCGCCGGGCGCTTCCCGGCATGGTCGGCGCCGTGCTCTCGGATTTCGTGCTGATCGGCGCGGTAGCGCTCGGCCTCGGCGCGCTGCTGGCGGCCTCCGAATTCTGGTTCTCCGTCGTCAAATGGCTGGGTGCGGCCTATCTCGCCTTTCTCGGCGTGCAGATGCTGCGCTCCACCGGGTCACTCGGCAAGGCGCTCGACGCGGCAAGCCCGAGCGTCGGCGCGCCGAAAGCCATTTTCGCAAAGAGCTTCCTCGTCGCCGTCACCAATCCCAAGGGCTATCTGTTCTTCTCGGCCTTCCTGCCGCAGTTCATTAACCCCGCCATGCCGCAGGCCGAACAATATGTCCTGCTCGCCCTCGTCTTCGCCGCCATCGATTTCACTGTGATGTTCGGTTATGCCGCCCTCGGCTCGCAGGCTGTGCGGATGCTGAAGACATCGGGCGCCATCTGGCTCGACAGGATCTGCGGCGGCGCGCTTCTGGCGCTGGCCGGCTCGCTCGCCTTCTATCGCCGCGCGGCAAGCTGAAGCCCGCCCCAAGGGAGCGGGCTTCGCCCTCATTTTGAAACGCGGCTGCGTCTGGTATCAGGCGGCCTTGCGGATATCCGAGGCGAGGCGCCGGCCGCTGGCGACCAGCATGCCGGCCGCGGCCGAGAGCCAGCCTTCCTGCAGCTCCAGCGCCAGGAAGCGGCGGCGCTCGAAGGGGCCGGGCATGACGAGATGCTGCGCCTTGTCGGCAAAGAAGCCGAAGCGCTCGTAATATTCCGGATCGCCGACGAGCAGCACGGCGCCATGGCCACGATTGCGCGCCTCGGTGATGGCCGCCCGCATCAGCGCGCCGCCGATGCCCTTGCCTTCATGCTGGCAATCGACCGCGAGCGGGCCGAGCAGCAGTGCGGAAACGGCGTTGCCGTCGGAATCGACGCCGGCCTCGACATTCCACAGGCGCACCGTGCCGATGACATGGCCGTCTGGATCGCGCGCGACCAGCGCCAGACCTTCGGCCGGCAGGCGGCCACGGCGGATCTTTTCCGACGACTTGCGGAAACGGGCCTCGCCCATGACGCGATCAAGCAGGCGCTCGCGCGCGACGATATCGCCGGCGTTCTCCTGGTCGATGGTGAAGGCGGCATGCGCGAAGAACGCGCGGACAGAATCAAGAACAGTGGCCATCTCTGGGCCTCCCGAACTCAAAACCGATTCAAACGGTGTCTGGCAGGAATTGTGAATTTGGCGCTCCCGCTCGAAACGGGAGCGCCCGTAGACTTAGATGACGTAGGCCTTGAGCGGCTCGAAGCCGTTGAAGGCGACCGCCGAGTAGGTCGTCGTATAGGCGCCGGTGCCTTCGATCAGAACCTCATCGCCGATCGAAAGCGAGACCGGCAGCGGATACATGTTCTTTTCGTACATCACGTCGGCCGAATCGCAGGTCGGGCCGGCGAGCACGCAGGGCTCCATCTCGTCGGCATCGCGCGCGGTGCGGATCGGGTAACGGATCGCCTCGTCCATGGTTTCGGCGAGACCGCCGAACTTGCCGATGTCGAGGAAGACCCAGCGATGGTTGTCGTTGTCGGACTTCTTCGAGACGAGAACGACTTCCGCCTTGATGACACCCGCATTGCCAACCATGCCGCGGCCCGGCTCGATGATGGTTTCCGGGATCTGGTTGCCGAAGTGCTTCTTCAGCGCACCGAAGATCGCCTTGCCATAGGCTTCCGCCGAGGGCACGTCGCGCAGGTACTTCGTCGGGAAGCCGCCGCCCATATTGACCATCTTGAGCTCGATGCCCTGCTTCTTCAGCTGCACGAAGACGCGCTTGGCATCGGCAAGGGCCGAATCCCAGGCATCGACCTTCGTCATCTGCGAACCGACATGGAACGACACGCCATAGGAGACGAGACCGTTCTGATGGGCGTAGACGAGCACATCGACGGCCATCTGCGGCACGCAGCCGAACTTGCGCGACAGCGGCCATTCGGCACCTTCGCCATCGGTGAGAACGCGGCAGAACACGCGCGCACCGGGAGCGGCACGGCCGATCTTTTCGACTTCCTCATGGCTGTCGACGGCGAAGAGCGAAACGCCGAGCGCATGCGCCTTGGCGACGTCGCGTTCCTTCTTGATCGTGTTGCCGAAGGAAATGCGCGACGGGGTCGCACCGGCATCGAGCGCCATTTCGATTTCGGCGACGGACGCGCAATCGAAATTGGAGCCCATGGAGGCGAGCAGGCGCAGGACTTCCGGCGCCGGGTTGGCCTTGACGGCATAGTAGATCGAGCTGTCGGGCAGCGCGTGACGGAATGCCTTGAAATTGTCGCGCACGACATCGAGATCGACCACGAGGCACGGGCCGTCGGGACGTCGGGTGTTCAGGAAGTCGATAATACGTGCAGAAGCCATCTCGGTATTCCCCATATCCAGGTTGCTCCGGGAACAATCCCAGAGGACAAAGGGCAGATGCGTGCATGCGCTGGAACCAGCCGGTGGAGACCCCGGAACCAAGCATGCGCATCATGCGCGAACGATGAATTAAAGCCCGCCTAGGCTTCAATTCGCTTTGTCTGCCATGGATTGGTGGGAGAACCCGACCGCACGTCCGGCAATGAAGGTGTGCCTCTTCAGTAACCCCGGCTGTTGGAAAGCCGGCAGACACCAGAAAGGCCCGCACCGTCGTTGCTTCAAGATGTCCTCGCTCTTCCGGTTGGCCGGAGAAACGACTGGAGGGGTTAATTCCAGGTACCTTACCGAGTTCCTCACCAAATCGAGGGTCGGCGGACACCCACAGGCACGTGCGACTTTGGGCAACGGTGAGATAAGAAGAATCGCTGTCGTAATCAAGAGGTTTTTTGCGGGCTCCTATTGAAAATATTCTCCAAGCCACGACATTCGCGAAACTGGTTTTCGTTGCATTCCTTTATGCGCCCGGCCGCCAAGTCGCCGGGCATGCGCCGCAACCCCTGAAAAACAGGCCCGCGCGACGCATCATTCAAGTGGGGACACATGGATACATTGACCCGAATCCGGGCCTTCATCGACGTGGTCGATGCCGAAGGCTTTTCCGCAGCATCGCGCAAGACCGGCCGGTCGAAGGCGCTTCTGTCGAAATATGTGCGTGAACTCGAAGACGAACTCGGCGCGCTGCTGCTCAACCGCACCACCCGCCAGTTCTCGATGACCGAGCCCGGCCACACCTATTATCGCACCGCCTCCGACATCCTGAAGGAGATCGACAATCTCGCCGATCTCGTGCGCGAGAAGAACACCGACCTGCGCGGCAAGCTGAAGGTTTCCGCGCCGCGCACCTTCGTGGATGCCGATATCGGCCAGTCGCTGATCGATTTCGGCAAGGAGCATCCCGAACTCTCGCTGGAAATCGTCTCCGACGACCGCTTCGTCGATCTCGTCGAGGAAGGTTTCGATGTCGCCGTGCGCATCACGCGGCTTGAGGATTCGGCGCTGATTGCCCGCAAGATCGGCGATTTTTATCTGAAGATGTGCGTCAGCCAGGAGTTCCTCGACCGGGTCGGCCCGATCAACCACCCGAGCGATCTCGCCCGCCTGCCCTGCATCATCGACACCAACGGCAAGTCGCACAGCAACTGGCGCTTCATCGACGAGAAGGGCGCAGGCTTTTCCGTTCCGGTCGGCGGCCATATCGAGGTGAACAGCCCGACGGCGGCGGTTCGCGCCGCGGCAAGCGGTCTGGGTGTGGCATCGGTGCCCGCCTTCATCGCCCGCCCCTGTCTGGATTCGGGTCGTATCGTCTCAATCCTCGAGGATTATCTCCCCACCGACCGCGGCATCTATGCGATCTATCCGCACCGCCGCTACCTGCCGGCGAAGGTGCGAACCTTCGTCGACTTCCTGCATGCCTGGTTCCGCCGTAATCCCGGCATCGAGGCCTGAAGCAAGACCAGCAAAAGAGTGGAGCCGTTTTGCGTCTGGAATTGCCTTGGCAAAAAGTCCCAATTCCGACCCAATTCGGTTACATTCAAACGGTCGATTCTGACGCCCGCCCCGAGCGAGAGGCTTGAAACTGATGCGATTCCTCCCTCTTCTCGCCGCGGGCGCCGCCCTTCTCGCTCCGGCTGCCGCCTTTGCCCATCCGCATATATTCGCGGAGGCGCGGCTGGAGGTGGTGGCCAGCGATGACGGCATGATCAGCGAGCTGCGCAATGTCTGGCGTTTCGACGAGATGTTTTCGGCGAGCGTCGTGATGGACTTCGACAAGAACAGCAACGCGCAGCTCGATCCCGACGAACTCGCCGAAGTCGGCAAGACTGTGCTCGAGTCGCTGGAGGAGTTCGGCTACTACACGACGATCACCGAGGACGGCAGAACCATCAAGGTCGCCAAGCCCGACGTCATCAATGTCGATTACAAGGACGGCCAGCTCCTGATGTTCTTCACCGTCAAACCCGGTGAAGCCATGCCGCTCAAGGGCAAGCTGACCTTCGGCGTCTATGACCCAACCATGTATGCCTCGATGGATTTCTCCTCGGATGACGACCTCGTCACCGTCGGCGACAAGTTTGCCGCCTGCAAACACGCCGTCGTGCGGCCCGATGCCGACGAGGTACTGGCGCAGAACCAGGACAAGCTGACCGACGCCTTCTTCAACGACCCGACCGGCACCGACATGACGAAACTCTTCGCCACTCGTCTGGAGGTAACATGCTGAGCCGCGGCCGCACCCTTGGCCTCCTTGCGCTGGCCGCCGCCGTCATAGCGACCGCGGGCCTCGCGCACGCCGCCTCTCCGCTCGGTATCGGCTCGGCGGAACCGGGCTTCAACACGACCGGTACTTTCGGCAGCCTGTTCGGCTGGATCAATGCGCAGCAGCAGGGTTTCTACCGCCTGATGACCGGCGCGCTGAAGGACATGCGCACCAACTCGTGGGCGGCCTCGACGCTGGTCGGCCTCTCCTTCGCCTATGGCGTGTTCCACGCAGCAGGCCCCGGCCACGGCAAGGCGGTCATTTCCTCCTATATGCTGGCAAACGAGGTCGAGCTGAAGCGCGGCGTGCTTCTGTCCTTCCTGTCCTCGATCCTGCAGGGCTTGGTCGCCATCCTGCTCGTCGGGGCGGCCTATCTCTTCCTGCGCGGCACCACGGTCTCGATGACGGATGCCACCCGCGCGCTCGAAACCGGCAGCTACGCCCTCATCGCCCTCTTCGGCGCCTGGCTGCTGTTCAAGAAGCTGCGGCCAGCCGAGCGCCGTGCCTCCGCCCTTGGCGCACAGGCCGTCGAGGTGCATGGCACGCATGAGCACCATCACCATGATCACGGTCACCACCACCATCATCACGCCGGAGAAATCTGCTCGACCTGCGGCCATGCCCATGCGCCGGATCCCTCGCTCTTGAAGGGCGAACGCTTCGCGCTGCGCGAAGCCTGGTCGGCCATCGTCGCGGTGGGGCTTCGCCCCTGCTCCGGCGCGCTGATCGTGCTGAGCTTCGCGCTGCTCAACGGTCTCTATTTCGGTGGGGTGCTGGCCGTGCTCGCCATGTCGATCGGGACGGCGATCACCGTTTCGACGCTGGCCACGCTGGCCGTCACGGCCAAGGGGGCCGCCTTGCGTTTTGCCGGCAACGGCTCGGCCGCCGCGCGCATCGGCACCGCCATCGAGATCGGCGGCGCCCTCATGGTCATGATCCTGGGACTATTGCTTCTCGGCGCTTCGCTGCAAATCTAGTTGCCGCGATTGCGCTGATAGCGGGCGCGCAGCCAGAAGAGCAGGAAGAAGCCGAGCACGAGCAGCGCCCCGAACGCGCCGGCGAGCCATGGCGAAAAGCCGCCGATGGCGATCATCACCCGCGGCAGGAAGTAGAACACGACGCCCGTGCCAACGAGGATGATGAGCGCTGCAAGCGCGGCTGATTTTCCCGTGCCGTCCTCGCTCATGCCACATCCGCCCTGGTCATTTCGGCGCGAATGTCTTCCAGCTTGCGCTTCTGCTGCCCGTCCGCATCGAAGTTGTCCGGCGACAGCCAGGCGTCGAAAGCCTTGGCGATAACGGGCCATTCGCCGTCGATGATCGAGAACCAGGCCGTGTCGCGGTTTTCGCCCTTGGACAGCATATGCTGACGGAAGACGCCTTCAAAGCTGAAGCCAAGGCGGGTGGCGGTGCGCTTGCTCGGCTCATTGCCGTTGTGGCACTTCCACTCGTAGCGGCGATAGCCAAGATCCTCGAACATGTGCTTGGCCAGCAGATATTGCGCCTCGGTGGAGAGCGGCGAACGCGACATGCCGCCGCCATGGGCGATACCGCCGATTTCGACGACGCCGTTTGCCGGGTCCGGCCGCATGTAATGCGCCATGCCGACAGGCTTGCCGCTTGCCTTATCGACGATTACTTCCCGCACCCAGCCGGATTTGATGACGGCATCCGACCAGGCATCGAACCCTTCAATGCCGGTGAAATCGGCCTGGGCGAAATAGCGCAGCAGCGGATTGATCTGCATGCCGCCAAAGGTATCCCAGAGGGCTTGAAGGTGTTTTGCGCGATCATAGGGCTCAAGGCGCACATAGCGGCCTTCGAGCGTCACGGGTGCCGGCGGCGGGCAACCCTTCCAATCCGTGAGATCGCGCATGAAAATCCTCCTTCGGTCTTGCCGAAGGGATAGAACAGCGGGCGGCGCGAAGCAATGTGGAAAGCAGGGAGCGGCGTTCGGCCGCTCCCTGAAAAGACTTAGACCGTGGCGGCGGAAACCGTCGCCTCGATATGATCGACCAGCGCATCGGCAAGGCCGAGCCGGCCGGCGAGCAGATCGAGATAACCCCGCTCGGCGCGCGTCTTGGGCTCGATGGCGAGGCGGGACGCCGTGTAAAGCTCGACACGGTGCTCTTCGGTCGTCGCGGCCGCGACGATCGCATCGAGATCGATCGGATTGGCCAGTTCGTCTTCGAGGAATTTGGCGGCATCCTCGCCCAGACCGGAGACCTTGAGCTTGTCCATGATGCGCGCACGCTCGGCATCGTCGATATGGCCATCGGCGCGCGAGGCGGCGATCATGGCGCGCACGAGGATGAGCGCGAAATCGGTGCTGACGGCCTCGGGATGGAAACCGGAATCCGTCGGCGGCGGCAGGAGCTCGGGCGTGCCGGCCTGCGTGGTTTCGACCGGATCCTGACCGGCCTTGTAGTTCTTGTAAGCCTGGTAGCCGAGGCCGGCGATCGCCGCGAGACTGCCAAGCTTCAGCGCGGAGCCCGCAACCTGGCGGCCGGTGCCCGTGCCGAGCAGCACGCCGGCTATAGCGATCGAGGCAAGCGGATTGTCCTTGGCGAGCTGGGTGACCTGGCCGGCGCGGTCGCGCACGGATCCACCGGCGCCGGGCACCTGCGAACCGAGGAACTGGTCAAGCAACTTCTTGGCGTCAAACATAGGGAGCGTCTCCGTTTCTCTCGTCACATCGCAGGGCCTGCTGCAAGGGCAAGATAGGAATGCGCGCGCCCGATTACAAACGCATAACGGGCGACCGGAGGCCGCCCGTCTGCAAATTCGTTGAACCTTATATTCAGCCCTTGAGCGCGGCGGCTTCGGCAGCGAGCTTCTCGATGCCCGCCCAGTCACCCTTGGCGACGAGGTCCTTCGGCGCGACCCAGGAGCCGCCGACGCAGACGACATTCGGCAGCGAGAGATAATCGCGGGCATTCGACAGCGAGATACCGCCGGTCGGGCAAAACAGCGTGCCGGCGAGCGGCGAGGACAGCGACTTCAGGTAAGCCGCGCCGCCGGCCTGTTCGGCCGGGAAGAACTTCAGCACCTGATAGCCTTCTTCGCGAAGGCCCATGATTTCGCTTGCGGTCGCCGCACCCGGCAGCAGCGGGATCTCGGAATCGGCGGCTGCGTCGATCAATTCCTGCGTCGTGCCGGGGCTGACGATGAACTGCGAACCGGCCTCGCAAGCCGCCTCGAATTGCGCGGCATTGAGGATCGTGCCGGCACCGGCAACGGCACCCTCGACCTCATTGGCAATCGCCCGGATCGCTTCAAGTGCCGCCGTCGTGCGCAGCGTGACTTCAATCGCCTTCAAGCCGCCAGCCACCAGCGCGCGGGCGAGCGGCACCGCCGTCTTGACGTCGTCGATAACAAGCACCGGCACCACCGGCTGCAGCTTCAGGACGGAAAGGAGCTTGGTGTTCTTCTCGCTCATGGGCATGACCTTTTAAAACGATTGAATTGAGAGGGGCATAGCGCGTCTGCGACGTTGTGTCGAGCCTTATGCCTGATTCATGGACTTGTCATGACACACTTATCGTGTAGTGTTCCCCTCGCCCAAGCCCATCTCAAAGACAGCGAAAGCGTGCCTATGGCGAAAGAGATCGAGCGGAAGTTCCTGGTATCGGGCCAGCGGTGGCGCACATTCGCAAACGAAGGCGTCGCCATAAGGCAAGCCTATATCGTAGCCCAGGACGATCGGTCCTTGCGCGTCCGCATCTATGGCGACGGGCGTGCGCTCCTCACCATCAAAGTCGGCCATGCCGCGCTCGTCCGCGATGAATATGAAGTCGAGATCGACCGCGACGAGGCCGAGGACATGCTGCGGCACACCGTCGGCACCATCATCGAGAAGGTGCGCTACAAGGTGCCGCATGAAGGCTATGTCTGGGAGGTCGATGTCTACAGCGGCGCCCATCGCGGCCTGGTGATTGCCGAAGTAGAGCTTTCCTCGATCCACGATGACCCGCAGCTCCCGAACTGGGTCGGCCGCGAAGTCACGGGGGAAAGCCAGTATTCCAACCAGTCCATGGCACTCGGCAACAGCGACGGCGCACGGCTGCATCAGCTGGCCTAGGAGATCGGCGCGCTTTTGCGCCGCATTGCCTGAAAAGCGCGAAAGCTGTATGTGGCGACCCCATGACAGACATCGCACACGAGATTTCTTCGCCGCAGGCGAATGACGGCTTCCTGGTTGCCGCGCTCTACCATTTCGTCTCGGTTCCGCGCTTTGCGGCGCTGCGCGACCCCTTGCAGACGCTCTGCGAGGAAAACGGCGTTCGCGGCACGCTGCTGCTCGCCCATGAGGGCATCAACGGCACCATCGCCGGCCCCGCCGCCGGCATCCGCACCGTCTTGTCCTTCCTGCGCAGCCAACCGGAATTTGCCGGCCTGGAGCACAAGGAAAGCCATGCCAGCGCCATGCCTTTCCTGCGCATGAAGGTGCGGCTCAAGAAGGAGATCGTCACCATGGGCGTCGAGGATATCGACCCCACGCGTTCCGTCGGCACCTATGTCGATCCGCAGGACTGGAATGCCCTGATTTCCGATCCCGATACGATCGTCATCGACACCCGCAACGACTACGAGACGGCGATCGGCATCTTCAAGGGCGCGGTCGATCCGAACACCAAGACCTTCCGCGAGTTTCCCGACTGGGTGCGCAACAATACCGGCCTGCACAACAAGCCGAAGATCGCCATGTACTGCACCGGCGGCATCCGTTGCGAGAAGGCGACGGCCTTCATGAAGGAAGAAGGCTTCGAGGAAGTCTATCACCTCAAGGGCGGCATCTTGAAATATCTCGAAGACGTGCCGCCCGAGGAAAGCCTCTGGGAAGGCGCCTGCTTCGTCTTCGATGAACGCGTTTCCGTGCTGCATGGCCTGGAAGAAGGCGATCTCAAGCTCTGCCGCGCCTGCCGTCACCCACTGACGGCGGAGGAGATCGCGTCCCCGCTCTACGAAGCGGGCGTGTCTTGCGCGCATTGCCACGGAACACGCAGCGAAGAGGACCGCATGCGCTTTCGCCAGCGGCAAAAGCAGATGGATCTGGCAAAGCAGCGCGGCGAACGCCATCTCGGCAAATGATCAACCGGCGATGCTCTGCCGGGTTTCCGGCGGCGCCAGGAGAGTGCTGATCGCCGTTTCATGCATCGGCCGACCGAAGAAGTAGCCCTGCAACTGGTCGCAGCCGCACAGATGCAGGAAGGCCGCCTGCTCGGCATTCTCCACGCCCTCTGCCGTGACGGGCATGTCGAAGGATGCGGCAAGCGCCACCGTCGCCTGCAGCATCGCACCGCCCTTGATCGACTGCTGCCCGGCCATCGTCAGCGAACGGTCGATCTTCATGCGGTCGAAACCGAAGCGGATGAGATAGCCGATCGACGAGAAGCCAGCGCCGAAATCATCGAGTGCGATGCGCACGCCACCAGCCTTCAACCGGTCCATGACGAGTTTCGCCCGGCCGGGATTCTGGATGAAGTAACCCTCGGTGATCTCAAGCGTGATGCGCGCGGGCTCGATACCCGCTTCCGCTATGATCGCCAGCGCCTGATCCGGAAAATAGGGATTGCGGAACTGCGCCGGCGAGACATTGATCGAAATGCCGATGTCAGGCCATTGCCGTGCCGCCTCGCAGGCCCGTTTCAGGATCAGTGGACCGAGCGCGTCGATAATGCCTGTTGCCTCGGCGAGCGGAATGAAGACATCGGGCGGCACCGGCTGGCCTTCCCGCGTCCAGCGCGCCAGCGCCTCGACACCGCAGATGTCGCGCCCGCGGGTGTTCACGATCGGCTGGTAGACCACGTCGATCTCGCCGCGCCCCACCGCCACCCGCAGCGCCTCCTCCATTTCACGCCGTGCATCGCGATCATCATCCATCAGCGCTTCATAGTGCATGGCGCGGCCACGGCCGGCATGTTTCGCGCGATACATGGCAACGTCGGCCCGCCGCAGCAGCTCTTCGCCGGGGATGGCCCCCCGATGCGAGACGGCAATGCCGATGCTGGCGCCAACGATCGCGACGCGGTCGCCGATTGCGAAGGGCTCCGCGAAGAAATCCAGTAGCGCGCGCGTCAGTTGCCCGGTTTCCGCGCCATCCGGGCGGCCGAGCAATACGATGGCGAATTCGTCGCCGCCGATGCGCGCGAGCATGGCGTCGTCAGGCACCAGCCGGGACAGGCCGGCTGAAACGCCACGGATGAGACGATCGCCGACAGCATGGCCGTAGAAGTCGTTGACGTCCTTGAAACCGTCGAGGTCGAGATAGAGCATCAGCACATCGCGCGCCTCGGCCGCCGCGCGCGCGTTCAGCTCGTCGAGGCCAAGATAAAGGCCCGTGCGGTTGCGAAGCCCGCTCAGCCGGTCGGTGAGCGCCTGCATGCGCGCGGCATTCTCATCCGCTTTGAGGCGGACCGCGAAAATGGCGCCGGTCAGCACCAGCAGTGCGAAAAAGACGATCACGCCGGCAAGGGCCAGCAGCACGAGCGGGCGCACCTGGTCATAGCTCTTGTCGCCTGGCGCCTCCGGCGTCCAGGAGAGATAGCCGAGCGCATTGCCATCAGGGTCGTTGAGCGCGACGGCATCACCATTCGCAGGCGCCGTATCCATCAGGAGAAGACCTGAGACGAGGAAATTCTCCGATATCTTGGAGATGCGGGCGGGTGTCAGATGCCGCAGGATGAAAAGTGTGCGCAGGCCGTTTTCCGGCGCCTTGACGGCATCGGAAGCAGGCCGGATAGCGGAGATGGCCGCGACGGCCGGGCCTTTCGGCGTGTTGAGGAAAGCGCCGAGCTCCTTGCCGGGCGTAACCCCTGCTTCGAGCACCTCGCGGCGCATCTTCTCGAAGGCAGCCCCGCCAAAAGCCCTGGCATCCGTGTCGAAAGGCGCGCCATTGCGATAGGCCAGCATCGTGCCGCCCTTCTCATCGACGAGGAAAACCGTATCGAACAGCGGCCCGCCTTCGGTTGCGAGGCCGAAATTGGTGACGAGCCAGGGCATGTCGGGCTTACCGTAGACGCCGGTAACCGCGTCATCCCAGACCGCATAATCCCGCACGGTGGTGACGATGGAACTACGCATGGAAGAGAGCGCGCCGAACACGGTCTGGCGCGTGCGCTCCTCGTCCAGCTCGTTTGCCCGATTGGCAAGGAAACCCAGCGCCATCATGACAAGCACGGTGGCGAGGCTGACGACGACCGCAAACGAGCCGAGCACGCCCAGAACGACTGCGAGCCGCCGAGCGCCGAGCATGCCAGAAAGATGGTGCGCAAGCCGTCGCATCAGGTTCTCCAACCAGGAGAGGATGATGCGTCAGAAGCGTTATGAATCCTTTACGGCATTCATGCCAATGCAAGCAGTCTCGATCCGTCCGCCTATTCGGCCGGCTTGTGGTTTCCCTTCGGGAACTGACCGGCAAGCGCGCTGTACCATTGGCCGCTCTTCTTAACCGTACGCACCTGCGTGTCGTAATCGACATGCACGATGCCGAAGCGCATTCTATAACCCTCCGCCCATTCGAAATTGTCCATCAGGCTCCAGGCAAAATAACCGCGCATCGGGTAGCCCTCGCCGATCAGATCCGCCGTGATGTTGAGATGGTCGGAAATATAGTCGAGACGCGGCTGGTCATCGACCACCCCCTTCTCCACGCCCATATTGTAGCAGGCGCCGTTTTCCGTGATGTAGCAATCCGGCAGCGTGTAATCCGCGTTGAGCTTGCGGATGAGATCACCGAGTGCCGGTGCAAAAACCTCCCAGCCGATATCCGTCTTGACATCCGCGACCGCCGGCGCAGGCACTGTCGCCGGGAAATCCACACCCTTGGAGGGATCGTCGGCGACGCGCATGGGCGTGTAATAATTGAGACCCCACCAGTCGAGCGGCTGTGCGATCGTCTCCATGTCACCCGGTTCGATTTCAGGCATGCGGTGGCCGAGCGCGGAGAGGAATCGCTCCGGATATTCACCCTTGAAGACCGGACCGAAGAAGGCGCCGTTGTGGAAATCGAAGGCACGCGCAGCAGCATCCTGGTCGGCCGCGCTGTCGCTGCCGGCATAGACGGAATGCGCATTCAGCACGAGGCCTACGGGAAGCTTCGGCTGCTCGGAGCGGATGGCGGCAACACCGAGACCATGCGCGAGATTGGTGAAATGCAGCGCGTGAAGAGCCGCGTCCATGTTGCGCTCACCCGGCGCATGAATGCCGTAGAGATGGCTCAGCCAGACGGAGCACCAGGGTTCGTTGAAGGTCGCCACCGCATCCAGCCGGTCGCCGATGCGGGCGATGACCGTCTTAGCATAGCGCTGAAAGGCATAGGCCGTCTGCCGCGCCGTCCAGCCACCATCCCCGGCCAGCATCAGCGGCAAGTCCCAGTGATAGAGCGTCGCGAAGGCCTTGATGCCGCGTGCCTTAAGGCCATCGACCAGCCGGTCGTAGAAGTCGAGGCCCTTTTCGTTCACCGCGCCGGTGCCTTCCGGAATGATCCGCGGCCAGGCGATGGAGAACCGGTAGGCTTCCACGCCGAGCGACTGGATAAGATCCAGGTCGTCGTCCAGCCGGTTGTAGTGATCGCAGGCGACATCGCCATTGTGACGGCCATAGACCCTGCCCGGCATGTTGGAGAACGCATCCCAGATCGACGGCTTGCGGCCATCCTGCTTCGATGCACCCTCGATTTGGAAGGCAGCCGTCGCCACGCCGAAAACGAAATCGCCCGGAAAACGGTCGGCAAGGGTTTTGGGGTCGGTCATGATGCGTCTCTCTTGTCGGATTTGCCTGTCCACAGCCTTACTGTAACGTTGCAGTAAGGGCATGGCAGGCAAAAATCAATGGCTTAGAACCGCAATTGGCAATTTCAGGGAGGGTCGAAAGATACGCCCTAAAACAGAGCCTACTTAAACAAAGGTTAGGCTTTGTTCCTGCAAAATAATCATTCGCCGGGATGGAGACGCCAAAGTGGTACGGAGAATTCCCAAGCATCTTGTAAGAAAAGGCATGTTCATCGAATCGCTGGAATGTTCGAACGCCGAATTTTCCGGCCGGCGTTTTCTCGTGCAATCCGATGAGACCGTTCGCGCCATCCTCGCGACCTCCGCCGCCTATGCCCTCGTCAACCCACAGCGCAGCACCATCGACATCGATGCGGATGCCGCATTCGAGGCGGAAGAACAGAAGCGCACGCAGGAAACCGTGCGTCAGAACGCCAGCATGCTGCACGACAGCTTTGCCGCGGTCCGTACCGGCGACTTCAAGATCGAAACACTCGGGCCAGTCGCCGATGAGATTTCCGATCGCATCGACGCCTCGCCGGAAGTCTTTTTGAAGGTCACGCGCCTGAAATCCAAGGATGAGGGCACCTATGTCCATTCGCTCGCCGTCAGCGCGCTGATGATGCGCCTCGCAAGGCTGCTCGACTATGACGATGCCATGGTGCGCGAGCTTGGCGTCGCCGGCCTTCTGCATGATGTCGGCAAGCTGATGGTGCCGAACGCCATTCTCAACAAAACCGGCCAGCTGGAGGCCGCGGAAAAGAACCTCGTGCGCGGCCATCCCGAAATCGGCTACCGGCTGCTGAAGGACCTCGGCAACATGTCGCCGCTGACGCTCGACATCACGCGGTTCCATCATGAAATGCTCGACGGCAGCGGCTATCCGCTCGGCCTCAAGGCGGAGCAGCTGAGCCAGGAAATCCGGCTTTCCACCGTTTGCGACGTCTTCGAGGCCCTGACGAGCGCCCGTCCCTACAAGCGGGCCTGGACGACCCGTGATGCGCTCAACTGGATGTTCGACCGCGGCCATCTCTTCGACAAGAAGCTGGTGCTCCGTCTCGGGAGCATTTTCGAATAGTCAGCTCGGCCGCCGCAAGAAGCGACGGCCGATGCTCAAAGTGCCTCAGACCTTGACCCAGGCGCCGTTCTTCTTCGACGACTGCACGCAGGCATCGACGAAGAGCATGCCCTTGAGGCCGTCATCGATGGTCGGATAGGTGATGGCGGGATCGGCCTTGGCGCCGCTGCGCTTGGCATAGATCGCCCGCGCCGCTTCCGAGTAGATATTGGCAAAGCCTTCGAGATAGCCTTCCGGATGCCCCGAAGGCACGCGGCTGACACGGGCGGCGGCGGCACCGGAGCCGGCACCGTTGCGGGTAATCAGGCGCTTCGGCTCGCCGAAGGGCGTGTACCAGAGATAGTTCGGATCGGCCTGCACCCATTCGAGACCGCCCTTGGTGCCATAGACGCGCACCTTGAGACCGTTCTCATGTCCGGGCGCGACCTGGCTGCACCAGAGCATGCCCTTTGCGCGTGCGCCGTCCTTCTCCTTGAAACGCATCATGACATGGGCATTGTCATCGAGCTTGCGGCCCGGCACGAAACTGTCGAGATCGGCGGAAAGCTCTTCCAGTTCCAGACCCGAAACGAAGCAGCCGAGATTGTAGGCATGCGTGCCGATATCGCCGGTGGAACCGCCGGCTCCCGACTTGCTGGGATCGGTGCGCCAGGCCGCCTGCTTCTGGCCACTGGACTCAATGTCTTCCGTCAACCAGTCCTGCGGATATTCCATCTGCACGAGCCGGATGGTGCCGAGTTCGCCGTTCGCGACCATTTCGCGCGCCTGCCGCACCATCGGATAACCGGTGTAATTGTGCGTCAAAACGAAGAGCGCATCGCTTTCCTCGGCGAGCTTCTTCAGCTTGCGTGCATCCGGCAGCGTCGAGGTCAGCGGCTTGTCGCAGATGACATGGATGCCGCGTTTCAGGAATTCCTTCGCGGCCTCGTAATGCACATGGTTTGGCGTAACGATCGCCACGGCCTCGATGCCGTTCTTCAGCTTGGCCTCGCGGATCGCCATTTCCTTGAAGCTGCCATAGCTGCGCGACGGGTCGAGCCCCAGTTCGCGCGCCGACTGCTCGGCCTTTTCCGGCGAGGACGACAGCGCGCCGGCGACCAGCTCATAGTGATCGTCCAGCCGGGCGGCGATGCGGTGCACCGCGCCGATGAAGGCGCCGGAACCGCCGCCGACCATGCCGAGCCGGATGCGGCGCTCCCGTGTTTCGCTTGCGCTTCCTTCGATTGCCATGCGGTGTTCCTCCTTAAAGTCCGAGCATACGCCGGTTCGCGGCCTGATCGGTGCCGCTGTCTGCGAAATCGTCGAAGGCCTTCTCCGTCACGCGGATGATATGGGCTTTCACGAATTCCGCCCCCTCACGGGCGCCGTCTTCCGGGTGCTTCAGCGCGCATTCCCATTCGACCACGGCCCAGCCGGCAAAATCGTTCGCGGCCATCTTGGAAAAGACGGCGCCGAAATCGACCTGGCCATCGCCCAGCGAACGGAAGCGGCCGGCCCGGTTCACCCAGCCCTGATAGCCGCCATAGACGCCCTGCCGGCCCGTCGGATTGAACTCGGCATCCTTCACATGGAACATGCGAATGCGGTCCTTGTAGATGTCGATATTGTCGAGATAGTCGAGGCACTGAAGGATGTAATGCGAGGGATCGTAGAGCATGCAGGCGCGGGCGTGGTTGCCCGTGCGCTCCAGGAACATCTCGTAGGTGATGCCGTCGTGCAGGTCTTCGCCCGGATGGATCTCGTAGCAGACGTCGATGCCGCAATCCTCCGCATGGTCGAGGATCGGCTTCCAGCGTTTCGCCAGTTCGTCGAAGGCGGTCTCGACGAGGCCGGCGGGGCGCTGCGGCCAGGGATAGACGAAAGGCCAGGCAAGCGCGCCGGAGAAGCTGGCCATGGCGTCAAGGCCGAGATGCTTCGAGGCCGTCAGCGCGAGCTTCACCTGGTCAACGGCCCATTCCTGCCGCGCCTTCGGATTGCCGCGCACTTCCGGCGCCGCAAAGCCGTCGAAAGCCTCGTCATAGGCGGGATGCACGGCGACGAGCTGGCCCTGCAGATGGGTCGAGAGCTCGGTGACTTCGACGCCGTTCTCCCGCGCCTTGCCAGCGAATTCATCGCAATAGGTCTTCGAGGATGCGGCCTTCTTCAGATCGATGAAGCGGCCGTCCCAGCTTGGAACCTGCACACCCTTGTAGCCGATATCAGCCGCCCATTTGGTAATCGAGTCCCAGGAATTGAACGGCGCGGCATCGCCCGCGAACTGTGCAAGAAACAGGGCCGGGCCCTTGGTCGTCTTCATATTCGTCGTCCTCCAGGAACTCGGCCGATCCTCGCGGCCTGTCTCAGACATTCTTGCGGTACGTACCACAGCGGCGTGAAAGCTATCGGCCTTTGGCCGGGTGGGCAATGCGAAATTGGGCAAAATCCAATGGAATGAAGAGGCAGCATCCCACCTCTCCTCTGTCACGGTCGGGCTTGACCCGACCATCCACACCCCACCCGCGACATGGATCCTCGGGTCAAGCCCGAGGATGACGGCAGTGGGTGGGGCATGGTCACGGCGAACCGCCCGGGCATCATGTCCCGGGCGGCCTTGTCGTCGTCAGATCAGAACGGGGAGTCCGGGAAGTAGAAGTCCTTCGCGTTGTCCTTCGTCACCAGCGTTGCGTCGATCGTGTAGACGCCGCGAACAGGGACCTGGCCGTAGAAATTGGCGGCGGTCATTTCGAGCGCGGTGCCGACCATTGCCGGCGGATAGAGCACGTCGACCGGGATCATCTTGTCGCCATCCATGACCTTCTTGATCATGTCCTTCGAACCGGCGCCGGCGATGACATACTGGATGTCCTTGCGGCCGGCCTGCTCGATGGCCTGGAGAACGCCGACGGCCATGTCGTCGTCCTGGCACCATACGACGTCGATCTTCTGGTACTTGGTCAGGTAGTCCTGCATGACCTTGAAGGCATCGTCGCGGTTCCAGTTGCCGTACTGGCGATCGAGAACCTTGACGTTCGAGCCCTCGATGCCCTTGTCGAAACCATCCTGGCGCTGCTGGTCGATCGGGATCGCCATGCCGCGGATAACGACGACTTCAGCGTCCGGCGTCGTGGTCTTGATATATTCGCCGGCCGTCTGGCCAAGCGCGAAGTTGTTGCCGGCGACATAGAGGTCACGCACGGAATTGTCGTTGGTGCTCGGTGCACGGTCGACGAGCGCGACGAAGGTGCCCTTGTCCTTGACTTCCTTGATGGCGTTGACCAGCGAGTCCGGGTCGGACGGCAGGATGACGAGTGCGTCGATGCCCTGCGTTTCCAGATCCTGCACGGCATTCGCCTGGCTTGCCGGATCCGGCGAGGTCTTGACGATGACGTTGAGGCCCGGATTGCGTTCCATGAGCAGCTTGGCAACACGCTCGGCATGGAACACCACGCCGGAGGTCCAGCCGTGGTCGGCTGCCGGAATGGAGACGCCGATCGTCACCTTCTTGTCTTCCGCATGAACGGCACCGGCGATCAGCGCCATCGCCGCAACGGTCAGGCCCAAAAGTTTCTTGCGCATGAGTTTCCTCCCAAAAGCAGGTCTTCGTTCCTCACCGGGGACCTGTGAACCCGGCTACGTCCCCGCAGGCCCGGCCGCTTTGCGCGTTCCGGCCCTGCCTGGTCTCACGATTTCCGTACCAGCGAGCGCTGGACGAGCATCGCAATGATGATGATCGCGCCCTGGATGGCCCCGATCAGATATTCGCTGATGAAGTTGGAGAGCAGCATGATGTTGCCGACCAGTTCGAGAATGAAGGCGCCGCAGATCGTGCCCCAGACGCGCCCTGCCCCACCCTTCAGCGCCGTGCCGCCGACGACGACGGCCGTGATCGCCTGCAACTCCCACAGGATTCCCGTGGTGGCCGAGGTGGAGCCGAGACGCGGCACGTAGAGCAACACGGCAATCGCCACGCAGAGGCCCTGGATGACGAAGGCGATGGTGCGCACCCGGTTGACCGGGATGCCGGAATAGCGCGCGACATCCGCATTCGAACCGACGGCAACGACATGGCGGCCATAGCGCGTGCGGTAGAGGATGAAGGCGGCAATCGCGGTAACGACGAGGATGACGACGATCGGCACCGGCACACCGAGGATGTAGCCGAAATAGGCCGGACGATAGAGCGCCTGCAATTCCGGCTCGCGCAGCGTGATCGCGCCGCCCTGCGACAGCCAGGTGGTGAGGCCGCGATAGATGCCCATCGTGCCGAGCGTGGCGATAAACGGCTCGATCTTGCCGACGGTGGTGATGAGGCCGTTGGCAAGGCCGCAGGCCGCACCGATGACCATGGTCAACACGACGGCCGCCGCCAGCATGAGGCCCGGATCGGCAATCGCCCCGGAATTCATGAAGATAATCATGATCGAGGCGACGAAGGCGACCATCGAGCCGACCGAAAGGTCGAGGTCGCCGGACGAAATGACGAAGGTCGCACCAACGGCGATGATCGCGATGAAGGCGCTGCGGGTCGCGACATTCGCCAGGTTGTTGATGCCAATGAAGTTCGGGTTGACCAGCGCGCCGACGACGAGCAGCAGCGCCAGCGCTGCAAAGGGCGCGACGGCTCTCAGATCGACATCCCGCCAGCTTCGGCCGCGCGTCTTCGTTTCAACCGTATCTTCGCCTGCGGTCATGTTCATCCCCAACCCAAAATCGTTGTTGTTTCGCAGCCCGGCCCGAAGCTCAGGCGGCGGTCTTCTTCTTCAACCCTGCCGAATAACGCATGATCTCCTGTTCGGAGATTTCCTCGCCTTCGAGAATTCCGACGATCCGCCCTTCGCGCATGACGGCGACGCGGGTGCACAGCCCTATGATCTCCGGCATCTCCGAGGAGACGACGATGATCGACTTGCCATCGCGGGCGAGTGCGGAAATGAAATGGTAGATCTGCTGCTTGGTGCCGACATCGATACCGCGCGTCGGTTCGTCGATGATGATGACGTCGGGCTCGGTCTCCATGACCTTGGCGAGCAAGAGCTTCTGCTGGTTGCCGCCCGACATGCGGCCGGCGACGACACGCCCGTCGCGCACGCGGATATCGAAGCGGCGGCGTGCACGCTCCAGCGCCGCAGCTTCGCTCTTCGGGCTGAGATAACCGTATTTGCCGTGCTGATCGAGCGATTGCAGCGTCAGGTTCGCCGTCATGCGCGAATTGAGCAGCAGCCCCTTATGCTTGCGGTCCTTGGTCATGTAAGCGATGCCGACGCGGTTGGCGGCATGCACATCGCCGGCCGGCACACTCTCGCCGCGCACCGTGACCTCGCCCGAGACCCGCGACCGCAGGCCCGCGACCGCTTCCATCAGCTCCGTGCGGCCCGAGCCGATCAGGCCGGAAAAACCGAGGATCTCGCCCTTGCGCACCTCGAAACTCGCATCCTGCACATAGTGCGTCGTGAGCCCGGAGACGGCGAGCGTCACCTCTTCGTCGATGCTCGGCTCCTGCTTGCCGGGATAGAGGCTGGAGAGTTCGCGACCGACCATCAGCTGCGCGATGGACTCGCCATCGAGAATGCTGGTCGGCGCGGTCTTCACCCATTGCCCGTCGCGCAACACGGTGACGCGGTCGGTCAGCTCCATCACCTCGTCCAGCTTGTGCGAGACGAAGACGAAGGAGGTGCCCTTTTCGCGCAGCTTGCGAACCTGCCGGAAGAGATAATTGGTTTCCTCGCGCGAGAGCACGGCGGTCGGCTCGTCCATGAAGATGATGCGCGCATCGCGGCTGATGGCTTTCGCGATCTCCACCATCTGCTTGTCGGCGATGGAAAGCGAGCTGATCATCGCGTTCTCATCGACATGCGAGCCGAGCTGGTCGAGCACGCGGCGCGTCTCGGCGCGCATGAACTTGCGATCCAGCACGCCGAAACGCGTGACCTCGCGGCCGAGAAAGAGGCTCTCGGTGACGGTCAGGTGTTCGGCGAGGTTGAATTCCTGATGGATGATGACGATGCCGAGATGCTCGGCCTGGCCGTTCGGCGGCAGCTTGACGGGTTGCCCGTCAAACAGAATCTCGCCCGAGGTCGGCTGCTCGAAACCCGAGAGGATCTTTACCAGCGTCGACTTGCCCGCACCATTCTCGCCCATCAGCGCATGGATCTCGCCGGCGCGAAGCTCGAAATTGACGCTGAACAGGACCTGCACGCCGTTGAACGACTTGCTGATACGGCGCGCGGAAAGAACGACGGGAGCCCCGTCGACAGCGTCCGGATTCATCGATTTCCTCCCTACGGCTCCTCGACCGCTTGAGCATGATGTAAACCTTTACACGATCTATGTAAAGGTTTACATCATGGGATATCAGGAATTTTCAGCAAGCGCCGTTTGACCGCCGGTCCAGTCTGTGTAGTGTCCCCGCACTTCGTTTGATTTCAGCAATTCCAGATCGCCAGACTGGCATTGCCACCGCCGAGTGAGAGCCAGTTTGTCGTCATCCAGCCCCGCCACGATCGAGGACGTCGCGCGCATCGCGCAGGTCTCGATCGCGACCGTATCGCGGGCCATCCATACGCCCGAAAAGGTGGCGAATTCTACGCGGCTGAAGGTCAACCAGGCGATCGCCATCACCGGCTACACGACCAATGCCATGGCGCGCAGCCTCAGGCTCGGCCGCTCGAACATGATCCTGGTCGTCGCCCCCGATATCGGCGATCCCAACTTCTCCAACATCCTCGTCGGCCTGGAAAACGAGGCACGGGCGCATGGTTACGGCATCCTAATCGGCCATACGCAGAACGATCCGCAGCGCGGGCTGGAATATCTGAAGTTCCTGAATTCCAACCAGGCGGCCGGGCTGATCCTGTTCACCGGCATCCTGCCCTTCGGTCACCAGAGCATGACCGCGCGCCTGCCACCCAGCGTCGGCGTCTTCGAGCCGGTCTACAATGGCGGCATCCCCTATGTCGGCGTCGACGATATCGAGGGCGCGCGCAAGGCTGTCGATCTCCTGATCGCCGAAGGACACCGCAAGATCGCCTTCATCGGTGATTCGCGCACGCGGCTTGCCTATAGTCGCCGTCGGCAGGGCTATGACGCCGGGCTGGATGCGGCCGGTGTTCCGCTCAGCGATCGCATCATCCTGGAAGGCGATGGCACGATCGAAAGCGGCCGTCTTGCGCTCGAACAGCTTTTCATGCGCGACACGCTGCCGAGCGCCTTCATGTGCGTCAACGACCAGACCGCCATCGGCGTGATGATCGGGCTAGGCGCGCGCGGCTATGACATTCCGACCGATTTTTCCGTGACCGGTTTCGACGACGTGCCGCAGGCGAGCTTCATGACGCCGTCGCTGACGACGATCCGCCAGCCGCGCACCGCCATCGGCAAGAGCGCCATGGCGCTGCTCTTCGAACTGCTGTCCAACAACGAACCGGCCGAAACGGAAATCCTGCTTCGGCCGGACCTGATTGTGCGCAATTCGGTATCGGCTCCGGCGCGGCGCTTCGTGCGCCGCTAGAGCATTTCCAGCCGAAGCGAGGTCGCTTCGGCGTTGGATAATGCGGCAAAAACAAAAACCTAGGGCATTTCTAGCCGTAGCGGCGATGCGCCGGCTTCGCCGTGCGCTGCACGCGGGCCGCCGAGACAGTGAACCGGTCGACCAGTCCCTTCAGCGTCGTGCTGATCTGCATCAGATTGTGCGTGGCTGCATTGGTTTCCTCAACCATCGCGGCATTCTGCTGGGTCATCTGGTCCATGCTGCCAACCGCCGTATTGATCTCGGAAATGCCGGCCGACTGCTCGCGGGCGGAATTGCTCATCGCATCGATATGCGCATTGATATGGACGACCTGCTCGCCGATGTGATGCAGCGCCTCGCCGGTCTTGTGGACCAGGGACACGCCGAGCTGCACGTCCTCGAAGGACTTGTCGATCAGCGACTTGATCTCCTTGGCCGCTTCCGCGGATTTCTGGGCGAGTTCGCGAACCTCCTGCGCCACGACGGCAAAGCCCTTGCCGGCCTCGCCCGCCCGCGCCGCCTCGACGCCGGCATTTAGCGCGAGAAGGTTGGTCTGGAAGGAGATCTGGTCGATCACCCCGATGATCTGGGTGATCTTGCCCGAGGATTCCTGGATCGCTCCCATGGCGGTAACGGCCTGTTCGACGATTTTACCGGAACGCTTGGCCTCATCCGTCGCGCTACTGACGACGCGGCGGGCTTCCTCGGCCCGGATCGCCGCCTCGCGGGAAATGGTGGTGATCTCCTCGACGGCCGCCGCGGTCTCTTCGAGTGATGCGGCCTGCTGCTCGGTGCGCTTGGCCATGTCGTCGGTGGCATTGACCAGTTCGCCGGAATTGCCCGCGACATCTTCCGCCGCCGTCACGATGGAGCTCAGCGTATCGTCCAGCTTCTCGATGGCGGCATTGAAATTGGAGCGCAGGCGTTCGAACTGCGGGGCGAGCGGCTTGGTGATGGAGGCGGTGAGATCGCCGCCGGCCAGCCGGTTGAGCGAAGTGTCGAGCGCACTCAACGCTTCCTCCTGCTCCGCATTGCGGGCCTGCCGCTCGGCTTCCGATTTCTCGCGCTCTTCCTGAAGGGCCTCCAGATAGACGGAGATCGCATAGTCCATATCGACCAGCGCCGCCTTCACGATGGCGGTGATTTCACCGCTGATCGCCGCCGCCTTCTTGCGGTAGAGAAACCCTTCGAGATGTTTGCCGATGACGCTTTCGACGATGGATTCGAGGATCAGCGCATAGCCGCCGATATACCAGCGCGGCTCGAGGCCGAGGCGGGCATGGGTCTTGCCGATCGTGGTGACGGCATCGACATACTGCATGTCGAAAGTTGCCGATCCGATCACTTCCCAATGCTTGACCTGCCGTCCCTTGGCGCTCTGGATATGCGCCTCGTTGGCAAAGAACCGGGCCGTCTCGGGCGTCGCGCGGGCCTTCGCGTAGAAGGTATCGAGCGCGCCGTCGAGCGAAGCGGAGATCGTCGGCAGGGCATTCTTCAGCGCCGCGCGCTGGGCCGTGTCGAAATTGACGAACTGGAGACGTTCGTTGAGCTGCTCGGTCTTGGCGTCGTGCGCTGACATGAGAAAAATCCTCGTAACCATCTTCGCGGCAGACAGCGGCAGTTACGACAACCTCTGGTGCAAGGTGATCTTTCGAGAATGATGGTAAATAAATGATATAGAGCGCGAATATAAATCCACCGGGAATTTGCGCTTTGTCAGTAATTTTGCCGTCAATAGCGATTTTTTCTGACTATGGAGGTGGAGAACCTGATTAGAGAAATCCAAAGAATATACATTACGTAACGTAAACTTGAATCTGCAGGCTGGCACGGCTCTGAAACAAAAAGGGCGCCGATGGCGCCCTTCTTTATTCTCTAAAAATGCGGTTCAGACGTAGCGGTTGACCACGTTTTCAAGGAATTCCTGCTTACCGGACCGCGGCTTCGGATTGACGCCGTGGTTTAGCACATAGGCCTCCATAGCCTCCAGCGACGAGCCGCCCGAAAGGACGTTCTGTGCTTCCGGAGACTGCCAGCCCGCATAGCGATCCGCGAGCGGGCCGGACAGCGCCTTGTCCTCGATCATCTTGGCCGCAGCCTTCACGCCGCGCGCGCAGCAATCCATGCCGCCGATGTGGCCGATCAGCAGGTCTTCCGGATCGATCGACTGGCGGCGCAGCTTCGCATCGAAATTCGTGCCACCGGTGGTGAAGCCGCCGCCGGCGAGAACCTGATAGAAGGCCAGCGCCATTTCCGGCACGTTGTTGGGGAACTGGTCGGTATCCCAGCCGGACTGGTAGTCGTTGCGGTTCATATCGATGGAGCCGAAGATGCCGAGCGCATTGGCCAGCGCCAGCTCGTGCTCGAAGGAATGGCCGGCCAGGATCGCATGGCCCTGCTCGATATTGACCTTCACCTCGTTTTCCAGGCCGTATTTCTTGAGGAAGCCGAAGACCGTCGCGACGTCATAGTCGTACTGGTGCTTGGTCGGCTCCTGCGGCTTGGGCTCGATCAGGATCGCGCCCTTGAAGCCGATCTTGTGCTTGTATTCGACGACCATGTTGACGAAGCGGCCGAGCTGATCGAGCTCCTGGCCGAGATTGGTGTTGAGCAGCGTCTCGTAGCCCTCGCGGCCGCCCCACAGCACGTAATTGTCGCCGCCGAGGCGGTGCGTGGCGTCCATGCAGGTCTTCACCGTCGCGGCGGCAAAGGCGAAGACATCAGGATCTGGGTTCGTCGCGGCACCGCCCATATAGCGGCGGTTGGAGAAGAGGTTCGCCGTGCCCCAGAGCAGCTTCACGCCGGTGTCGGCCTGCTTCTTGGCGAAATAGTCGACGATCTCGTTGAGGTTCTTCGTGTTCTCGACGAAGTCCTTGCCCTCGGGGCGCACATCCGCGTCGTGGAAGCAGTAGAAGGGCACACCGAGCAGCTGGAAGAATTCGAAGGCGACATCGGCCTTCAACTTCGCCGCCTGCATCGAGTCCTCGAACCACGGGCGCTCGAAGGTCTGGCCGCCGAAGGGGTCGCCGCCCGGCCAGACGAAGGTATGCCAGTAGGCGACGGCAAAGCGCAGATGGTCTTCCATGCGCTTGCCCGCGACGATCTCGTCGGGATTGTAGTGGCGGAAGGCCAGCGGATTGGTGCTGTCGGGCCCTTCATATTTGATCTTGGCGATATCGCCGAAAAAGCCGGTAGCCATGATGTCTCCTCTTGAAATGTTTAAGGTCAGTAAGCGGCGCGGATGGCCGGATAGAGCCGGCGGTAGCGCTGATAGGCATCCTCATAGGCAGCGCCGAGCGCCGCCTCGGGATCGATGGTCTCAGCGGTTTTGGGCGCCGTGCAGACCGCGATGGGATCGGCGCCGGTCGCCGCGATGAGGCCGAGGCGGGCGGCGCCGAAAGCGGCACCGAAGTCGCCATCCGCCGGGAGATCGACGGGAAGACCGAGCGCCGTGGCGATGGATTTCAGCCAGTAACGCGAGCGCGAGCCGCCGCCGATGGCGGTGACGCGCGAGAGCTTGGTGCCGGCGGATTTCAGGGCTTCGAGGCTGTCGCGGATGGCGAAGGACACGCCCTCCAGCACCGCCTGGGTCAACACCACACGGCTGCTTTCATGGCCAAGCCCGAGGAAGGCACCGCGGATGGCGGCATCGTTGTGCGGCGTGCGCTCGCCGGAGAGATAGGGCAGGAAGGTGACGCCGGAGGGCGCCTGCAGGGTCTCGCCGAGTTCCTTCGTCAGGTCGGCGGCGGAGGCGCCGGTGGCGCGCGAATGCCAGTTCAGGGCATCGGTCGCGGAGAGAATGACGCCCATCTGGTGCCAGGTGGCGGGCAGTGCGTGGCAGAAGGCATGGACCGCGCTTTCCGGGTTCGGCAGGTAGCTGGCATTGGCGGCAAACAGCACGCCCGACGTGCCGAGCGACACGAAGGCCGAGCCCTCGCGCACCGTGCCCATGCCGCAGGCCGAGGCGGCATTGTCGCCCGCCCCGCCGGCCACGACGATCCCCTCACCGAGGCCCCACCGGGCGGCAAGCTCCGGACGAAGGATGCCCGCAGCATCCGTGCCTTCCACCAGCCCCGGCATCTGGCGCTCTTCGAGATCTGTGGCAGCGAGAAGGTCGGCCGACCATTTGCGGGCACCGGTATCAAGCCAGGCGGTGCCGGCGGAATCCGACATTTCCGACAGGTGCTCACCGGTCAGCCAGACGCGCAAGAAGTCTTTCGGCAGCAGGACCCAGCGGACCTTCGCGAAGATATCCGGTTCGTTGTTCTTCACCCAGGCGAGTTTCGGCGCGGTGAAGCCGGGGAAGACGATGTTGCCGGTGATCTTGCGGAAGCGCGGATCCGCATCGAGGCTTGCCGCCTCGCGATGGCTGCGCGTGTCGTTCCACATGATGCAGGGACGCAGCACCTTGTCCTCGGCATCGAGCAGGGTCGCGCCATGCATATGGCCGGAAAGGCCGATGCCGCGCACTGCCGCAAGTGCGGCCGGATGATCAGCGCGCAGGCCGGCAATCGCCTCCTCCGTCGCGCGGATCCAGTCGGCCGGATCCTGCTCGGACCAGCCGGCATGCGGGCGCGCAGTGGCGACCTCCTTGCCGGTCGCCGAGCCGATGACGCGCTGTTCGCCATCGATGAGCATGGCCTTGACGCCCGACGTGCCCAAGTCGATCCCGAGATACATGTGGCTCTCCTATTCCTCGTCCGGACCAGCCGGCGGAAGGTTGTCCTTGATGAAGATGTCGAGGCGGATGCGCTCCTGCGCGGCATTGACCGACAGGCCATCCGCCTTGGCGCGCAGCACGCGAATGGCGCTGCGCACCTCGTGGCCGGCATCTTGGTTGAGCACGGTGTCGATGACCCCGCTTTCCAGGGCACCACGGGTCTCGCCGGTGAGTTCGTGCACGATCACGCAAAGGTCCGTGCCGCGCGCCGCCAGCGCCTTCAGGAGGCCCCGGTTGCCGGCGCCGAGATTGTAGATCCCGGCGAGATCAGGCACGGCTGCGAGGCAATCGGCGATCAGTTTGAAAGACAGCTCCGGATCGTCCTGGCCTTCGAGTACGGGCAGGATGGCGCGAGCGCTCGGCATGGCCGACATGGCGGCTAAAAACCCTTCGAGGCGCTCGCCATGGTCACGCACGCGCATCGAGCCGGCGAGCACGGCCACCGGTCCCGGCCGGTTGCCGAGGAAACGGCCCATCAGGCTGCCGGCGGTGCGGCCGGCAGCAATGTTGTCGACGCCGATGAAATGATCGCGGCCGGAGCCCGAGAGGTCGGAGACCAGGGTGACGACCGGAACGCCCGCCTCCCGCGCACGGTCGATCGCGGCGAAAACCTCGGGCGCATCGACGGCCACGGCCGCGATGCCGGAAACGCCCTCGTCAATGGCTGCATCCATCGCGGCGGCCAGCGCCGTCGCATCGAAGGCCGGAACGGTCACGACGGACAGGCGTGTGCGCTCGATGGCCGAATGCAGGCCAGCGCGGCGCACTTCCGCTTCCAGGCCGCGCATGAAGGGATTGTCGCCCTCCGGCAGGATGAAGACGAGCGGATAGACGCGGCTCTTGGCGAGGTTGGCCGCCGCGACATCGCGCACATAGCCGAGCGATGCGATGGCCGCCTCGACCTTGGCCTTGGTGACGCCGCGCACACCCGGCCGATCGTTCAGAACACGATCGACGGTGGCAAGGCTCACGCCCGCTTCCGCGGCAATGTCATGGACTGTGGGTCTCATTTCTCCTCCGTGCCGAGACCCTTAGAGGAATTTTTGATGTACGTAAATCAAAAACTTGCCGACGCCGTTTCCGGCATGGATTTTCTCAGCCGGAGAAGCGTTTGCTGAAGGCGTTGGTGAAGGTGATTTCGCCGGAATTTTCATCGGCTTGCGCGAGCACGACATCCAAAAAACCGTCCGTCACGCGCACCAGCGCGAAACCGCCGAGGAAGGCGGCGACGGGCTTGAAGATGTCATGGCCCGCGCTGTTGTAGATCATCGGGGTCGGGTGCTCGTGGCCGTGGAAGATACCGACGATATTGTAGCCCTTGAGCACATCGAGCAGGGCCGTGCGCTCCGCATCCGTCCACCAATGGGCAGGACCGGCCCCGTGCGGATCGAACGTCTTCGCCGCCGGATCCCAGTGCTCGGTGGAGAACTGGTCCCAGCCGTAGTGCTGGAACAGCACGACGGGGCGACCGTCGGCCGCGGCATCTGCAAGATCCTGCTTCAGCCAGGCAAGGCCGCTGATGGCATGTTTCGTGTCGTCGCCGCCGAAGCGCTGGAGCTGCACGAGATGCAGGCCGCCCCAGTCCCAGGAATAGTTGTCGGAATCGATGTCGTAATTTCCCGCCGGCACAGGCGCCTTGTAGAACACGGTGGAGCGATGGTTCAGCTCGACATAGTCACGCAGTTCGCGCCTGTACCAATCGGTATGCGGCGCCACGCCGTCCTGGTCGAGATCATGATTGCCGAGGCCATTATAGACGGGATAGTGCACACGGTCCGGCCCGGTGCCCTGCTGGTAGCGGCTGGCGAACTGCTGCAGCTGGCGCCCCTCCCCCGGCACTTTCACCTGTCCGCCGCCGTCATCCGTCATGTCTCCGCCGAGCACGAGGCCGAGCGGCGTCGCGATCCGCGCGCCGGCACTGGCGAGGCCCGAAGGCTTGCCGCCGATCTCGGCCGGCCAAGTGAGATCGCCGACCGAATTCAGCGCCGCCACATGCCGCAGCAGCGCCGCATCCGTCTTACCCTCGGCCGCGCAGTTCGGGCTGAGGCTATCGGCCGAGACGAGACAGGCATGCACGTCGCAGGAGAACAGGAAGGTCGCATCCGTAGCGGGCCGCGCACCTTGCGCAACCGCTGAGAGCCGCGGCAAAGCGAGCGACAGGCCAAGACCACCGGCTCCAAGAAGAAGATGGCGGCGCGTGGGACGGAAGGGCATGCGGAGGCTCCGATGAAAAGAACAGAGGACCACATTCTGAATCAGGATGACGCCGAGGTACAGCACCGCTTGAGGGGTGAGGATGGACTTGCTACCAAAGCAGTGACGGAGACCCCTGATGAAACTCGCCTATCACACGCTTGATGTCTTCACCCGGACCCGCTTCGGCGGCAATCCACTGGCCGTGGTGCTCGATGCGGACCGCCTGACGGACGCGGAGATGCAGACCATCGCCCGCGAATTCAACTATTCCGAAACGACCTTCGTGCTGCGCCCGAAGGATGAGGCCCACACGGCGCATGTGCGCATCTTCACGCCGACCGTCGAAGTGCCCTTCGCCGGCCACCCCAATGTCGGCACCGCCTATGCGCTGGCGCTGGCCGATGGTACGGCGGAGGCATTCGTCTTCGAGGAAGCTGCCGGTCTCGTGCGGGCGAAAATCCTGCGGATCGACGGCGAGGTCGACGCGGTGCAGCTGACCGCGCCGCAGCCGCTGAGCATCGGCAAAACCTTCACCCCGGCCAGCGTCGCGGCCTGCGTGTCGCTCGATGCAGCGGATATCGCGCTTTCCGTGCACCAGCCCAGCATCGCCTCCGTGGGCCTCGCCTTCATCGTCGTGGAGATCGCGACACGCGATGCCTTGCGGCGTGCCAAGGCCGACATGACGGCCTTCTCCGCCATCCTGCCGACGGACCATGCCGACGCGATCTATCTTTATTGCCGGGAACTGTCGGACGAGGATGGTACGGTGGATTTCACAGCCCGGATGTTCGCGCCCTTCGACGGCCTGCCGGAGGACCCGGCGACCGGAAGCGCCACGGCGGCGACCTGCGCGCTTCTGGCCAAACTGGCAGGCGCTGCCCCGCGCCGCTTTGCGGTGGCGCAGGGCATCGATATGGGGCGACCGAGCCTGCTTGCCGTCGAAGTCGACGCAGACGGCAAGGTTCACATCGGCGGCGCCTGCGTGCCGGTCATGAGCGGCACGATCAGCGTCTGATCAATGGCCGCCGCCACCACCGCCCACGGCCTGCGGCTTGCGGATCGCCAGCACGCAGACGATGAGCGTGGCGAAAAGGCCCGTCAGCAGCAGGAAGATATCGATGAAGGACAGGATATAGGCCTGCTGCTGCACCATGCCGGCCATCTTTTTGATCGCGATCGTCTGACCGTCGAGCCCGTGGGCGGTGAAGTTCGCCGCCATGTTGCGCAGCTGGTCGACGGCTTCGGGATTGCCCCACTGCACATGCTCGGACAGCCGCAGATAGTGCTCCTGTGAGCGCTGGGTGAGGATCGTGTTGATGACGGCAAGCCCCACGGCACCGCCGAGGTTGCGCGTCAGGTTGAACAGGCCTGACGCATTTCGGATACGGTCCGGCGGCAGCGTGCCGAGCGCCACGTTGTTGATCGGCACCATGCAGATCATCAGCGAGCAGCCGCGCAGGATCTGCGGCACCAGCAGCTCGTAGAAATCCCAGTCGGCCGTCATTCCCGTCATCGACCAGGTGCCGAGCGCAAAACCACCGAGGCCCATCACCATCATGACGCGCGGATCGAGCCTTGACGACATCATGCCGGCGATCGGCGCGGTGAAGAACATGGCAAGGCCGGAGACGAACATGGTCTCGCCGATCATCAGCGAATCGTAGCCGCGGATGCGCGCCAGATAGAGCGGATAGAGATAGGTCAGGCCATAGAGGCCGATGCCCATCACGAAGGAGAAGACCGAGCCGAAGGCGAAATTCCGGTTGGCGAAGGCGCGCAGGTCCACCACCGGGAACGGCACCTTGAAGGCCCGCCAGAAGAACACGGTCGCGCCGATGACCACGGCAAGCGAGCCGAGCACGATATGCTCGTCGCTGAACCAATCCTTGTTGTTGCCCTCTTCCAGCACGTATTCCAGCGATCCCAGGAAGACCGCCATGGAGATGAGGCCCCACCAGTCGAAGCGCTTGATCAGATTGAATTCCGGCTTGTCGAAATCGATCAGGTTGAAGGTCAGAACCGTGACGATGATGCCGGGGATGATGTTGACGAGGAACAGCCAGTGCCAGGAGAAGGCGTGGCTGAGATAGCCGCCGACCGTCGGGCCGATGGTGGGCGCCAGCGTCGCGACGAGGCCGATCATCGGCGAGACGACGGAGCGCTTGGAGGGCGGGAAGATGGTGAAGGCCGCCGCGAAGACGGAGGGGATCATGCCGCCGCCGATAAAGCCCTGGATGGCGCGATAGACGATCATCTGGTCGATATTCGTCGCGGTGGCGGCCAGCGCGCTGGCCAGCGTGAATCCGGCGGCGGAGAAGCTGAACAGGATGCGGGTCGAGACGATGCGCGCCAGCGTGCCCGACAGCGGGATCATGATGACTTCGGCGATCAGATAGGACGTCTGCACCCAGGCGATCTCGTCGGCGCCGGCGCCGAGGCCGGCCTGGATTTCCGAGAGCGAAGCGGAGACGATCTGGATATCGAGGATCGACATGAACATGCCGAAGACCATCGCGAAGAAGGCGATGACACGGCGGACGGGAACTTTATCGGCCTGCGCGGGGGCCGCCATCAGGGCGCCGGCGGTCGGTTGAGCGGTCGCGGCCATGGCCCGCGTTCCTTCTGGAAGCACGGCAGCCAGGTGCCGGCTGCGCAATGCGGTCAAAACAATGTTTTCGTGTTTACTCGGCCTTGGCACCCGGCGCCGTGCGGCTGTCGACGTCGACCACGACGCTGAGGCCGGCCCGCAGCTTGCCGGTATCCAGCACATCCTTCGGGATCGCGATGCGAACCGGCACGCGCTGGGTGACCTTGGTGAAGTTGCCCGTGGCGTTTTCCGCCGGCAAAAGCGAGAAGACCGAGCCGGAGGCCGGCGCAATGGACTCGACGGTGCCGAGAATATCGTCTTGCTCATAGGCATCGACATGCAGGTGCACCTTGGAGCCCGGCACGAGATGGGCGATCTGCGTTTCCTTGAAGTTCGCCTCGATATAGAGGTCCTTCACGGGAACGAGGGCCGCAAGGCGCCCGCCGGCCGAAACGAGGTCGCCGACCTGTACCGAAATGTTACCGATGACGCCGTCATAGGGCGCCTTCAACACGGTGAAGCCGAGGTCGCGCACCGCCTTGTCGCGGGCAAGCTCCAGCGAGCGGATGCCGCTGTCTGATTCGGCGCGCTGCGCCTGAAGCACCGCGATGCTCGCCTTGGCGGACACGATATTGGCATCGGCACCGACGAGATTGGCCTTGGCCTGATCCAGCGCAACCGTGGCACTGTCGAACGACGCGGTCGTGCCGACTTCCTTCGCCGCCAGCTCCTTGGCGCGCTTTTCCGCGACCTCCGCGCCGCTGAGGGCGGCCTGATAGGCCGTCTTCTGGGCTTCGGCCTGGGCAAGGCTCGCCTTGGCGCCCTCGATCTGCGCGTCGATGCGGTGAAGCGCCAGCTTCTGCGTGGCGATCTGCGCCTCGGCCTGTTCACGGGCGAGCAGATAGTCGCCGTCGTCGAGCGTAACCAGCGGATCGCCGGCCTTGACCGCCTGATTGGCAACGACATTCACCGCTGCGACATAACCGGAAACCTTCGGCGAGATGGAGGCGATATCGCCTTCGATATAGGCATCATCCGTCGAGATCATGAAGCGGCCATGCGTCCACCACTGGTAACCATACCAACCGGCGGCAGACAGCAGCGCGAGGCCCACGATCGGCAGCATGAAACGGCGGCCGCCCTTCTTCTTTTCGGGCTCCGATACGGCAGCGGCGGGCGCGGGCGCCTCGGCGGTCGTCACCGGCTTTGCCTCGACGGTTTCAGCCTGGAAATCATCGTTGACCGGGCGAACCTTCGCCGTGCCGGCGCCATGGGAAGTCGACATGCGCATGCCACCATTCTCTGGGATGGAAAAATGAACTGAACCGTTCGGTTCGATTTGACATAGACCTCTTTATCCCGCATATCAAGTGAAATCGAACCGCGCGGTTCG
>NZ_CAMLFY010000042.1 GCF_946479415.1 uncultured Shinella sp. | reverse complement strand
GGCTTGTGGTCCTGTTGCTGGTGCTGCTGATCCTGTGCCGGCTTGTGGTCTTCGGGCTGCTTTTGCTGATCCTCACCCGCCTTCTGTTCATCGGCCTGCCGCTGCTGATCCTCAGCTGCCTTCTGCTCATCCGCCTGACGCTGCTGGTCCTCAGCGGCTTTCTGCTCGTCGGCCTGACGCTGCTGATACACGCCCGCCTTACGATCTTCATCCTCTCTCTTTTGCTCTTCTTCGGTCGCCTTATGATCTTCGGCCTGGCGCTGCTGGTCCTCAGCTGCCTTCTGCTCGTCGGCCTGCCGCTGTTGCTCTTCTTCGGCAGCCTTCTGCTCATCGGCCTGACGCTGCTGGTCTTCAGCCGCCTTTTGCTCGTCTGCCTGACGCTGCTGGTCCTCGGCGGCCTTCTGCTCGTCGGCCTGCCGCTGTTGCTCTTCCTCGGCGGCCTTTTGTTCATCAGCCTGCCGTTGCTGGTCTTCCTGCTCGGCGCGCTGCTGTTCTTCCTGCTGCTGTTTCAGCAGTTCGTCTTCGCTCGGCTGTGCCTCGTCGCTGGCCTGGGCCACCTCGAAGGATTTCACAAGCGCGTCGGCCAGCGTCGGCGTTGCAATCAGCGAGGCCGACAGCAGGGGCAGAGCCACGGTGGCAAAAAGTCTGGAGCGGAAAGTCATCGTTCTGTCCTCACGGTGTCCCGTCTGTCTCTATGGAGCGTTGCCTCCCGGCTCTTTTGGCCGGCTGGCAGTGCCCGTTTCCTGTTCAGGCCTAGTCAGGCGGGTGTGAACCGCACCTGAACGACCTGATCGACCGGCGAGATAGGTCGCGCCGCCGCCAAGACCAGTGGCGCCCATGAAATTGTCGGGGAAACGAGGCGCAAGCGCGACGGAAAAGCAGTTGATTTTTTGCGAGAAACAGTTCGATTATCCAGCCCAAGCGGACAGGCCTGCCCGCTTCAATTCAAGGCCCGGACAACAAGAAAAACCCGAGAGCCTTCAACAGAGAGGATCACAATGCGTATTTCCAAACGTTTCACGCTCGCAGCTTCGGCTGCGGTCATCGCCCTCTTCGCGACCTCCGCGATGGCTGAAGGCGAGAAGATCGTGATCGGCACGGAAGGCGCCTACCCGCCCTTCAACAATCTCGAGGCCGACGGCACGCTGACCGGTTTCGACATCGACATCGCCAAGGCGCTCTGCGAGGAAATGAAGGCCGAATGCACCTTCGTGACGCAGGACTGGGACGGCATCATTCCGGCACTCATCGCCAAGAAGTTCGACGCCATCGTCGCCTCCATGTCGATCACCGCCGAGCGCAAGGAAAAGGTCGACTTCTCCAAGAAGTACTACAACACGCCGCCGGCCATCATCGTGCCGAAGGATTCCGACATCAAGGAAGCGACGCCTGAAGCGCTTGCCGGCAAGGCTCTCGGCGCCCAGGGCTCGACGACCCACTCCAACTATGCCCAGGCGCATATGAAGGATGCCGACATCAAGATGTATCCGACGGCAGACGAGTACAAGCTCGACATCGCCAACGGCCGCATCGATGCCGCCATCGACGACGTCGTGGTTCTCTCCGAATGGCTGAAGACCGACGCGGGCGCCTGCTGCAAGCTGCTCGGCACGCTGCCGATCGACCCCGTCATCAACGGCGAAGGCGCCGGCATCGCGGTGCGCAAGGGCGAAACGGAACTTGCCGACAAGTTCACCGCGGCGATCGCGGCGATCCGCAAGAGCGGCAAGTACCAGGAAATCAACGCCAAGTACTTCCCGTTCGACGTCTACGGCGGCGAGTAAACGGAAAGCCTCTGCTTGATGCGGGTTTTTTCTGACCCCATCACCAGAATGCACGGGCGGGAGGGCTTGCTCTCCCGCTTCTTTTGTTTGAGAAATTGCACATAAAGAAAACCGGTGCAGCAAGCGCCGTAACAACAAGCGCAAAACGCGCATCGGGGGTTATTCTGGCATGAGCGGGTTCTTCACCGCCATCGTCGAAGCGGTATCCGCATTTCTCGGGATCATCGATCCCCTCTGCGGCCCGGTCGGCATCTTCAATCTATTCGCGGGCAACACGCTGCTCGCCTGTGGGGCCGCAGGCTGGGGCGACGAGATCGCCTTCGGCTTTCTGGTCACGGCGAGCCTTGCCGTCGCGACACTGCCCGTCGGCCTCGTCATGGGCTTCTTCATCGCACTGGCAAAACAGTCGGAAGAAAAATCGCTCAGGCTCTCGGCCAATATCTACACCACGCTCTTCCGCGGCCTGCCGGAGCTTCTGACGCTCTTCATCATCTATTACGGCCTGCAGATCGTCGTGCAGAACTTCATGACCGCCATCGGCTATGAAGGCACCATCGAGATCAACGCCTTCTTCGCCGGCATGATCGCGCTCGGCATGGTCTTTTCCGCCTATTGTTCGGAAGTGCTGCTGTCGGCCTTCAAGGCAATTCCGCGCGGCCAGTACGAGGCGGGCTATGCGCTCGGCCTGCACCATGGCCGCACCATGCAGCTCATCGTCCTGCCGCAGCTCATCCGGGTCGCCCTGCCCGGCCTCGGCAATCTCTGGATGGCGCTGCTGAAGGATACCGCGCTGGTCTCCGTCGTCGGCCTGCCGGATATCCTGCGCCAGACGAGCATCGCGGCGCGCGTCACCAAGGAAGCCTTCGAGTTCTACGCCATCGCCTGCGTGCTCTTCCTCATCCTCGCCTTCCTCTCCTCGCTGGTCTTCTCCAGCATCGAAGGTTGGGCCAAGCGTTCGGAGGCCGCGCGATGAGCTTCGTCACCACCCTCATCGAGCCGCAGGCTCCGCCACCGGCCCCGCCGAAACCCGTCACCGCCGGCCGTCTCTTCGGCAACGCCTTCCTCGGCGTGTGGCTGGCGCTCGCCGTCGGCGTCTTCATGATGATCGCGGGCGGCTGGGATCCGGAAAAATTCGCGAAATACGGTCCGAACTACCTGTCCGGCCTCGGTGTGACGTTGCTTCTCGTCGGCCTGTCGATCGTGCTCGGCGGCCTCTTGTCGCTGCCGCTTGCCTTCGCGCGCATGTCGAAGAACCCGGTGCTGTCGTGGATCGCCTACGCTTACGTCTACTTCTTCCGCGGCACGCCGCTGCTTACCCAGCTCTTCCTGATCTACTACGGCCTCGGCAGCTTCTCCGCCGAACTGAAGGCCTGGGGGCTCTGGTGGTTCTTCCGCGACGCCTGGAACTGCGCGCTTTTGACCTTCACGCTCAACACCGCCGCCTATCAGGCCGAAATCCTGCGCGGCGCCATCGAGAGCGTCCCGCGTGGCCAGCATGAGGGCGCGAGCGCTCTGGGACTGCCGAAAAAGATCGCCTTCTTCAAGGTCGTCCTGCCGCAGGCCCTCATCGTGGCTTTGCGCCCCTACGGCAACGAGATTATTTTAATGATCAAGGGCTCGGCCATCGTCGCGATCGTCACGGTTCTCGACCTGATGGGGCAGACCCGCCTCGCCTTCTCACGCACCTTCGACTACCAGGCCTATCTCTGGGCAGCGCTGATGTATCTGCTGATCGTGGAGCTGCTGCGCAACATCTGGGCATGGCTGGAAGCCCGGCTGACACGCCACCTGAAGCGGTAACAGACTTGGCAGCACTCGGTGCGACATGCTGCCAAGCCTCTGATTTCACGAGAATTATGCCCTTACGCTACGGCACGTTAAGGCCGCATTAACCTTGCAGGCGCTCAATCATAGGGACCATCATTCATCACGCAATGAGGTCCCTATGACGAACGACATGGCAATGCAGCTCAAGGGCTACGGCATGACCACGGCCCAGATCCTCTACCGCATGCCGGATCACCAGCAGTTCCTGCAGACCTATATCTGGCAGCACTACGACCTCGCCCCGGATTTTCCGGAGATGAAGAGTTTCCTGCAATTCTGGCAGGAAAAGCTCGACGGCCCCATCCACTCCGTCCGCTACATTCACCGCCGCCTGATTTCGGCGACGGAGTGGCGGTCATTGAAGGGTGAGTTCGTGATCAACTGAGCTTCCGCCAGCGACGGTCAGACATGCACCGAGCCGTGCGCAAGCTCGCTGTCGGACATGTCCACCTTCAGTGAAAAATAGGCGATGATCACGTAGAACACCGCCACGAAGCCTATGACGACAAGCCCCGGCACCGGACCGAGTGCTGCATTGGCGACCACATGTTCGAGCGCAAGCGTCATGTCCTTGCCCGCCGTCGCCGGCCGCTGCATCATCGAGGACGATATCTTCAAGGCCCAGGCGAGCAGGAGGATGAAATAGAGCCAGCAATAGTTCCGCCGAAGCCGCCGACAGGCCGCGTCCCGGTAGCTGATCAGGAATTCAGGTTTGCGCAGGCTCTTGGCGATGGGGGCCGCCCAGTCGAGGTCGAGGGCCGCGCGCGGGTTGAGGATTTCGGCGAAGTAGAAACGCTCCAGCTGGCGCACCCGCGCCCGATACACATCGAAGAAGCGGTAGCGCCGCGCCTCGATCATCAGCAGCAGCGTCACCAGCAGCATGGCGAAGAGCAGCACGCCGTGATGCGAGGTCGGCGTCGAGAGCGACACGGAGAGCAGCGCCGCCACCACGGTGATTGCCCAGTTCGACGTTCGGTCGATCCGGTCGCGCCAGCCGGCCATTCGGCCAAGCTCGCCGCGATAATAGTGCACCATGGTGTTGATCGTTTCCATGGGCGTCGCCGGCAAGGCGGGACTGCCTGTGCGCTTGGCCTCGGTGGAAAGCGACAAGGGGGACATATCGGCGGGCATTCTTTCCTCCAATTGTCTTTTTGGTCTTGGAAAGATCATGCGCCTCTTTCGCCAATTGATAAATGCCTATTTGCACTTAGAGGGCGAATGCGCCCATCTCGAGGGGCCGTTTGCGCGCATCCGCCTCCATTGCCAAAACGCCGGCCGGCCCGTATGAGACGCCGCATGAAAAAAATCGACGAAGACGCGCTCGCGGAAGCCTATAACCGCGCCCTTTCGCTGGAAAAATCCGGCGATTTCGATGCCGCCGCCAAAGCCTATGCCGAAGTGCTGGCGCTTGACCCGGAAGACCATGGCGGTGCCGCCGTGCGCCTGGCCTCGATGGGCCGCGGCGACACGCCGGAAAAGGCGCCGGACGCCTATGTCGCGACCCTTTTCGACCAGCATGCCGAAGTGTTCGAGGACGTGCTCGTCGAGCAGCTCGGCTATTGCGTCCCGCTTCTGGTCCGCCAGCGCTTCCAGGATCTCAAGATGGGTCCGTTCCAGCGCGTGCTCGACCTCGGCTGCGGCACGGGCCTGACCGGCGGTGCCCTGCGCGACATGGCGGAAGACATCACCGGTGTCGACCTGTCGGAAAACATGGTCGAAGTCGCCCACGAGAAGGATCTCTACGAGACGCTCTACGTCGCCGAGGCCGTCGATTTCCTCGACGACAACGACGACGAGCCCTTCGACCTGATCACCGCCACCGACGTGCTGCCCTATCTCGGCGCGCTGGAGCCGCTGTTCTTCGGCGCCGCCGAAAACCTCGTGGCGGGCGGGCACTTCATTTTCTCGTCGGAAACGCTGCCTGCCGACACCTTCGCCGGCCGCCCCTTCATGGTCGGTCCGCACCAGCGCTTTGCCCATGCGCCTGATTATGTCCGCCAGCGGCTTGACGAGACCGGTTTCGACCTCGTCGAGATCACCGACATCACCGTGCGCATGGAAGAAGGCGAGCCGATCGCCGGCCATCTCGTGCTGGCGAAATATCGCGGCTGACGGGCGGGGCGCATTGCCCCTGACACAAGAGAAACACTTTCGCCGGAAACGATGATCCGCTAAACCTCCTGCCAGCAATTGCAGGAGGTTACGGCATGGCAAAGGTTGCGTTCATCGGTCTCGGTGTCATGGGCTATCCCATGGCCGGCCACCTGAAGGTCAAGGGCGGCCATGAGGTCGCGGTCTATAACCGCACCTTCGCCAAGGCGGAAAAATGGGCGGCCGAATTCGGCGGCACGGCGTTGCGCACCCCGGCAGAAGCCGCGAAAGACGCCGACTTCGTCTTCACCTGCGTCGGCAATGACGACGACCTGCGCTCCGTCACCACCGCCAGGGATGGCGTGATCGACGGCATGAAGCCGGGCGCCACGCTCATCGACAACACCACGGCCTCCGCCGAAGTCGCCCGCGAGCTCGATGCGGCCTGCAAGGCCAAGGGCCTGCATTTCATCGACGCCCCCGTCTCCGGCGGCCAGGCCGGCGCGGAAAACGGCGTCCTGACAGTGATGTGCGGCGGCGAAGAAACCACCTTCGAAAAGGCCCGCCCCGTCATCGACGCCTATGCCCGCATGGTCGGCCGCATGGGTGAAGCCGGCGCCGGGCAGCTCGCCAAGATGGTCAACCAGATCTGCGTTGCCGGCGTCGTGCAGGGTCTTGCCGAGGCTATCCACTTCGGCAAGCAGGCCGGCCTGGACATGGAAGCCGTTATCGAGGTCATCTCGAAGGGTGCCGCCGGCTCCTGGCAGATGGACAACCGCCACGAGACTATGATCGCAGGCAAATACGATTTCGGCTTCGCCATCGACTGGATGCGCAAGGACCTCGACATCGTCCTGTCCGAAGCCCGCCGCAACGGCGCCAAGCTGCCCACCACCGCCCTCATCGACCAATTCTATGGCGACGTTCAGGACATGGGCGGTAACCGCTGGGACACGTCCTCGCTGCTTGCCCGGCTGGAGAAGAAATAACGGTGGCGTCCTGCCGCGCCCTGCTCACCGTCGCGGCCCTGGCGGGCCTCACAGCACCAGCCCGGGCGGACGATAGCGCCACGCTGGCGCTTGCTACTGCGCTACACCAGAAGATCGCGCAATGCTGGAACGTCCCGGCGGACCTGCCCGCCCATGTCGATGCCGTCCGGGTGGGATTTTCGCTGACGGAAGCGGGCGAACTCGATGGCTCGCCCAAGATCGACGGCCCCGTCGCCGGCGATCCGGCGACGAAAACCTTCGTGGCGAGCGCCGTCCGCGCGGTCGTGCGCTGCGCGCCGTTCACGGGCCTCGAAAAGCTCGCACCCTACGACACCTGGAAATCGGTGTCGGTTACCTTCAGGCGGCCGGAGATGTAAGCGCCTCAGTCTTCGCCGCTCTTCTGGTTGTCCACGACCATGTAGTCGAGCGGCAGCTCGGTCGTGTACTTGATCTGCTCCATGGCGAAGGCCGAGGAAACGTCGCGGATTTCGATGCGGGCGATCATGCGCTTGTAGAAGGCGTCATAGGCGCCGATATCGGGCACGACGACGCGCAGCAGGTAATCCACCTCGCCGCTCATGCGGTAGAATTCGACGACCTCGGGGAATTCGACGATCACCTCCGAAAAACGCTTCAGCCATTCGGTGGAATGCGAATTGGTGCGGATCGAGACGAAGACGGTGACCTTGGTGTTGATCTTGACCGGATCGAGCAGCGCGACGCGCTTGCGGATCACGCCGTCCTCTTCCATCTTCTGGATGCGCCGCCAGCAAGGCGTGGTCGAAAGCCCGACCTTCTTGGCGAGGTCGGCCACAGCCAGCGTGGAATCTTCCTGCAGAAGGCGCAGGATTTTGCGGTCCAGACGGTCCATTATAGTCCCCTAAAGTGTCCCCGAAGAAATTTAATTCCCTGATATACCGAGATTTCGGCAAATGGGAAGAATGTCATTTCATGCCGTGAGAGTTTTCACACGCTTTCGCAATTCGGGCAGAACCTCGTCCGAAAACCACGGATTGCGTTTCAGCCAGCCGGTATTGCGCCAGCTCGGATGCGGCAGCGCCAGCACGGCGGGCGCTGTATTGCGGCCGAGATGCCGACGCCAGTCGCGCACCGTCTCGGTCATGCTCTTCGCCTTCGCGGCGCCAAGATGCCAGGCCTGCGCATATTGGCCGATCGCCAGCGCCAGCTCGACCTGCGGCATCGCCGCGATGACCCGCGCGCGCCAGAGCGGCGCACATTCCCGGCGCGGCGGCAGATCGCTGCCATGCGCGTCATAGCCGGGAAAACAGAAGCCCATCGGCACGATGGCGAATTTTTCCGGGTCGTAGAATTCCTCCCGCGTCACGCCCAGCCATTCGCGCAGCCGGTCGCCGGAGGCATCGTTGAAGGGCAATCCGCTGTCATGCACCCGAAGCCCCGGCGCCTGCCCGGCAATCAAAATGCGCGCCGTGGAGGAGAGCACGGCGACGGGCCGCGGCTCATGCGGCAGACGATCTTCCGGCCCCTTGGCGGGCGCGTCGCGACAGAGGCGACAGGCGGCGATGGCCGCGCCGAGCGCGGCGATATCCTCGGCAGGGGTGCGTTCGCTCATCGCGCCATCCGTCAGCTGAGACCCAGCGTCGACAGAATGTCGCCGAGCACACCGGGTTCCCCCTTATGCGTGTCCTCCTGCGGACGACCGTTCATGCGGCGCCATTGCTGCGGCAGATCGAATTCCGTGGCCCACAGCCCCTTGCGCTCGGCCTTGGCAAACTGCTCCTCGTCCTCATAGCCGCCATAGGCGACCGCCAGCCCTTCGCGCACCATGCGCGCACCGAGATCACCGGCCTGCGTCTCGCAGCGCGCCAGGAGACGGTCGTATTTGTCCCTGCCCTGCGTCTGACAGGTCACCGGCCCCGCGCGCAAGAACTCGGCAAGCCGCGAGCGAGCGGCCACGCCGCAGCGCCAGTCCTCGCCGTCGCGCTTGCAGATCTGCGTCATCTCCGGCGTATCCATGCCCACGAGCCGGATGCGGTGGCCGTCGAGCGTCAGCGTATCGCCGTCGGCGGCCCGCGCCGTGCCGGAGATCGTCTCGCCGCTGTCGCCACTGACGCGCAACACGATCAGCGCCGTCAGCGCCAGGATCGCCATCGCCACGCCGACATCGCGCGCCCCCTTGGTAAGCCCCATGAAATTCCGCTTCCTGCCGTTTTGTCCTGACGCGACGTCATACCCGAAGCGGCGTCAGGTTCACGCTACGGAAAATGTCGGAATGGTTCGTAAATGGTTTATGCGCGGCAGCATCTTCTTAAGGATTGCCCCCTAGAATTCAACGCTATCAGTAACCGTTGCAATCGTGATGAGTACCGGCGTCAGTACCTCGACCGACAAGATCATCGTCGACAAGTCGCGCAGCCATAGAAACAAGGCTGTTTCGCGGGCTGTCCGCGCGACTCGCGAACGGTTGCAGACGGCGCCGGGCATTTCGGCCGGCCTCGAGCGGGAAATGCTGCAGCTCCACATCGCTTCGGTGGTGCAGAGCGCGCTCATCATTCCCGCCATCATCGTCATGATCGCTGCCGTCGGCATCTATCTGACCCAGGAAATCGGCCTCATGACCTGGGCCATCCTGGCGCTCAGCGTGCATGCGATCGGCATGGTCGTCGCGCGCCGCGCGCGCGGCAAGGATATCACCACCGAAAACGCGCAACGCTGGCAGCGCCGCTTTCTGGCGGCGCAGGTGCTCATGGGCATCGCCTGGGCTGCCTTCGCCTTGCAAACCTGTGACAAATGCACCGGCGCGACCTTCGAACTCTATCAGGGCACCGCTCTGCTCGTCGCCCTTGCCGTCACGACGATCACGACGCTCATGCTGCGCCATGCCGTTCTCTACGCATTCACACCCACGGTGATGGCGCTGGCAATCTCGGCGCTGCTGCATCCGTCGCCCACAACGATGGCCATGGCGGCGATCATCGCCGCCGCGCTCGTCTTCCTCATCTTCATGACGCACCGCCTGCGCCAGACCAGCGCCCAGCTCCTCTCCTCGCAATCGGAAAAGGACGACCTGATCGCCGAGCTGGAAGTGGCCAAGTCCATGTCGGACGAGGCCCGCCGCCGCGCCGAAGAAGCCAACCTCGCGAAATCCCGCTTCCTCGCCTCCATGTCGCATGAGCTACGCACGCCGTTGAACGCCATTCTCGGCTTCTCCGAGGTCATGTCGACGGAAGTGCTCGGACCACTCAACAACCCGGTCTACAAGGAATATACGTCGGATATCCACCGCTCCGGCCAGCACCTGCTCAACCTCATCAACGAGATTCTCGATCTCTCGCGCATCGAGGCCGGCAAATACGATCTGTCGGAGGACAGCGTGCATCTCGTCGATATCGCCGAGGATTGCATCGGCATGGTGCAGCTGCGCGCGCGGGCGAAGAACATCACGATATCGGAGCAGGTCGAAGGCGGCATGCCGGCCCTCTGGGCGGACGAGAAGGCGCTACGCCAGGTCGTTCTGAACCTCTTGTCCAATGCCGTGAAATTCACCCCGCAGGGCGGCGAGATCGTCGTCAAGGCCGGCTGGACGGCGGGCGGCGGGCAATATCTCTCCATCAAGGACAACGGCCCCGGCATTCCCGAGGACGAAATCCCCGTCGTGCTCTCGGCCTTCGGCCAGGGCTCCATCGCCATCAAGAGCGCCGAACAGGGCACCGGCCTCGGCCTGCCGATCGTTCAAGCCATCCTTGCCAAACACAATGGCGAATTCATCCTGAAATCGAAGCTGCGCGAAGGCACCGAAGCCATCGCCATCCTGCCGGCCAAGCGCGTCCTGCAAAGCCTGCCCGCCGTCACCGAAACGCAAGCCGTCTCGCCGCGCCGCAAGAGCTTCGCCTGAGGCGTTTCAGCGGATGCGTGGATCCTCGGGTCAAGCCCGAGGATGACGATTAAATTTCGAAAGTGAAATCGACGGCAGCCTATGCTGCAGCAAAGGATGTGGGCAGGGCCTCATCTCCCCACCGTCATCCTCGGGCTCGACCCGAGGATCCACGCATCCGCAACAACCTCAGATGAACTGCGAAATCACCACGTAACCGGCATAACCGGCATTGGCGATGATCAGGCAGAACACCGCGAAGGACCCGAGGTCCTTCGAATGTTTGCCCATCTCCGAAATCTCCGGAGAGACCCGATCGACGATCTCCTCGATTGCCGTGTTGAGCGCCTCGAAGGCGATCATCAGCAGGAAGAGGATGGCCATCGCCACATATTGGAAGAAGTTGGCCCCGACGACGGCGAAGATGACCATGGCGACGCCGAAGGCGATCAGCTCATGGCGGAAGGCGGATTCGCCGAGCAGGCGGCGTGCGCCCGCGGCCGAATAGCTCGCCGCGGCGATCAGGTGGCTGAAGCCCGTCTTTTTCTCGATTGGTCCCTGACCCATTCTTCAATCCCGTTCTTGCCATACCCATGGAGCGAATGCCCCATGAGCTCAATCCATGCCATCGAGGCTTTTTGCCGACCGCTCGCTACGAACGGTTGCTGACGCCTGCCTGAACGAAGGTCGCCATGCCGGAATGGCAGGCGGCCGCCGACTTGACGATGCCGGCGGCAAGGGCAGCACCGGTACCCTCGCCCAGACGCATGCCGAGCGCCAGGAGCGGCGTCTTGCCGAGCTTCTCGATCGCCTTCATATGCGCAGGCTCCGCCGAGACATGGCCGATCAGGCAATGGTCGAGGGCCGACGGATTGGCCGCGCGCAGGATGGCACCGGCGGCCGTCGCGACATAGCCGTCGATGATGACGGGGATTTTCTGCATGCGCGCGGCGAGGATGGCGCCGGCCATTGCCGCAATCTCGCGGCCGCCGAGACGACGCAGCACTTCCAGGGGATCGGAGAGATGATCGCGGTTGAGCGCAACCGCCTTCTCGACGGCGGCGATCTTGCGCTGGAGCACTTCGCCTTCCGAACCGGTGCCCGGACCGACCCATTCCTCGGCCGTGCCGCCGTAAAGCGCCAGGTTGATGGCGGCGGCGATCGTCGTGTTGCCGATGCCCATTTCGCCGATGCACAGCAGGTCCGTACCGCCGGCAACGGCTTCCATGCCGAAGGCCATGGTCGCAGCGCAGTCGCGCTCGGAGAGCGCCGGCTCTTCGGTTATGTCCGCCGTCGGATAGTCGAGCGCAAGATCGAAGACCTTGAGGCCGAGATCGTGCGTCACGCAGATCTGGTTGATCGCCGCGCCGCCGGCCGCAAAGTTTTCCACCATCTGCGCCGTGACGGAGGACGGATAGGGCGTGATACCCTGCTTGGTGACGCCGTGATTGCCGGCGAAGATCGCGACCAGCGGACGCGTGACGGCCGGGGCGCGGCCGGTCCAGGCGGCGAGCCAGAAGGCGATCTCTTCCAGGCGGCCGAGTGCGCCCGGCGGCTTCGTCAGCTGACTATCCCGTTCACGTGCGGCGACCAGCGCGGCCGCGTCCGGACCGGGCAGATTGCGCAGCAATTCACGGAAATCATCGAACGGCAGGCCGCTGGCACTCATCTTGGGAATTCCTTGGTTGGGGCTTTCAAAGGCAGGTGTCTCCTAATAGAGGCAGGGCGCGGCGCCGACAACCGCATTTGCGGCAGAGGCCAACGCCTTTTGCGGCGGCAGGCGGCGACAGGTGTCGCTCATCGGAAAGTGACCCGGCGATACGGGTTTTACGATGCCGAAAACGGGGGCGAAGGCTGCACGGCAATCCGCGCCCTCCTCCATCCTCGAGCATGCTCCGGGGACTATCTTTCAGGGGTCGGCGGCCAGCCTGGCCGCCCGCCAGCAGGGGCCAACAGCGTGACCATCCAGGACTATATCGACGACATCGCCCGCTCCGTCGCCTTTCTCTCCCGCGTGCATGTGCCGCAGCGCCATTTCATCGGCCATGACGGCAAGCTGTCGCGCGCCGTCGCGGCCTTCCCGGTCGCCGGCGTGCTGATCGTGCTGCCGCCGGCAGCGCTCGCCGCCGTGCTGCTCGCCTTCCACGCCCCGCCGCTGCTGCTCGCCTTCGCCGTGCTCGGCCTGCAGGTGCTGATCACGGGCGCGCTGCACGAGGACGGCCTGTCCGACAGCGCCGACGGCATCGGCGGCGGGCGCGACCGCGACAGCGCGCTCGCCATCATGAAGGACAGCCGCGCCGGCTCCTACGGCGTCGTGGCGCTGGTGCTCTCCTTCGGCATCCGCAGCGCCGCCATATCAGCGCTCGCCCCCGTCCTGACGCCCGCCGGTCTCGCCATGGCGCTGCTCGCCGCCGCCGCCGCCAGCCGCACCGCCATGGTCTGGCACTGGTCGCTTCTGCCGCCCGCCCGGCGCGACGGCGTGGCCGCCTCGGTCGGCGAGCCGGACCGCACGGCAACCGTCGTGGCGCTCGTCACCGGCATTCTCATCGCCGCCGCCCTGCTCGTGCCGCATGCAACGATCTTCTCGCTGGTGCTCTCGCTCGTCGGCGCCATCGCCGCCGTGCTGGTGTTCAACCGCATCACGCTGCGCAAGATCGGCGGCCATACCGGCGATACGATCGGCGCCACGCAGCAGCTCACGGAAATGTCGGTCCTCACGGCTCTTGCCTTGGCGCTGTGAGCTGACGATATACAAGCAAGTCCCAGCAAAACTGCGCAGCGGTTTTGCGTCCGGGATTGCGAAAGCATAAAAGGGATATCCGGAGACGCAATGGAATCGCCCTGCATCCTCGTCTGTTCGATCGACATGGTGACCGGCTACTGTTTCGGCTGCGGCCGCACGCGCGATGAGATCGGCGCGTGGTCGCTCTACACATCCGAACAGCGCCGCACGATCATGGCCGAACTGCCGGCCCGTCTCAAAACCGTCGAGCGCAAGCCCCGGCGCGAGACCCGGCGCACGCGCATGGCGCGGGAGCGCGGCGAGGCATGAGGCTCTATATTCTTCTCGGCATTCTCGGCGCCGGCCTCGTGCTGCTGATCCTCAACCACGACGGCGGCCGCACGCTCGGCATCGACAACAACGATTTCGGCCGCCTCGTCACGCTTTCGGCGATCGGCACGATGATGGGCGCCGGCATTCTCGCCAGCCGCCGGCAATGGGGCGAAAGCCTGCGCCAGGCCGCGATCTGGCTGCTGATCATCCTGGCGCTCGCGACCGGCTATCTCTACCGCTTCGATCTCCAGCAAGTCGGCAACCGGCTGACGGCGGGCCTCATCCCCGGCCGCGCCGTGGTGACGACAGGCGCCGGCGGCGAACAGATTCTCGTCATCAACAAAGGCGTCTCCGGCCATTTCGAAGCAGATGTCAGCATCGACGGCACGCCGCTGCGCATGATGGTCGATACCGGCGCAAGCTCCATCGTGCTCACCTATGACGATGCGATGCGGCTCGGCATCAACGCCGACAATCTCGTCTTCTCCATCGAAGTCTCCACCGCCAACGGCCGCGCCATGGCCGCCCCCGTGACGCTGCGCCAGGTCGCCATCGGCCCCATCATGCGTGGCACGATCCGCGGCATGGTCACCCAGCCCGGCCAGCTCGACCAGAGCCTGCTCGGCATGAGCTTCCTGGAAACCCTCGGCTCCATCGAGATCACCCGCGACGAGCTGCGGCTGAAGGACTGAAACGGGACGGCGCCGCCGCCCCGTTCCCTGCTGCGGCTAGATCGGTTGCCCGACATCGATGCGGTTGCCATCGGGATCGGCGAAGACGAAGGCGCGCAGGCCGTAGTCCTTGTCCTGAAGGCGCTTGATGATCCGCAGGCCATAGGTCTGGCATGCCGCATGCAGCGCATCGACATCGTCCACCATCATATGCGCCACATTGAAAGCCGGCGCCTTGTAGGTCGGCTGCAGCGTCAGATGCAGCTCACCCGCATCCCGCTTCAGGATCATGAAGCCGACGGGATTGCCATTTTCGAAGACTTTTTTGAAACCAAGGACATCGGTGTAAAACGCCTCGGCCTTCGCCATGTCCTTGACGGGCAGCATGGCCGCTATTCGTCCGAACCGGACACCGTGATCGGCGATGTCAGTCATCGCAGAACCTCCGCTTGCAACGGTGTGTGTCCCGCCGGACGGTGCCGGCCGAAGATTTGCCCGTTGTTGTTTGGGTCAGCAGGACGGTGCCTACGGCGCGGACCTTAGCCCGACACCGAAAGAAAGGAAACGGCTTATCACGCCGGGCGTTTGATCCGCTGCAGCATCGGTGCCGCGATCAGAACCGTCACGCTCGACAGCACAACACCGGTGAGAAATGTCGCGCCGGAACCATGGTTATCCCAGATCCAGCCGGCAGCGACATTGCCGAGCAGCACGACGATGCCGGTGATGAGGTTGAAGACGCCGAAAGCGGTGCCCTTGAGATGTTTGGGCGCGGTGTCGGCGATCAGCGTGGCAAGCAGCCCCTGCGACAGCCCCATATGCAGCCCCCAGAGCACGATGCCGGCGATGAAGAGGGAAACGCTTGCCGTGTAGGCGAGCGTCCCATAGGCGGCGATCAGCACGAACAGGCTGGCGATCAAAAGCCCGGACCGCCCGATGCGGTCCGAGAGCGCCCCGACAGGATAGGCGGTCAGGCCATAGACCGCATGCATGATCACCATGGTGATGGGGATCCAGGCCGGCGCAAACCCCGCCTCCTGCGATTTCAGCAGCAGGAAGGCCTCGCTGAACCGCGCCAGCGTCAGGAGCGAAGCCGCACCGATCACCATCCACACCGCGCCGTTCAGCCTGACGATATCGGCAAGCCGCGGCAGTCCGCCGGCCTTCGGCTGATACGGCGCCTTGGGCTCGCGCACCCCGACGATCAGCAGCAGAACAGCCAGAAAAGCCGGGATGACCGCGATCCAGTAGATGGCGAGCACATCGCCGCCAAGCAGGATCATCAGCCCGATGGCGACGAGCGGCCCGACGAAACCACCGACCGTGTCGAGCGACTTGCGCAGCCCGAAGCTCGCACCGCGCAGCTCCGCCGGCGTCACGTCGGCGATCAGTGCGTCGCGCGGCGTGCCGCGAATGCCCTTGCCGACGCGGTCGACGGCCTTGGCCGCGACGATCCAACCCATGGAGGTGGCAAGCGGAAAGATCAGCTTTGAAACGGCACCGAGGCCGTAGCCGAGCACGGCCAGCGGCTTCCGCTGCGCCATGCGGTCGGCAAGGATGCCGGAGAAGAGTTTGGTGATGGTTGCGATCGCAACGGCAAGTCCTTCGACGAAGCCGACGAAGACCGCCGACGCACCGAGACCGCTGACGAGATAGAAGGGCAAGAGCGTCTGCACCATCTCCGAGGAGATATCCATCAACAGGCTGACGACGCCGAGCACCCAGACCGTCGCGGGGATGGAGTTTACCGGTCTGGACATAATCGACTCGCTCGCGCCTCACGAAGGATGGCGCGAGCGATAAGGGCACACCACGGGACGGTCAACGCCCCCTTGGGGCAGGGATCAGTTCTTCAGCTTGTACCCGGTCTTGAAGATCCAGGCTGTTATCGACAGGCAGACGACGAGGAAGCCGAGCACCGTCACGAGGCTGACGATCGGGTTGACGTCGGCGATCTCGTAGAAACTCCAGCGGAAGCCCGAGACGAGATAGAGCACCGGGTTGAAATGGCTGACCGTCTGCCAGAAGGGCGGCAGCATTTCGATCGAGTAGAAAGAGCCGCCGAGGAAGACGAGCGGCGGAATGATCAGCATCGGGAACAGGTTGAGCTGCTCGAAATCCTTCGCCCAGATGCCGATCATGAAGCCGAACAGCGAGAAGCTGACGGCCGTCAGCACGAAGAACAGCACCATCATGAAGGGATGCTTGATCGAGATATCGACGAAGAGCGAGGCGGTGATCAGGATGATCGTGCCGACGATCAGGCCCTTGGTCGCGGCCGCCCCGACATAGCCGATGACGATCTCGATCATCGAGATCGGCGACGACAGGATTTCATAGATCGTGCCGGTGAATTTCGGGAAATAGATACCGAAGGAGCCGTTGCCGATACACTGGTTGAGCAGCGTCAGCATGATGAGGCCGGGCGCGATGAAGGCGCCGTAGGACACGCCGTTCACCTCCTGCATGCGCGAGCCGATGGCTGCGCCGAAGACGATGAAATAGAGCGAGGTGGTGATGACGGGCGAGACGATGCTCTGGAGCAGCGTGCGGCGCGTGCGCGCCATCTCGAATGCATAGATAGACTTGATCGCCTCGAAGTTCATTTGCCCTCTCCCACCAGCTCCACGAAGATGTCTTCCAGCGAACTCTGCTCGGTGGATATGTCCTTGACCCGCAATCCGCACTGCGAGAGTGCCGAGAGCAGCGACGAGATGCCCGTCCGCTCGCCGGACGATACGAATTCATAGGTCAGCCGCGTGCCCTCGCCCGAAAGCACAAGCCCATAGGGCGACAGCGCATCGGGAATGGCAGCGATGGGCTCGGCAAGCTCGACGGTCATCTGCTTGCGGCCAAGCTTGGCCATCAGCGCCTTCTTCTCCTCCACGAGCAGGATCTGGCCGTGGTTGATGACACCGATACGGTCGGCGATCTCTTCCGCCTCCTCGATGTAATGCGTCGTCAGGATGATCGTCACGCCGTTGGCGCGCAGCCGCTCGACGAGCTGCCACATGTCCTTGCGCAAGGAAACGTCGACGCCCGCCGTGGGTTCATCGAGGAACAGCACCTTCGGCTCGTAGGACAGCGCCTTGGCGATCAGCACGCGCCGGCGCATGCCGCCTGACAGATGGCGCAGCATCGTGTCCTTCTTGTCGTAGAGCGAGAGGTCTTTCAGGATGCGTTCGATCAGCGCCGGGTTCGGCGCGCAGCCATGCAGGCCGCGCGAGAAGGCGACGGTGTTCTCGACCGTCTCGAAGGCATCGAGCGTCAGCTCCTGCGGCACCAGTCCGATGATGGAGCGCGTCTTGCGGTAGTCGCTGAGAATGTCATGGCCACCGACGGTGACCGTACCGCCGCTCGGCGTGACGATGCCGCAGATGATGGAGATCATCGTCGTCTTGCCGGCGCCGTTCGGCCCGAGCAGCGCAAGGATTTCGCCCTGCTCGATATCGAGATCGACGCCTTTCAGCGCGTTGAACCCGGATGCGTAACTCTTGGTGAGATTGCGAATGGAGACGATGGGCGCCATGGGAGGGTCCAGAAAGAGGAAATGTCATGCGGAAGGACACCCTATATGGCGTGTCTTTTGCCAATTTTCACCCGCAGGCAGCAAAAAATTCACGAGGCAAGACAAGTTCGTGTCATCAAACCGTGACCGAGTTCCAGCAAGGTTCCCGCGAGGCTGATGGGAACGGCTTTGCACCCCGCGCACCCGCCGTTCCCCTGCTCTCGCAGCAGCCTTGCTCCCGACCCTGAGGGAGCTCCGGCGGCCCCATCCGCCACGCTTCCCCCGTGGAAGCACCGCATGCATCCCTGCCGGTCGCCCCAGCCGGGATGTTGGAATGTGACGTTCCAGGCAACCGTCCCCCTAAGGCGGATTGCCAACCCCTTTTTGACCGGCGCCCCGCCGGTCTTTTTTTGCCCGCAATCCGGAAAGACGCCGCCGCGCGGAACCCGCCCGCCCGCATCCCATTAACCCCGGACAGCAAAAGAAAGGAGGCTTCACCATGGGCCTGCACAAGATCTATGCCCATCTCAGTTGCGCCGATCTCGACGCGAGCATCCGCTGGTTCGCCGCGACCTTCAACCGTGGCCCGGATGCCCGCCCCATGGAGGGGCTGGCCGAATGGCATCACGGCGAGACCACCGGCTTCCAGCTTTTCCAGAACCCCGCCGATGCCGGCCATGGAACACTCACGCTGTTTGTGCGCGGACTGGAAACCGAGCGGCAACGGCTGGAGACGGCCGGGGTCTCGCCCGGCGATATCGAGCAGGCGAGCTATGTCCGGCTGATACGCCTTCGCGACCCCGATAGAAATCTCGTCGTGCTCGCCGAGGAAAGCTGAGCCCGGCATCAGCGCCCCGCCGTCGCGGCGGCGAAAACCGCACGCTGCGCGGCAAATGCTCGTTGATAGGCCGGTCGCGCCGCGCCGCGAGCGATATAGGCGGCAAGCGTGGGAAACTCCGTCAGAAGGCCCGATGATTCCAGCCGGCGCACCGCATGGATCATCATCACATCCCCGACGCTGAAAGCACCATCGAGCCATTCGTCATCGCCGAGATGGCGGGAGAGCTCACCGAGCCGCGCGCGAACACGGTCGTCGAGCATCGGCAGCCGTTTCGCATACCAGGGCTTGTCGCGCTCCACGATGACGGCCATCGAGCGCTCGACGATCGGCGGCTCCACCGTGGCGACCGCCGCAAACATCCACATGATCGCCCGTGCCCTGCTATTCGCATCCTCGGGCAGCAGGCCGGGATGCTGCTCGGCGATATGCAGCACGATCGCCCCTGACTCGAAGAGCCCAAGATCACCCTCCTCATAGGTCGGGATCTGCCCGAAGGGATTGAGCGCGAGATGATCCGGCCGCTTCATCGCCTTGAAGCTGAGAAGGCGCACCTCATAGGGCTTGCCGACCTCCTCCAGCGCCCAGCGCACACGCATGTCGCGTGCCAGCCCCTGCCCGCGGTCGGGTGAACTTTCGAATGCGGTAATCGTGGCGGTCATCGTGTTTCTCCCTGGCTGTTCGTCTCAAAGACGGTCGGCCGGGGAGAATTCCGACATCAGGCCCGAACTTTTGCAAGTGCCCCTAAAGGCTGCAATGCCGGTAGCCGGATTTGCGGGCGCGCAGATCGAAGTGGAAATGGTCCTTGTGGAAGCGGTCGCTGCCCGGACCGAGCACGGTCGAGAAATACTTGCAGCTGTCGCCGCGCACCGCCTTCAGGAGGCCCTTTTCGCGGAAGGCGAAGAAGCCCTTCTTTTCGATGACGATGGCCTTGCCGTTCTTCAGCACGATCTTGCCGACGTCGATCGCATTGCCCTTGGCATGTTCCGACATGGCGGCACCCTTCTGCGAATTCATGGTGCGGCAGGAATAGGAGGACATCTGGTGGATGGCCGAAACGCCCGAAAGATACCGCATGCGGCTGGAGGGCACGAGCTCGTCCTTCACCCAGCGGGCAAAGGCTTCTGTGATCTGGCAGTTCACCTGCGCCGCCGGCTTGATCTGGATGCCGCCGGAAAGACCCGACAGTTCCACAGGCCAGGCGATGCCGCAGGAGCGCCCGCGCGAGATGCGCGGCACGTCACGGAATTTCACGCCGAGCCGTTGCAGCCGCTGGCGGCAGGCCTTTTCCGAGGCCGGCATGCCGCCCATCGTCTCGGGCATCTGCATGGGATTGGAAAGCCGCGGCAGGAAAGCGACCTGCTCGCCCTCGACGGCCTGGCGCTTGCGCGTCGTCGCCTTGTCCGGCACCCGCAGAAAACCGTCATTCTCCGCAGGCATGCTCATTTCCATGCCGGCATCCGACATGGGAATGCCATCCGGCTGGCCGACCTGCTGCGGCGTATCCGAGCCGATACCGTCGACGACGACCTGCGTGGCATTGCCCTCGGCAATTTCGTTCGCCTGCGCTTCCGCCAGCCCCTCGACGCGCTGCACACCCAGCCCCTCGTCCATGTTGACGCCGCCCTCGGGCACGGTCAGCACGCCGGAGGAGGCCTGGACGGGATCGGAAATCCCCATCGCCTCGTCGCTGTCGATCATCGGCAGGCGCTTCTTCTCGGCGACCGGCGCCATCATCGCCGTGTCGACGCTGTCGCTGCCGCCCGTGGGTTCGCTGACGGGATAGACGCTCACGTCCTCACCCGTATCGCCACCATCGCGCGCCTGCGACACCTCTTCCATGGGCCGGATCGCGCTGACGCCGCCGCCATCGATATCGTCGGGCGGTGCCAGGCCGCCCGAGCAGGCGGCCAGCATCGCCGGAATGAGAAGCAGCCCGAGCGGCCTGCGGAGACGAGAAACGAACGCAATACCCATTGTCACTTCCGCCTGGCATCCGCCCTCGCCCGATGCGAGGTCCGTGATGGCACATGTCTGTCCGGCGATGGTGCAGGCCGCTTTTGTCTGCATTCGGACCGCACCGGCACGAAACCGGACGCGGGGAACCATACCCCCGCAATTCCACTGGATTTTCTCGCAACAGGGTAAAGGAAGCGTTGTCTTTCCAAACGAAAAACCCCGGCGCGGGGGCGCCGGGGCTAGGTTTTCCGGAGAAAAGTCTTTTGCTTTTATGCGGCGCGGCGCCGGTGATCCGCCGCTCCGGCTGCCGTGAGCCGGAAGTTCCCGAGCAGCCGCTTCAGCTGCTCGCTTTCCTGGGTCAGCGTCTGGCCGGCGGCGTTGGTTTCCTCCACCATCGCGGCGTTCTGCTGGGTCATCTGGTCCATCTGGTTGACGGCCGTGTTCACTTCCGCAAGGCCCGTCGCCTGTTCGCGCGCCGAGGTCGCGATCGAATTGACCTGTTCGTTCACCTTGTTGACGAGCACTTCGATCTCGGTCAGCGCATCGCCCGTCGAGCGCACCAGCGATACGCCGGTGCCGACTTCGGCGGCCGAATTGCTGATCAGGCCCTTGATCTCCTTCGCGGCATTCGCCGAGCGCTGTGCCAATTCGCGCACTTCCTGCGCGACGACCGCGAAGCCGCGCCCCGCCTCGCCGGCACGGGCAGCCTCGACACCGGCATTCAGCGCCAGGAGGTTGGTCTGGAAGGCGATCTCGTCGATGACGCCGATGATCTGGCTGATGCGGCTCGAGGCATCCTCGATGCGGCTCATCGCGGCGACGGCGTCACGCACGATCGTACCGGAGCGGCCGGTCGACTGCTTGGTCTCGGCCACCATGCGGCTTGCTTCGGCGGCCCGCTCGGAAGCGCTGCGCACCGTTGCGGTGATCTCGTCGAGGGCGGCAGCGGTTTCCTCCAGCGAGGCCGCCTGCTGCTCGGTGCGGTGCGACAGGTTGTTGGCAGCCTCAGCAATGCCGCCGGCGCTGCCATAGACGACGTCCGTGGAACGGGCGATCGCGTTGACGGTGTCCGAAAGCGCATCGACGGCGCGGTTGAAGTCGTCGCGCAGCTTGGCATATTCGGGTGAAATCGCATCGATCGAAACGGTGAGGTCGCCGGCCGCAAGGCGCTCCAGCGCCTCGCCGACCGTCTGCATCGCATCCGACTGGCCCTGGCTCACCGCCCGCTGGCGGCGCTCGCCTTCCGAGCGCTCCGCATCGAGGCGAACCTGCTGCTCGCCTTCGCGAACGCGCAGTTCCGCACGCTCGGCAACCGACTGGCGCAGCACCGAAACGACCTTCGCCATCTCGCCGATCTCGTCCTTGCGCTCCGTCTCCGGCACGTCGCGGGAGACATCCTCCTCCGCGATCGACTGCATGGATGCCTTGAGGCGCAGGATCGGGCCGGTAACGCTCTTCACGATGCCATAGGCGGCGAAGATGATGGCAAGACCACCGACGGCGAGGATCATCGCCATCTCGATCGCATTGCTGCGGAACATCGCAGCAAGATCATCCGCATAGACGCCCGTGCCGACGACCCAGCCCCAGGGCGCGAAACCGGCGACATGCGAATATTTCAGGACGGGCTCTTCAAAGCCCGGCTTCGGCCAGAGATAATCGACGAAAGCCTGACCGTTGGGGCTGCCCTTAACGGCCTTCACGAATTCCGTGAAGATCTTCTTGCCGGTCGGGTCGGCCATGGCGGACTGGTCCGTACCGTCGAGCGCCGGCTTGATCGGATGCATCACGATCACGGCGTTCATGTCGTTGATCCAGAAATAGCCGCTGTCTTCGTAGCGCAGCGCGCGCACGGCATCCTTGGCGCGGGTCTGCGCTTCCTCGCGCGTCAGCGTGCCGGCCGTTTCCAGGTCGTTGTAGTGCTTGAAGAGCGTCAGCATGCTCTGGTCCATCGCCGCAAGCTTCGACTTGCGCTCGGCCACCATCGCATCCTGATAATGATAGAGACTGTAGACGAGCGCCGCGGCAAAAATGGTCAGGGCAAGGCCGACCAGCAACGATAGACGCGTCGATATTCTGAAATTCTTCACCGGGCTCTCCTCGACCTTTAGACGCACTACGCCTTGTATCCTAAGGTCCCGGAAACCCCTTAAAATCGTCTAAAATTGCAATCGTCATTTTTTAGACCGTCAGCATCCTCGAAAATGCCGGTCGCCTGTGCCGTGCCAGCCTCTTTCTCCCCTGCCCGCATTCGGCTAGACCAAGGGAAAGATGGAGAGGACCCGCATGACCGATACCAAGATGCCGAACGGCCAACTCACCCTTCGCACGCTCGCCATGCCGGGCGATGCCAATGCCGCCGGCGATATTTTCGGCGGCTGGGTCATGGCGCAGATGGACTTGGCCTCCGGTATCCGCGCTGCGGAACGCGCCCGTGGCCGCGTGGTCACGGCAGCCGTCAAGGAAATGGCCTTCGAGCTGCCGGTGAAGATCGGCGACACGCTCAGCATCTACACCGACATCGCCCGTGTCGGCCGCACCTCGATCACGCTCAGCGTCGAGGCCTGGGCGCAGCGCTATCTGACGACGACGCTGGAGAAAGTGACCGGCGCCACCTTCATCATGGTCGCGCTCGACCAGTCCGGCCAGCCCACCCCCGTCCCGGTCGAATAGAGGGCGGAACGCGATGGAGCACACGGCCCCGGATCCCGCCCTGTTCGGCCATGTGCGCGTGGTCATCGGCATGGTGGTCAGTCTCAGCATCGCCCGCATCCTGACGGGCATCGCCCTTCTCGTGCAGCATCCCGGCAAGGTGAAACCCTATCCCGTGCATCTCGCCTGGGCCGGCTTCCTCCTGCTGTTCCTGTTGCATTTCTGGTGGTGGGAGTTCCGCCTGCAGGCGCTGACGACGATCGGCTTCGGCGTCTATCTGTTCCTGATCAGCTATTGCTGCCTGTTCTTCCTGCTCGCCGTGCTGCTCTTCCCCACCGTGCTCGACGACTACGCCGGCTACGAGGATTATTTCTATTCCCGCCGCAAATGGTTCTTCGGCGTCTTCGCCCTCGTCTTCGCCGTGGATCTGCTCGACACGGCCCTCAAGGGCGAAGCCTATTTCGGCTCCTTCGGCTACGAATACCCGCTGCGCAACGCCGTCTTCATCCTGCTCTGCCTCACCGCCGCCTGGACCGCTAGCCGCCGCTACCACGCCACCTTCGTAACACTGGGTATTTTCTACCAACTCAGCTGGATCTTCCGGGCGTTCGACATGCTGGAGTAGCTACGCCGTGAACTCATAAACGGATGGCGGTTGAAGCATTGATGCTTCATCCTTCCGAGCATCGGGCAGACGCGCGTTCGGTCTCAAACCACTACATCTGCGTCCTCGCGTATCTGCCGGCGCACTTTTCGGCAGGCTGGATGACCCAGACATTGTCTTTTGAGAAGACGACGACCCCGGACCGTTTGGCTTCCGATGCGCTGGCCGGGATCAGCAGCTTCGAGTTCTTGTAGAAGAGGATTTCGGGCTCGGATTTTTCCTTGCCGGTCCAGACGTCGTCCCGGATCTGAAGCTTGTTTCTGTCCGAATTGAAGACGATGAAGGTGTCGCCCTCGACGATCCCAACGCTTGCCTTCTGGAAATACACGTTCGAATTGATCTGCTTGTCGGCTCGCAGGAACGAGAGATCCTCGTCCTTCACGGTTCCTTTCGCGAACAGGTGGAACAGCTCCTCAATAACGATGTTCATCCGGGCTTGCGACATGGCTGGTTGGCAAGCGTGTGCATTGCTTGGAAAGAGTGCCAGAAGAAGTATCCAGAGTCTGTTCATCACTCGAATATCCTTTGCGCATGGGCGATGGGATTTTTTATTGTCAACATCTGTTCGCTCAGCTTGAAAGATCTTGCAGTCCGCCACTTTTACCCCTAAAAATATCAGACGCAACGACCCTACTACGGCGTAATTCATAAAATTCTTGTTGTTTATGGCGCGCTGTTTCAAGGCTTTCGAATAGGGACGTCTTTGATGACACGTCGTCGCTACGAACGGATGGACCAGAAGCGGTTTCAAAGGCTTACGATGGCGATATCGTCATGAGTGACTGGATTTGTGTCCGCGTTCACCAGCACGCGGCCACGGAAAAAAAGGGGATGGAGATGATGGTGGCATGGGACGTTCCCGCGGCGGACTTACCAACAAAATCCACGCCCTCGTCGATGCCGAAGGGCGTGCTGTGAACCTTCGCCTGACCGGCGGCCAGATCGCAGTTGGGCCAACATCCCGCCGAAGATAAATCGCAACGGCTCTCTCGCGCTGGGTCTATCGGCAAAGCAATCTCGTGGAGCGCTTCAACAGGATCAAACAGTTCCGGGGCATTGCAACTCGATACGACAAGAGCCCGGAAACCTACCTCGCCGCCGCAAGGATTTGGTGTCAAAGTTTATGAGTCGACGCCCTAGCTGCGCAGATAGGCAACCCGCCTGTCGAAGGAGAGCCCCGGAAAGACCGAGCTTTCCAGATCATTGGCGGAAACACCGAATTGCTGGTAAAGCATGCCCGCCGCCAGCTGGCGCAAATCCGCTGTCGGGCGAAGATCACGATCCTCGAGCAGGTCGCCGTCGGAAAGCGATGGCCAGTCACGATAGACCTTGCCGCCAGCAACGGCCCCACCTGCCAGAATGGCGACGCCGCCGGTGCCGTGGTCTGTGCCCTTGGAACCGTTTTCCCGTGCCGTGCGGCCGAATTCGGTAACGGCAAGGATCGCCGTCTTGCGCCAGACCGCAGGAGGAAATTTCTCCTTCAGCGTCATAAGGGCCGTCGCAAGGTCATTGACGGGCTTGGAGAAGAGTTTCAGCTGGTTGACATGCGTATCCCATCCATTGATGGAAAAACTCGCAATGCGGTGATCGGCGGAAAGCATGCCGGCCGTCATTTCAGCCACCGCACGAATACCGGCGCTTCGATCCTCCTCCTCCGCACGTATCTGGTCGGAAAACATGTCCGTCTCCGTCGCTTCGCGAAGCGCTGCCGCGAAGACGGGATCATTCCTGTAAAGCCGGACGAAGAAGGCTTGCTCGTCTTCGGTAAAGGCGAGATCCGCACGTGCCGACCATACATCGACCTGGTTTTTACCAGAAAGGATCAATTCCGCCGTCGTGTTAACGTCTATCGCCCGTCGGTCCGCAGGTCGCGGGATGCCGGAAATAGCCCGGTTCAGCCAGCCCGTACGTTCCGACTTCACGGCCGCGCCGCCGCTCTCAAGCATGTCCTGCCCGTCGAAATGGCTGCGCGCCTCCCTGTAGGGCGTTGAAGTGGCGTGCACGAAGCCGAGCTCTCCCGCCCTCCAAAGCGGCATCAAATCTTTCGCCGCCGGATGCAGGCCGAAGAATCCGTCGAGATCGAGGAGCCCCTCATCGCCACCGAGGGCAAGCTTCGGCCGCAGCAGGCGAAGCGCCGAATCGCCATAGGGCTGCACCAATGCCAAACCATCCATGGCTCCGCGCAGCACGATCGTTATCAGCCGATTGTCGCCGGGCATGGCGGCGAAACTGACAGGCGTCACGAGCGGTGCGGCCGCAAGGCAGCACGCTCCTGTCAGGAAGGCTCGGCGGTTGATCTCGCTCGTCATCGTCCGCTCCTAACGCCGGTTGAATTCCGGTGACGCCAGCACCATCGCCAACGCCACCTCACGGTTCGGCGCACGCGAAACGGTTTCGATCGTATCCGACCGGGCCGCATCCGCCATGGTATCCTCCAGGAAAGCGCGCGGATCGGCGTCGCCACCGAAGCGCGCCACGAATCGTCGCGCGAAGGCGATGCGTTCGGTAAGCTGGCTCGCAGTAATCCAGGCAGATAATCCCTCTTCCCAGCCTGCCGGACTAGGGACGGACCAGATCGGCTGCCCGAGCCGCTCAATCGCACCGACGGAGAATGGATTGGCGCCGAGCGCGGGCCGGCCATCGGGAATGATCATCATGACGTCACGAAGTGCATCGTCGTCTGCCGCCGCCCGCCAGCTCGCTTCCTTTGCAAGCTTGCGTGGTTCGAATACCTCTTCCGGCGCATCCAGCGCCCGAATTGCCGCAACCACGAAATCGAAAGGCTGCCGCGCCTTAAGACCCCCTTCATCCCAACTGCGCGGATGGTCGAGCATGGCACGATAAACAGCAAGGAGCTGTCCGTCGTGCTGCTCCCAGGCAGCGACCATGGCCTCAACCACTGATTTCGGAGGATCGTCTGAAATGAAATGCACGACAAGCTTACGGCAGATATGCCGGCGCGTTTCTTCGCGGGAAACGAGATCGTCTATAAGGTCATAGACCTGTTCAAGGCCTCGCTTGTCGCCACCATAGCGGCGACCAAGCACCTGGTGGGTCCCCGGCTCGGCCGATCGCTCGCGAAAAACAGTTTCCAAGGCCGGTAGTCCGAATGTGAGGCCGGTCAGGACGAAGGCCGCACCGCGCACATCGTCCTGTGTGTAACCGCTCCCGGCACCAAGCGTATGCAACTCAATTAGTTCGCGTGCGAGATTTTCGTTGAGTCCAAGACCTGACTTCAATCCTTGTGGTGAGTTCGGGCCGACAGACCGGGGCTGGTCGAGATAAGCAAGCATCGCCGGGTGCAGTGCCGCCGCTTTCACAAGATCGGAGAAGCTGCCTGCAAGATTCGGCCGAATTGCTTCCGCTTCATGCAGCGCAGTCAAAACACGCATGTTTCCGCCCTTGCGCGCATCGACTGCAAAGTGATCGCACCAAAAGGTCGAAAGCCGCTCGAAGAAGCCGTTCGGCGACATAGCCGCCTGCCGGACTTTCGCGTGCCGGTCCCGCTGTACGGCATTGGCCAGGGCAACCGTGTAGGGATAGACGACACGCTTGCCGATAACCTCAAGCCTGTCCTTTGCGCGGGCTTCCGCATCGGCCTTCTGGGCCGCACGATACGCCGAAATACGCGCACGACGGCCTTCGATTCCTTCATAAGGAAAAAGACAGGCCTCACGCCCTCCCTTTTCCACCTGCGCAATCAAGGCATCGACACTGTCCGGTGGCGTTTCACCCGGCCGGCGGCCGTAGCCGTATCGTATCCACGCCGTGGTTTCAAAGCTTGTTGTCACGCGAACCTCATCCAATCCCATCATTCTGTACTGGATTACGGCTAATTTGGGAGACCGCGCTCAGCCCTTGAACACGAAGGCAGCGCCCGCTGCGATCAGCATGAAGCCGACGGCATGGTTCCAGGTGAGGCTTTCCTTGAGCCAGAAGACGGAGAAGCCGGCGAAGACCAGGAGCGTGATGACCTCCTGGATGGTCTTGAGCTGTGCGGCCGAATAGACCTCGTGGCCGATGCGGTTGGCCGGCACGGCCAGGCAATATTCGAAGAAGGCGATGCCCCAGCTTGCGAGAATGGCGATGAAGAGCGGCGCCGATTTGAATTTCAGGTGGCCGTACCAGGCGAAGGTCATGAAGACGTTGGAAAGGGCGAGAAGCACGATCGGCCAGACGGCCGCGGGGTTGAGGCTGAAGGGCATAAGCGATTCCTGACGCTGGGAGAAAAAGTCTCCACGGAGATATCCGAGCGGCAGCCGTCGTCAAGGCCGCATGCCATGGATTCTCGCGATCCCCCGTTAAGACAATCTTATGCCCGCCCCCACACCATCCGCGGCATCGTCGCGGCGGCGATTCCTTCGGACCGGGAAGACAATGACGGATGCGACCCGGCTGATGCCGGAGGATGAAGCGACAAGACGACAGATCCTCTCCGCACAGGCCTTGTCCGTGCTGGACGGTATCACGTTGTCGCTCGGCGCGAACTGCTTCCTGGCCGCCACCACCGCCGCGGTGCTGTGGCTCGACGAACCGAGCCTCGGCATCCTGGCCTGGCTCGCCACCGTCCTTGCCATCAACATCGCCCGCTATATCGGCGTGCGGATCGTCCGCCGGCTCAATTGCGCCGTGGAGCGGCCGAAGCGCGCGCTTGGCGTTCTCTCGCTCGGTGCGCTCGGCGGAGGTCTGGCCTGGAGCCTGCCGCCCTTCATCGGCGCGCTGCACGGCGCCAATGGCCTCAATCCCTATCTCATCTTCATCATCGGCGGCATCTGCGCCGGATCGCTGATGCAGAGCACGGCCTATTCCCGCACCGCCCTCCTCTTCGCCGGGCCACCGCTCGCATCGGCCATCCTCTCGCTCTTGATCACCGGCACGACGGCCGCCTTCGTCATCGCCGCCGATGCCCTGCTGCTGGCGGTGATGATGCTGCGCGCCAGCCAGTTCAGCGAAGCCGGCTTCATCCGCAGCCAGATCGACCGGCTGAAAGCGGTGGCGCTTGCCGCCTCGCTGTCGGATGCCAATGCGGAAATCCGCCAGTCCTATCACCAGCTTGCCTCGCTGGCGAACCGCGACCCGCTGACCGGGCTGGGCAACCGAGCGCTGTTCAACCAGCGTCTGCGCGATCTGCTCGACGAAAGCGTTCCCACCGGCACGCTGGCGCTGCTCGCCGTCGATCTCGATCGCTTCAAGGCGATCAACGACACGATGGGCCACGGCGCCGGCGATGCCGTCCTGATGGAGATCGCCACGCGCCTTGCCAGCCTGACCGGTCCCGATGATACGGTCGTGCGCCTCGGCGGCGACGAATTCGCCGTCATCATCGAAGGGGACGCGGCAGAAGCTCGCGGCCGCGAGATCGGCAACGGCATCGTCCGCCTCGCGGCCGATCCCATCGTCATCGGCGAGCGGCCCGTCACGGTCGGCGCCAGCGCCGGCCTGGCGCTGCATCCGCATCATGGCGAGACGGCCGACGATCTCTTCGCCAGTGCCGATATCGCGCTCTACGCCGCAAAGGAAGGTGGCCGCCGCCGCCTTGGCCTGTTCAATCCGGTCCTCAAGGCCCGCATCGAGCGTCAGCGCCTCATCGAGGCGGGCCTGACGGAGGCCATCGAGAACCGCGAGCTGAAAGTCGTCTTCCAGCCGCAGGTGGAGCTTGCCACCGGCCGTGTTACCGGCTTCGAAGCGCTGCTGCGCTGGACGCATCCCGAACTCGGCGCGGTCAGTCCGCCGGATATCGTGCGTGCGGCCCACGCCCTGCATATATCAACAGCGCTGACCGGCTATGTCGCGACCTGCGCCGCCGAACTGCTGCAAACCCTGCCGCGCCTCGGCCTGCCGGAGGCGGCCGTCGCGGTGAACGTCTCGCCGCGCGAGTTCTCCGGCGACACGCTGTCGCGTCTGCTGACGGATATCGCCGGCGCGCACAACATCTCCCCGGCGCTGATGGAAATCGAGATCACCGAGGAGGCCACGCTCGATACGCAGGCGGCGGGCGCGGAACTCGCCCGGCTGGAAGCCGCCGGCTTCCGCCTCGCCGTCGATGATTTCGGCATGGGCCATTCCTCCCTCGCCTATCTCGTCAGCCTGCAAATCGACCGGCTCAAGATCGACCGCAGCTTCGTCAAGGGTATCGCCACCAGCCGCGAAAACCAGGCTCTCATCGCCGCCCTCATCGGTATCGGCCATGCGCTGTCCATCGATATCGTCGTGGAGGGCGTCGAGGATGAGGAGGAGGCCGAGGTTCTGCGCATGCTCGGCTGCCGCCACGCCCAGGGCTACCATTTCGCCCGCCCGATGCCGGCCGGCGACATCCCGCGCTGGCTCGACCAGCATGCCGAGCGCATGGCCCGCCCCGTCATCGGGACGCCCTAGCTGCGGAGCCACAATCCTCGTTGCCAATCGCCGCGGCACGCTGCGATTCCGCGATCATTGCATTCAGGCGGCGTTGCAGTTCAGGCGGCTCGAATTCCATCCTTATGCAGCCAAGGACGTAGCACATTGCAGGCGTGAACGGCATCAAGGCTCTCTGGAGACCCACGCGTCGCGACATCAAGGCGATCTGGCCGCCGCTGGGCTTCCGCACTATCGCCGCCTTTCGGCGGATTAACCGCTCGTCGCGTGGAGCTGTCCGCGCTCAAAAATTGGAAAACACAACGATTTTCCCTGCCGGACGATGCGAGGACCAACCGCAGGGAAAGCCATTCGCCAGATAGATTCGCAGAATATCCTTCCACAGGCCCGGGAAGAAATCGTTAGCATAGCAATTCAACAGGATATTCATGTCCCGAAGCATCAGCTCCTTGAGGATACAGGCTTCGCCTGAAATCCACTTGCTGTCGGCTCCGTTGAAATTTCTGTCTTCCAACCCCCAGCATCGGTTTTTGTTGAGTTGCCAGGAGATTTGCCGACTCCACTCAAAACCATCGGGAAAGACGCCCGATGAATCGGAAACCGTTTCCCATTCATCAAATTCTGTGAGGGAGGCATCAGTCGCATACTGGATGCCAACAGCCGGGTTTGTGATAACGAGAGCTTCGCCACTACCGCTATAGGGCAAGCCGAAGAAACTGGATGACGAGAGAAACTCAACCAAGGGTGCCGCCGAATCGAGCGTTTCCTGCCAGTTTTTCAAAATACGATCTCCTGGACGGAGTCTGCCAAGGTCGCCTTATTGTCCAATATTCCTATCATCGTTCGATGCTCTAGCCACAATCCTTGTTGCCGATCGCCGCGGCACGCTGCGATTCCACGATCATTGCATTCAGGCGGCGTTGCAGTTCAGGCGGTTCGAATTCCATCCTTATGCAGCCAAGGGCGTAGCACATGGCAGGCGTGAACGGCATCCAGGCTCTCAAGAGATCAAGCAGCGCGTCGGACATCATATTCTCCAACGGGTCGACACCCAATTGGCCGACAGCTCGTTCGTGATCGGGCATCTTTGCTTGCGCGATAATGGCAAGGGCGCGTCTTAATGCGAAAACTCTTGGCGCGTGATGCAGGTTCGTTGACCACCACCATGCATCGACGTCCGCAAGATATGCCGCGATATAGGTTTCGGCAGTCATGGCCGGCTCGCCCAAAGCAGCCATATCCGGAACCCACGAGGGGTCTGATGCAATTTCGGATGGTGAAAACATGCCGGGAGGTGGCGTGTCGGAGTGATGCGTCTTCAGACCCGGTTTGCGATGGCGTGTCATGGCGAGCGGTCCGCTAGAGCATTTCCAGCCGAAGCGAGATCGCTTCGGCGTCGGATAATGCGGTCAAAACAAGCTGCTGGAGCATCTCCGGTGAACCAAAGTTCACCGGAGATGCTCTAGACTGTCAACGACGTTGGCCATATTCCGATTTTACTCCGGAAGCAGCTTCGCGGACACCGCGCGCGATGTGCCGTCGTCATCTTGTAATTCCGATAGATGCTTGAACGCCCCCACAAACACCTTGGCGTTGGTAATATGCCGCTCGTCCAGCAGATATTCCCTCTTAAGGGTTCGCAGCCTCAGCATCGACGTCTCGTCACCGCGATCGGATTGACTGGTAAAATGGAAATCCGTGACAGTATCCAAGGGGAGAACCTTGCGTTTGATGCGCAATGTCTTTCGGTCCAGCGCCAGCTTCGAGCCGAACCAGACGCGTTTGCCCGCCTGCAACTGCGCGATTGCTGCCGATAACAAATGGGGCTGGCAGCGATGTTCGAGCAGATCCACAAGTAACCCGCTATCATGCCAGATCGGCCATCGGAGCCTGATCGAGGAGCCTTTGTCCAGCAATAGCCGGGTCGAGGACCTTCCGACATCGTTCTGCAGACCGCGAACCTGATCGAACCTCAGCTGCCGATGACCGTAACGGAAGCCGTCACGGTTGATAATAAAGGGGCGCGGCGCCATCAGGAAAGCCAGGAGTGTCGGCAGATAGTAGACGGTGCCGGCAAGGGCGGCAAAGGCGAAGAAATAGGCATATCCCATGTTCGGGAAGTTGCCATGCGGAGAATTCAGTTTGGCGTTTACGACAACCGCCGCCAAAAAGCCGACGACCAGAAGACCACCGACGCTCCACAAGAAAGCGCCGATTGGAAACCGGCGAGAAACACGCATCTCGTCGATGCCCTCGAGGTCTGAAGCATCGTAGCCTCTCTTTATGCCGATGGAGCTTTCGCCGAGGACGGATGTCATGGGTGCCGGACACCGCCAGGAGCGGCCGGAGCATCCTCGACGTGTTGCCCGCTGCTATGCTCATAAAGCTCGCAAAGGCGCATATATTCCCTCGCGGAACAATTGAAGGTGATGGCCTCGCGCTTGATCTTCCTGTCTGAGGTATGGACATGCAGGGCTGCCCCCGTCGTGATACCAAAGCCGCCAAGGCTCACCCATTCATTTTCGATGATGTCATGCCAGCGCATCAGGGGCTTACCGCGAAACGTCAGTCCCTCTTGTGAAATGATCAGAGCGGGCGCGCCAAGCGTTAGCCATTTCGGCAGCGCGCGCAGGCAGAAAAACAGGAGGCCGGCTCCCGCCACGATGAGAAGCAGCCATACCGGCCTGTCGAGCGGTGCATCGGCCGGCGCCTTGCTGAAAATCTGATGGGCAAAATAAAGGGCGACGGCCGACGTGCCCAACAGCAAGATGCTCAAAAGGGTGAGCTTGACGACAGAGTGGTAAATGGCGTGCGGGCCGGATAGCTGGCTGCGCATCGTTTTGGAAATGTAAGTCACGACGATTCTTTCAGGTTGGGATCCGTCAACAAAGCTATCGCAATGGTTTAGCAGAATATAGCGTGATCGGTGATGTCACGCGCAGATTTTCCTGATTGACGGCATGTTGACGATCATTCGGCTATATCGCTCCCCGGCTTCATCGACGCTGGTCTGGTCGAGGCGTTGATTGGTCCTCGAACAGGTCGATGCCAGATCGGGCTGAACCTTAATGGTCGCTCCCAGCTGTGCCCTGCTCACGAAAACACCGATGACCTAACCGATCTTGCTGACCAGCTTCGCGGTCGCCAGCAGCGTGACGAGGTCGCGGATCATCGGCTTCAGGTGCCGGTCGAAATCGATCGGCGTATGCACCGGCGGCAGCTCGAAAAAGTCCTTCTTCGAGGGCAGCAGCAGGTAACAATCCCGCCGCCGCAGCGCCAGCCGCACCACGTCGTCGCGCCATTCGGTGGAGAGATAGTCGAGCGCCTTGGCGAGCGCGCCCTGCACGATGGGCGTGGCGGCCTCCGGCCGGTCGGTGCGGAATTCGTGGGAGGCATCGAGGTCCGGATTGCCGCTCGTCACCAGCGGCATCGAGCTGCCGCCGAAGAGATCGCGGAAGAACAGGTGCACGCTGTTCGGCTTGCGCGCCGCCAGCAGCAGGCCGGGAAATTCCTCGTCGCGCACGAAATGGAAGATGATGCCCTTGAAGGTCGTGCTGCGGTTCTTGCCGCTGCCGGTGCTCATCTCCGTTTCCGACAGCGTGAAGGCCAGCCCTTCATGCGTGCCGGCGATCATATCGCCGTGCTCGCTGCGGTCGCGCGCCACCAGTTCCTTGCCGGGCATGGCGCCCATGAAGCGCGGCTCGGCGCCGTGCACATAGTGCACCTCGTCGATGAAGCCGAAGACCAGCGGCAGCATGCGGTCGCGCAAATCCTGCTGGAAGCGTTTCGACGGCGCCTGCGCGACGCGCCAGACGACCGTGCCGCCGAAGAACAGCAGCCCCAGCACGATGCCGACGATGTTCTTGTCGATCTCGATGATGGCGATATAGGCGAAGATGCCGGCCAGAACGACATAGCCGCCGAACATCAGCACCATGTTGACGTAGAGGGTGTTCGTCACCCGGCCGCGCTCGGCATTGTAGGCTGCCACCGCCATGTGCAGCTCCGCCAGCGCACTTTCCTTCGGCATCAATGCCGCCTCGTCAATCACCGTATCCATGATCGCCCCTCGCCCTGCCTTCTCTCATAACGGGTGGAGACGGCTGCAAATTCGTTTCCCTTTTGTACTCAAAACCCCTTTTCTTTCCGCATGACTCTCTCCATATTCCCCGCATGGCCAAAGCTCCGAAAAAACCCACCGCCCCGAACTCCGGTTTCGAGGAAGCCCCGCAGTCGCCTTTCGAAGGCGCGCCCCTGTCCGGCAGCGTCTCGGATTGGGTGAAGCAGCTCGAGGCGGAAGCGGAGGCGGGCAGCGTCGAGAGCCGCCGCGAGGTCGCCTCCAAGGCCGGCAAACACCGCAAGACGGTGGAGAACGCCGCCCGCCGCCACACCGAGCAGGTCACCGTCTCCAAGACGTCCCGCGGCGTCTCGATCGGCGGCTCGTCCGATCCGAAAACCCGCGCCGCCGCCGGCCTCAACCCGGTCTCCGGCCTCGATGTCTCCCTGGAGGACGCCGCGTCGCTCAATGCCGGCACGGCCGTCACGGCCACGGTGGAAGCCTTGTCCGCCCTCATCGAGAGCGGCAACCCGCTGTTCAAGGATGGCAAGCTCTGGACGCCGCACCGCCCCGCCCGGCCGGCCAAGTCGGAGGGCGGCATCGCCATCCGCATGATGAGCGAATACCAGCCCGCCGGCGACCAGCCGACCGCCATTGCCGATCTCGTCGAGGGCCTCTCCTCCGGCGAGCGCAGCCAGGTCCTGCTCGGCGTCACCGGCTCGGGCAAGACCTTCACCATGGCCAAGGTGATCGAGG
>NZ_CAMLFY010000041.1 GCF_946479415.1 uncultured Shinella sp. | reverse complement strand
GGCCATCGAAGTCCAGTCCGTCTCCAAGCACTTCGGGGCCTATCAGGCGCTGAAATCGGTCAGCTTCCATATCGGCAGCAACGAGTTCTTCACGATGCTCGGCCCGTCCGGCTGCGGCAAGACCACGCTTCTGCGCATGCTCGCCGGTTTCGAAAGCCCGGATACGGGTTCGATCCTGCTCAAGGACCAGGAGGTCGTCTCGATCCCGCCGCACAAGCGCCGCGTCAACACGGTCTTCCAGAGCTACGCGCTCTTCCCGCATATGACGCTGGAGCAGAATGTCGCCTACGGCCTCGAAAATCTCGGCTGGGAGAAGGGCCGCATCAAAAACCGTGTTGGCGAGATGCTGGAGCGCGTCCACATGTCGGCGATGGCCAAGCGCAAGCCCGCCCAGCTTTCCGGCGGCCAGCGCCAGCGCATAGCGCTTGCCCGCGCGCTCGCCCCCGAGCCGGAGGTGCTGCTGCTCGACGAGCCGCTGTCGGCGCTCGACCTGAAACTGCGCCAGGCGATGCGTGACGAGCTGCGCACCCTGCAGCGCGACACCGGCATCACCTTCGTCTTCGTCACGCACGACCAGGAAGAGGCGCTCGACATGTCCGACCGCATCGCCGTGCTCGGCGGTGGCGAAGTGCAGCAGATCGGCACGCCGACGGAAATCTACGAGGAGCCGGTCAACCGCTTCGTTGCCGATTTCGTCGGCGAGACGAATTTTCTGGATATCGAGGTGCTGGAAACGCTTGGAGGGCAGGCGACCATCCGCACGCCCTTCGGCCTTGATATCACCGTGCCGGCAACCGGTAGTGCTGCCAAGGGCCGCGCGACCCTTTCCGTGCGGCCGGAAAAGATCAATCTCGGCAACCAGGCGCAAGGCATCACCTTCGAGGGCCGCGTCACCAACAAGAACTATATGGGCGGCTATACCCACTACACGCTCGACGTCGCGGGTACGGAACTGCGCGCCTCACGCCGCAACGCCTCGCGCGAAGGCGATACGATCCCGCTCGGCGCGACGGTTCCCGTCGGCTTCGTCGCGGGCTCCGCACGGGTGCTGGCGGCATGACGGAGAGCGCCCTCCACGCCCCCGCCGGACTGGAGCGCGCGCCGCGCGCCCGGTTCTGGCATGACCTTTCCTTCTGGGGCCTGCTGCCGTCGCGGCTCCTGATGGGCTTCGCGCTGATCCTGCCGATCTTCATCATCGCCGCCGTCTCGGTGGCAACGCGCGGCGCCTATGGCGGCTTCACCTGGGACTTCAATCTCGCCGGCTACAGCCAGATCCTGTTCAACGAGGGCTGGACCGGGGAGCTGGAATTCACCCCGCAATATCTGCTGATCATCGGCCGCACCTTCCTTCTGGCCGGCGCCACGACGCTGATCTGCCTCCTCTTCGCCGTGCCCGTCGCCTATTTCATCTCGCGCCAGCCGGCGAACCGCAAGGCGATCCTCGTCTATCTCGTCACCCTGCCCTTCTGGGTCTCGATGATCCTGCGCGTCTACGCCTGGATGATCATCCTCGGCAAGGATGGCACCCTGCCCAGCCTGCTGGAACAACTCGGTTTTCCCGCCGGCATGAGCTTCATGTTCAACGACGGCGCGACGCTGACGGCCATGGTCTATACCGCCATGCCGCTGATGGTGCTGCCGGTCTTCGCCTCCATCGAAAAGCTCGACGGCACGCTGATCGAGGCCTCGCACGATCTCTACGGCGACCGCTGGGTGACGCTGCGCCGGGTCATCCTGCCCTTAACCGCCCCCGGCCTCGTCGCCGGTGCCATCCTCGTCTTCGTGCCGGCGCTCGGCGCCGTGCTGGAGCCGACGCTGATGGGCGGCGGCAAGCAGATGATGATGGGCTCGCTGATCCAGCTGCAATTCGGCGGCGGCCGCAACTGGCCCTTCGGCGCGGCCATCGCCATGACGCTGATGGCGCTCGTCATGCTCTTCCTGATCTTCACGGCCCTGCGCGCGGCTCGCCGGGAGGCCCAGCCATGAGCATCCGTCACGACGTCAAGCGCTATCCGGGCCTCGGCCCCCTCACCATCTTCTTCTTCCTCTATCTCTATGTGCCGCTCGCCGTCATCGTCGTCTATTCCTTCAACGCCAACCGCGTTGCCGGCGTGTGGACGGGCTTCTCGCTGAAATGGTACGGCTCAGCGCTCAACAATGCCGCGCTGATGAGCGCGCTGGAGACCTCGCTGACGATCGCCGCCGTGGCGACCATCGTCTCCACACTCATCGCGCTCTCGGCGGCCCTCGCCATCATCAGGGGCAAGAACGTCCGCTTCCGCAAGCTTTCCGAGACGGTGGTCAACCTGCCGCTGCTCCTGCCGGAAATCGTGCTGGCCGTCGCGACCCTCATCCTGTTCTCGCTGCTCGATATCCAGAATGGTCTTGTCAGGCTCATCGTCGCCCATTCCGCCTTCTGCACGCCCTTCGCCTTCCTGCCGATCCGCGCGCGCCTGCAGGGCATGTCGCTCGACCTTGAAGAGGCAAGCGCCGATCTCTATGCCAACAGCTGGACGACCTTCCGTAGGGTGACGCTGCCGCTGATCTTCCCGGGCGTCTTCTCTGGAGCGATGCTCGCCTTCCTGATCTCGATGGACGACTTCATCACCTCGAACCTGCTTGCGACAGGCGGTTCGACGACGCTGCCCGTCTACATCTTCTCGCTGATCCGCGCTGGCACCTCGCCGGAACTGAACGCCATCGCGACGCTGCTGATCCTTGCCTCGCTCGCCCTCGCCACCGCAGCGCTTCTCGTTGCCGCGCGCGGCACACGCGACACTCCCGAACAATAACTGGGCCGAACCATAATCAAAGAGAGGAACATAAGATGAAGAAGTATTTTGCAACCACAGCCCTCGCCTTCTGCTTCGCCACCAGCGCGCAGGCAGCCGGCGAACTGAACATCTACGCCTGGGCCGAATCCATCTCGCCCGCGCTCATCGAAAAGTTCTCCAAGGAGAACGACGTGAAGGTGAATGTCGACAGCTTCACCTCCAACGAGGATCTGTTGACCAAGCTGCAGGCCGGCTCTTCCGGCTATGACATCGCCACCCCCTCACAGCACTTCCTGCGCGTGATGATCGACCAGGGCATCATCGAGAATTTCGGGGCCAGCAAGCTGAAGGCCTATCAGAATATCGAGGAGAAGTGGCGTAACCAGTGGTGGGACGAGACGCAGGATTACTCCATCCCGCTCGCCTATGGCACCGCCGGCTTCGTCGTGAACACCGACCAGTACAAGGGCCCGACCGACAGCTTCAAATACTTCTTCGAGCCCGAAGGCGAGCTGAAGGGCAAGATCGCGCTTCTCTCCTATCCCGACGAAGTGATCGGCGCCGCCCAGCTCTATCTCGGCGTGCCCTTCTGCTCGGAAGACCAGGCTGAAATGAAGAAGGTGCTCGATCTCCTGATGGCCCAGAAGCCCTCGGTCGCCGTCTATTCCTCCGACAATATCGCAAGCCGCCTCGCCTCCGGCGAAGTCTCGGCCCATTTCTGGTGGGACGGTGACTCGCTGCGCGCCCGCAAGACCGGCTCGCCGGTCAAGCTCGCCATGACCAAGGAAGGCCTCGTCGGCTGGATGGACAGCTACGTCATCCCCAAGGGTGCGCCGAACCACGACAATGCGGTGAAGTTCATCGAGTTCATGTCGACCACGGAAAACGCCACGGAGCAGATGAACTTCTACTCGCACTCCTCGCCGATGAAGGTCATCGAAGACAAGGTGGAGAACACAAAGGAGAAGGCACCTGAACTCTATCCGGATGTGCCGATCACCTTCTCGCGCACCTGCTCGGCCGCCGCGCAGGATCTCGTGACCCGCGTCTGGACGCAGCTTCTCCAGTAACCCCGCTCTTGCGCCGCGGTTTCCCGCGGCGCCACCCATCGCCATCCAAGGAGACCCACATGCCCGTGCATACCCGTATCCGCCCCTTCAACACGAAGGAAACCTATCCCGAGCAAAAGCTGAACAACGATCTCTGCCAGGCGGTGGTGGCGCGGGGTGCGACGGTGTTCGTGCGCGGGCAGATCGCGCAGGACCTCGACACACGCGAAAGCCTGCATATCGGCGATGCCGGCGCACAGGCGCGCAAGGCCATGGAAAACATCAAGATGCTGCTGGAAGAGGCCGGCTCCGACCTCAGTCATATCTGCCGCGTCGTCGTCTATCTCATCGACATCCGCTACCGCGAAGCCGTCTATACCGAGATGGGCAAATACCTGCAGGGCGTCTTCCCGGTCTCGACCGGCCTCGTCGTCTCCGCGCTCGCCCGCCCGGAATGGCTGGTGGAGATCGAAGCGACCGCCGTCATCCCCGAAGAAGCCTGAGGAGGGCAGCATGACCTTCTCCATCTCCGGGCGCTGCGAGAGAACCGGCATGTTCGGCATCGCCGTCTCCTCGTCCTCGCCGAGTGTCGCGGCGCGCTGCGCCCATGTGCGCGCCGGCGTCGGCGCGGTCTCGACACAGAACGTCACCGATCCGCGCCTCGGCCCGAAGGGGCTGGACCTGATGGCAACAGGCCTTTCCGCTGAAGCGGCGCTGGCACGCCTCGTCGCCGAGGCCCCGAATATCGAATACCGCCAGCTGGCGCTGGTCGATGCGGCAGGCGGGACGGCGAGCTATTCCGGCGCAAAGACCCTCGGCACCCACGCGACGGCGCGCGGCAACAATGCCGTTGCGGCCGGCAATATGCTGACGACGACCGACATCCCGCAGAAGATGGTGGAGGCCTTCGAGGCCGCGAAAGACCAGCATCTCGGTGACCGGCTGATATCAGCCATGCGCGGGGCGATCGCGGCGGGCGGCGAGGAAGGCCCGGTGCATTCCATGGGCCTCGTCATGGTCGACAAGGTCTCGTGGAACGTCGCGGACCTGCGCGTCGACTGGACCGAGGGCGACCCGATCGAGGAATGCGCAGCACTTTGGGAGCGCTGGCGCGGCGAGATGGACGCCTATGTCACTCGCGCGCTCAACCCTTCGGGGGCGCCGAGCTATGGGGTGCCGGGGGATTTGTAAGCGGGGTGAAGACCCCTCCCTAAATCCCTCCCCACAAGGGGGAGGGACTTGAGCGCGGCACTCTCCGGCGGATGATTTCTCGCGACCCGCGTGCTCCCAGCCTTTCTCCCCCCTTGTGGGGGAGATGCCGACAGACAGAGGGGGTCTTTAGCGCCATGCACTTTCTCCATTTCTCCACTCCGGCCAAGCGAACGCAGCCATGATCCCCTCGACCGCAGAAATCCTCGCCCGCCTCGTCGCCGAGCCCACGGTATCACGGACTTCCAATCTCGCGCTGCTCGACTATGTGGAGAGCCTGCTGCGCGCCCCTGGCGCGCGCGTCGAGAGGTTCGCCCATCCCGACGGCAGCCGGGCGAACCTCTTCGCGACCGTCGGCCCGGAGGGGCCTGACGGCGTGGTGCTGTCGGGCCATACGGATGTCGTGCCCGTCGAGGGACAGGCGTGGACAGGCGATCCTTTCACGATGATCGAGCGGGACGGCCGGTTCTATGGTCGCGGCACCGCGGATATGAAGGGCTTCGTCGCATCGGCGCTCCGCGCCATGCTGCTTGCCGCCGAGCGCCCGCTGAAACGCCCGCTGCATCTTGCGCTCTCCTATGACGAGGAGGTCGGCTGCATCGGCGTGCGCGGCATGATCGAGGCGCTGGCGGCGCGATCCGAACGGCCGGCGCTCTGCATTGTCGGCGAACCAACGGGCATGAAGATCGCCACCGGCCATAAGGGTAAACTCGCCTTGCGCGCCTGTTGCCACGGGCAGGAGGGCCACTCGGCGCTCGCGCCCAACGCGCTGAACGCGCTCCATCTCGGCGCCGCCTTCATCCAGGCGCTGCAGGCACGGCAGGAAGCGCTGGCCGACCATGGTGCGCGTGACGACGACTACGACATTCCCTATTCCACCATCCATGCCGGCATGATGCAGGGCGGCATCGCACTCAACATCGTGCCCAATCGCTGCGAGATCGATTTCGAGATCCGCAATATCGCCGAGGACGACCCGAATGCCATCCTCGCCGGTATCGCGGCGGATGCCGAGACCATCGCAAAACCCTACCGCAACCGCTTTCCCATGGCCTGTATCGAGATCGCGCCCGTCTCGGGCTATCCCGGCCTCAACACCGGCGCGGATGCGCCCGTCGTAACCCTCCTCAAGAGGATCCTCGGCGACGACGGCACGCTCAAGGTCGCCTTTGGCACCGAAGGCGGGCTCTTCGATCAGGAATTGGGCATGTCCACCGCCATCTGCGGCCCCGGTTTCATGGACCAGGGGCACAAGCCGGACGAGTTCGTCAGCGCGGAACAGCTTGCGCACTGCGACACGATGCTGACACGCCTGATCGATGAACTGGCGGCAAAAGGGTAGACACGTGAATCCGGGTTGTTCATTTCCGCCACGGAATTCGACAAACCGACATTTGCACCCGGAGGTTCGACGGCCCTGCCGGTAGAGGTTCGCTGGACAGGGCCGTTCAATTGGTCTATTTCTTAGACCATGGAACGCCTTTCAAAAAAGTCCGTCCTCATCACCGGTGGCGCAAAAGGTGCGGGCGCCGCAAGCGCCAAGCTGTTTGCGGAGGAAGGTGCCCGCGTGATGATCGCGGATCGCGACGCGGAGGCTGCCCGGCATCTGGCAGAGGCGCTCACCACCCGCGATCTCGACGTCGCCTTCGTTCATGCCGATGTGTCGCGCCCGGAAGAGGCCGAGAAGGCCTATCTTGCCGCGAAGGAGGCCTTCGGCAAGGTCGATGTCCTGTTCAACCACGCCGGCATCATCATCGTGAAACCGTTCCTCGAATGCACGCTGGAGGAATGGGACGAACTGATGGACAACAATGCCAAGTCGGCTTTCCTGATGTCGCGGCTCGTGCTTCCGGAAATGCTGGAGCGAGGCAAGGGCGTGCTGATCTTCACCTCGACGACCGGCGTGCGGGCTGCAACCCATCTCGAAGCGCTCTATTGCGCCTCGAAATCCGCCATGCATCAACTTGCCCGTGCCCTGGCAGTCGAGTATCGAGATCAGGGCATCAGGTCCAATCTGATCTGCCCGAGCTTTGTCCGCACCCAGCATGGTGAACATGAGATCGAACAGCTGCGCAGCTACGGGGTTTTTGCGTCGGAAAACGACGTCAACGCCATGCAGGGCCGCATTTGCGAGCCCGAGGAGGTCGCGGAAGTCGCGCTGTTCCTCGCCTCGGATGCGTCAAGCTTCGTCAACGGCGCGGAAATCTTCGTCGACAACACATTCACCGCAGTGTGACCCATGCTCTGGGGCTTGAGACCTGTCGAACCGCAGGCGGCCCACGGACTTGCCGTCGACCTGCTGCGCCGGCAAATCCATGCCGGCCTGCTGCTCCCCGCCGAGCGACTGCCGGCTGAACGCCAGCTTTCCGACAAATTCGGCATCAGCCGCGTGACGCTGCGCGAAGCATTGCGCGTGCTGGAGACCAACCAATATATCACCGTGCGCCGCGGCGCCCAGGGTGGCGCCTTCGTGACGGACGAGGATCGCCTGACCCAGCTTGCCCGACGCCGCATGTCGCGCGCGCCGGCTGCCGCCATGCGCGTCGTGGAATTCCTGACGGTCAACCAGCTCGCCGCCGCCCGCCTCGCCGCCGCGCGCCGCGGCACTGCCGATCTCAAGCGCCTGCGCCAGGCGACGGACATGATGCATTCCGCGGGGACCGCGCCGCAACGCAAGCAGGCCGAAGCCCTGTTCCTGCTTGCCCTTGGCGACGCCTCACAAAACCCGCTGCTTGCCCGCGCCATCGAGGATGGGCTTGCCGAACTCTTCCTGCCTTTCGAGGGCACCCTACCCGATGGTTCGGCTGGCGATGCATTGAAATCCTTCGAGAATCTTCTCGGGGCGCTGGAAGGCGAGGATGCACTCGCCTCCGAAGCCGCCATGGCCGATCTCCACGCCCTGCTCTGGGCCGCCATCCGCCGGATGACCCGCAACGCCGCCTGAAACGGGCCTGCGGCGCATCTGGCGGTTTTCGCCGGGACTTCCAGAAAACTCCCAAACTTCACGCCGCAGAATTTTGACGCTTGACAATCGCGCCGCAATTCATTGGGATAAAGAATATACCAATGATCCATTCGGGAGGAGCGCATGAACATCGCGTCGAAGGTCGTGGGACGGACGACCGCAACGGGACGGCTTGAGGGAAGAACGGCGATCATCACCGGCGGCGCCAACGGCATGGGTCGTGCCGCGGCCAAAATGTTTGCCGAAGCCAGTGCGCGCGTCGCGATCTTCGACATCCAGGCCGCCGCCGGCGCGGACGCTGCCGCCGAGATCGAAGCGGCCGGTGGCGAGGCTCTGTTCCTCGAAACCGACGTGACGGACACGGCGGCCGTGCGCGCGTCCTTCGCGGCCGTGGTTGAAAAATGGGGCCGCGTCGACACGCTGTTCAGCCATGCCGGCACGATCATCGTGAAGCCGTTGCATGAAAGCACTGATGCCGACTACGACCGGCTGATGGACATCAACGTCCGCTCCGCCTTCGTGGTCTGCCGCGAAGTCGTCTCGCACATGCTGGAAAACGGCGGTGGCTCGATCGTCATCACCTCCTCGATCGGCGGGGAGAAGGGTTTTGCGCTGGAGAGCCTCTATTGCATGACCAAGGGCGCGGTCCTCCAGCTCGCCCGCTCCATCGCCATCGAATATCGCGACCGCGGCATCCGCGCCAACGCCGTCTGCCCCGGCTTCGTCAAGACGGCGCACGGCCTGCGCGAGATCGTCGAGCTCGACGGGCTCGGCCAGAACTGGAACGAAGCCGACCTGCATTCGGTACAGGGACGGCTCTGCGAGCCAGAGGAAGTGGCGGCCGCCGCCCTGTGGCTCGCCTCCGACGATGCCAGCTTCGTCAATGGACAGGCGCTCTACGTCGACAATGGCTGGTACGCCAAAGGCTGAAGATCAACACAAGCAGAGGGGAATGACCATGAAAAAACTGATAGCATCCGCAATGCTGGCGCTCAGCCTCGGGGCCGCGGCCCCCGCCGCCGCCTTCGAGCCGGAATCCACCGATACGATCAAGCTCATGGTGGCCGACTGGTCGTCGATGCTGATCGACACCGAAATCCTCAACATCATCCTGTCGACCTACGGCTACAGCGTCGAGACGGTCGTGGCCGACGACAGCGCACGCTATCCCGGCTTCGAGAATGGTGACCTGACGATCGCACTGGAAACCTGGCAGACGACGCAGGACAAGCCCTTCACGGCCTCGCTTGCCACCGGCAAGGTTCTCGACATGGGAGAGCTCGGGCCCCATGCGAAGGAAGAGTGGTGGTATCCCGCCTATATGGCGGAGAAGTGCCCCGGCCTGCCGGATTGGAAGGCATTGAAGAGCTGTGCCGAAGCCTTTTCTTCGCCGGAAACGACGCCGAAGGGCCGCTATCTCGGCGCGCCGGTCAGCTGGGGCGGATTCGACGAGGAGCGCGTGAAGGCGCTCGACCTGCCCTTCGAGGTCGTCCATGCCGGCACGGAAGCCGCCATGTTCGCCGAGCTTCAGTCCGCATACGAGCGCAAGGCGCCGATCATCCTGTGGGTCTACCAGCCGCATTGGGTTCCCTCGGTCTTCAAGGGCTCCTTCGTCCAGTTCCCGCCCTATGAAGAGGCCTGCTACGCCGACCCGGCCTGGGGCGAGAACAAGACGGCGACCCATGACTGCGGCAAGCCGGAAGGCTGGATCAAGAAGATGGCCTGGGCTGACGGCGAGAAGAAGTGGCCCTGCGCTTACGACATCGTGCGCAAGTTCACCATGGACGGCAAGGAACTCGGCGATCTCGTCCATGAGGTCGACGTGAAGGGCCGCACGGTCAACGAGGTCGCCATGGAATGGGCCACGAAGAACGAGGCCAAATGGCGCTCCTGGGCAGCCTGCGCGGCAAACTAAAATAGAAGCCGGGGCCGGTGTAATCCGGCCCCGGCCTTGAGCCGATCCTGGGAGGGGATGAGATGGCAGACGTCTTCATGAAACCGAGGGATATGACGGGCCGGTACGGTCTCTGGGCCGGTTTCGCGCTGACGCTCGGCATCCTTGCGGCCAGCCTTCTGATGCCGGCGTCGTTCATCCATCTCTCCGACCAGGCGCTCCTGCCGCTGACCGACTGGGTCGGCGCGGGCATGAACTGGTTTGCGCGCGATGCGGCGATATCGGGCGTGAAGATCGCCGACATCACCCGCGCGCTGGCATCTGCCGCACAACTGCCGATCGACTGGCTGAAATTCGTTCTCGCCGACGGCTGGGTAAAGGGCGCCGGCTTCAACAAGGTGCATCTTGCGCCACCGCTGAGCTGGCTCGGCGTGATCCTCGCTACTGCCCTGCTCGGCCTGCGGCTTTCGGGGCACGGCCTCGCCGTGCTCACGCTTCTGGCCGGCGCCTATCTCGTCTTCTTCGGCCTTTGGGCCTCGGCCATGACGACGCTTGCCTCTGTCGTCATCTGTGTTGTCGCCGCCCTCGTCCTCGGCCTCGCCATGGGCATCTGGGCCTATCGTTCCGCCCGCGCCGAGATCTGGCTCAGGGCAATCATGAACGTCATGCAGACCGTGCCGATCTTCTCCTATCTCCTGCCGACCCTGCTGCTCTTCGGCTATGGCCCGAGTGCCGCCCTCTTCGCCACCGTCGTCTATGCCCTGCCGCCGATGGTGCATGCCACGGTGCTGGCATTGCGCTCCGTCCCCTCCGAGACGCTCGAGCTTGCCCGCATGACCGGTTGCAGCCGGGCGCAAACGCTGTGGAAGGTCGAGCTGCCGGTTGCGGCACCCCGGCTTGCCATCGGGCTCAACCAGGTGGTGATGATGACGCTCAACATGGTCATCATCGCCTCGATGATCGGCGCGGGCGGCCTCGGCTACGACGTGCTGCGCGCGCTGCGCCGCCTCGACTTCGGTGCCGGCTTCGAGGCAGGCATGGGCATCGTGGCGCTTGCCGTCGTTCTCGACCGGCTGACGCAGGCCGCTGCGCACAACCAGTCGACCGGGCGGCAAGGTCTCTGGCATCGCCGCGATACGCTCGCCGCCGCCCTCCTGCTTCTGGTGCCGACCCTTGCCAGCCTCGCCTTGCCCGCGCTCTCCGCTTGGCCCACCGGCTGGACGCTGACAACCGCGCCCTTCTGGAACGGCGCCGTCAGCCTGATCAACCAGAACTTCTACGAGCCGCTGGAAGCGCTCCGCACTGCCATGCTGCTCGGCGTGATGAACCCCATGCGCAACCTGTTGCAGGCCGCCCCCTGGAGCGTCGTCATCGTCCTGCTGGCGCTGGCGGGCTACGCGCTGGGCGGTGCGCGCACCGCGCTCACGGTCATCCTGCTGATGCTTTTCGTGCTGGTGACCGGCTACTGGCAGGCTGCCATGTCGTCGATCTACCTCACCGTTCTCGCCGTCGCGCTGGCGCTGGCCATCGGCCTGCCTTTCGGCATCTGGGTTTCGGGTCATCCCCGGCTGCATCACCCGGTGCAGCTTGTGCTCGACACGCTGCAAACCCTGCCGACCCTCGTCTATCTGCTGCCGGCCGTCATGCTCTTCCGCAACGGCGATTTTTCCGCGCTGATCGCCATCGTCTCCTATGCCGTCGCGCCGGCCGTGCGCTACGGCATGGCGGGCATGGCGCATGTGCCTTCCGAACGCATCGAGGCGGCGTTGATGTCGGGTTGCACGCCCTGGCAGTCCTTCCGCTTCGTGCGCCTGCCCGCCGCCTTGCCGACGCTCATTCTCGGCATCAACCAGACAGTGATGATGGCGCTGTCCATGCTGGTCATCGCCGCCCTCGTCGGCACGCGCGAGCTCGGCCAGGAAGTCTTCACCGCGCTTTCCCGCGGCGAGACGGGACCGGGCATCGTCGCCGGCCTCTGCGTGGCCGCAATCGCACTGGTTGCCGATGCATTGCTGAAATCCGCTGCGCAGAGCGCCGCAAGACACGAAGGAGAGGCCCATGTCTGACACCGCATCTGGTCGCGACGCACCGGCCGCAATCGACGCGAAGGGAATCTGGAAAGTGTTCGGCCGCGACGCCGGCGCCTTCAACCGTCTGCCTCCGCAGGCGCGCACGCCCGAAGCGCTCGCCGCCGGCGGCCTCGTGGGGGCCGTGCAGGATGCCACGTTCCAGATCGGCCGCGGCGAGGTCTTCGCCATCATGGGCCTGTCGGGCTCAGGCAAGTCCACGTTGCTGCGCTGTCTCACCCGCCTCATCGAGCCGACCGCCGGCGAAATCGCCTTCAACGGCCGCGATATCCTGAAACTCGGTGACAAGGACCTGGTGGAGCTTCGCCGCCAGCGCATGGGCATGGTGTTCCAGCACTTCGCGCTGCTACCCAACAGAACCGTCATCGGCAACGTCGCCTTCCCGCTCGAAGTACAGGGAATGTCGCGCGCGAAGGCCGAGGCCCGCGCGATGGAGCTGATCGAAACCGTGGGTCTCAAAGGCCGAGAAACGCGCTTTCCCGCCCAGCTCTCCGGCGGCCAGCAGCAGCGCGTCGGCATTGCCCGCTCCCTCACCACCAATCCGGAATTCTGGTTCCTCGACGAGCCTTTCTCCGCGCTCGATCCACTGATCCGCGCCGACCTTCAGGCCGAAGTGCTGCGCCTCCAGAAAACCCAGACACGCACCGTGGTCTTCGTCACCCACGATCTCGACGAGGCCATCCGCCTCGCCGACCGCATCGCGATCATGGAAGCCGGCCGCATCGTCCAGATCGGCACGCCCGAGGAACTGGTGACACAGCCGGCCACAGACTATGTGCGCCGCTTCGTCGCAAAGGTGCCGCCCGCACGCGTCGTGCGCGTTTCCTCGATCATGACCACGACCGAAGGCGGCACGGCAAGCGCCGGCGTGATGGAAAGCGCAACGATCGCCGAAATCGCCCCGCAGCTTGTCGCGGATGAAGGACCGATACCCGTGATGTCCAACGGCCGGCAGATCGGCTGGCTTGATCGTTCGACGGCGCTGACGGCATTGGCGGCCCGGGTTTAGCAGAATACTGGGGCTCCGATGGGAGGCGAGCCGCAAGCTGGCGTCGTCAAATCGCCAACACCTCCCGTCTTCGCCGCCGCAGCCTGGGCCACAGGATGAGCCAACCAACGAAAATCAGGTTGACACAATTCCAGAAGAAACCGTGCAGGAAGGCGAGGCGATAGGAGCCGGTGGCATCATAGATGTAGCCGGCGGCAAGACCGCCACAAGCCATACCGAGCACCGTCGCCATCAAAACCAGACTGATCCGTATGCCGGCCTCGCGGGGCGGCAGGAATTGGCGAATGATCACCGCATACATCGGCACGATACCGCCCTGGAAGAGACCGAACAGGCCGGAAATCACGTAGAGCGATGATTTGCTGTCGAAGAACAGATAGAGAAGCAGCGCCAGCGCCTGCATTGACGAGCCAAGGATCAGCATCGGTCCGGCGCCAATCCGGTCGGCAAGCGCGCCGGAAGCCAACCGGCTGACCACGCCCAATCCCAGCATGAGGGCGATGATCTGGGTGCCGACGGCCACGCCGTAACCGAGATCTCCGCAATAGGCGACGATGTGGACCTGCGGCATCGACATGGCCATGCAGCAGGCAAAGCCGGCGACAACCAAAATCGCCTGCAGCACGTTGGGTTTTACACCCAGTTCGTTGCGGGCCGCTGCGGTTACGGCCTCGGCCTGGACATAGGCGTCGGTTTGCAGACGGCGCCTCAACAAAAGAGCGATCGGCACCATCACCAGCGGAATGAACACGCCGATGCCGATATGGGTCGAGCGCCACCCGTGCATTGCCTGAAAATGCTCTATGATCAGCGGCCATACCGCACCGGAGAGATAACTGCCCGAGGCGGCGAACGCGACCGCAAGCGCTCGATGCTTTCGAAACCAATGGGAAAGATCAGAAATCAACGGCGCAAATCCGGCCGCGGATCCGAGGCCGATCACGACGGAAAGGGCGGCGAACTGCCAGATATTGGTGGTGAAGGCAGCCAATATGTAACCGCTGGACAGCAGGAATGCGCCGATCAACACCGGCACCACGATCCCGACCCGGTCGGCCAAACGGCCCATCGCGACACCACCGAGGGCAAAACCAATCATCGTGCCGGTGTAAGGCAGCGACGCACCTCCCCGTATCGTATCGAATTCGAGTTGCAGCGTCGGCAAAAGGACGACAACAGACCAGTTGCCGACGCAGGCAACAGTTCCGAGGATAAGCGTGAGGACAAGCCTCCACCACGCATACCCTGAATCGATATCGCCGGAATCCAGACCATCCGGCGCCGCCGTCTTTCGTTCCGATAAGGGCATGAGGAGATTCTTTCCGATGCAGAAATGTCAGGACTTTGGCGAACGCTTCAACAGCTGACGATAGACGCATCGCTGCGGTATGGCAAAGCGTCGGGTTACGACCTATCGCGGTGTGCCAGGCGGCAAACCGATCTCGATGAGGGTATTGATGACCGCATTGCCGGCCGCGAGGAAAGCCGTGCTGGCGTTGCGGGTCAGCAGCGTGACGTTACGGGCGGTGGAGCCGGGACGCATCTCCATGGCCTTCGCCAGTGCTTCCCTCGCCTCCCGCCCACGGCCCAGGCGCTGATAGGCGGCGGCAAGCAGAAGATAGGGCCGGCCGGAGCCGGGGGTGATCGCAATCGAGCGCTGCAAAAACGTCGCCGCCTCTTCGTTGCGGCCAAGCAGCAGGTTTGCCCAGCCTGCGCCAAGCAGCCAGGTCCAGCGCGAGACCTCCGGCGTGTCGTAGCGCTCCGCCTCCAAAAAGCCGGCAAGCGCATCGTCGAAACGGCCAAGCTGGAGCTGGGTGAGGCCAAGATTATAGAGTGCCGCGCCATCCCAAGGGTTCACAGTCAGCGCCCGGGCACAGGCGACGAGGCTTTCGGTGAACTGGTTGGTGACGGTGAGGAAACGGCAATAGGCGTCGAGCACCGGCAGGGAGCGTGGCCGTGATGCGAGTGCCCCTTTCAACAGGGAGCCGGCATCCTGTTCCGCGACGGCGCTCTGGGCCGGGTCGTACCAGTTCATCTGCACGCCACGCAGGTGGAGACCGGCCAGGGCGATCTGCAGCTCGACATTGTCGGGATCCCCGGCAAGATATTGCTCGAGAATGGCCCGTGCCGTGCCAAAGCGTTCGCGCGTCGTCTGGTTGATCGACGCGACCGCCTGCCGAATGGCGACATCGGACGGGGTGGCCGCCCGCTCGTCGGGCTCCTGAAGCCCACTCAGCCGGACACCCAGCGGATAACCGATGCCGGCGGCCAGACGCTGGATGATACGCTGCCGATCGGTCTCGCCCGCGCTGGCCTCGACCTCGGCGACCGCCTGTATCTCGTGGTTTGCGGCCTCGATAAGCCGGGCCTGGAGGATCCAGTTGCCTGCTCTGCGCTTCAACACGCCCCGCACGTCCAGTGCGGCCTGCCCTTGCCGTGGCGGCGCCGCTTCGTCCTCCGGCACGATCAGGTGGATACCGTCGATCCGGGAAAAGCCGTTGACCAACTCCGATTGGATATCGCGTGCGAGCGCGACGCCTTCAGGTCCCACATCCGCATCCACGATCGGCTGCAGCACGACGACGAGCGGTGAGGGCGCGAAGAGACGACCGCCATGAAGCGCAAAACCGGCAAACGCCATGGCGACGAGAAGAAAAGCTGCGGATACGGCAAGGAGCGGCCTCTTGCGTGATTTCGGCTCGTCCCGTGTTTCTTGCTGCTGCGGCTCTGTCGCGCCGCTGACCGCCTGTTCGTTGGTGACATCAAGCGCAAAAAGATAGCCGCGCCCCGAGACCACCCGAACCATTTCCCGCCGGGCATCGCCGAGGGCAAGGCGGATTTCGCGGATGCACTGGAAGAGGCTGTCTTCGCCCACATGGATGCCGGGCCAGATCGCCTCCATCAGCTCCTCCTTGCCGAGGACACGATGGCTGTTTTCAGCCAGCATCTTGAACAGTTCGAGGGTCTTGGGACGCAGACGTGTCACGGATCCGTCGACGTGCCGCAATTCGGCCCGGTCTGTATCCAGAACGAAATCCGCAAAAAAGTACACGGATCCCCCGAGCCCTGCCCCTCAAACCGACCGCACCTTAGTGAGCGTACACCCGGGACGTCAACCGAGCGCTGAAAAGCCCGGTGCGTACCGGCAATGCATTTCAGAAAAATATCAGAAAACTTTGGAGCCTCGCCGCCCGGCCTTCAAGACGCAGGCCGTCCGCACCGGCTATCCATCGCATGATGCCGCAGAGGGCGATGGATGCTATCCGAACTGACCATAACGAAAGACGAAAGCAGGGAAAGGGTCGATGCGCCGGCGCCGCATATGCCCGAGGCAGGCATCGACCGACTGATGGCGGCCGCGACCTTCCCGGCTGCGGTCCAGTTCCTGGCGCAGAGTTTTATCGCCGGCTACGAGAGCGCCCCCCGGGCCTCGGCCCTTTTTGCCACGCAACAGCGCTGGCTGCTCTCCCTGGCGGCGCTCTCCCGGCATTATGGCGGTGCCGGGGCGGGCATGTCTCGACGGTCCATCGCGCAATCGGCGCTGAAGCATCTGATCGCCAGCCGCAACACGGCTTACGCCTTCTTCGACGAAATCCTCAAATACGGCATCGTCTTTCCCATGGCCGGAGGCGACCTTTCAAAGGAGATGGTCGTCGTCCCTTCGCCGGACGCGCTGGTGATCCTCGTTCAATGGTGCGACATGCATCTCGCCGCCCTCGACCACATCGACGCGGGCACGCGAAGCGAACGGTTTCGCGCCGCCCCCGACCGGCTGCTTCCCCTTTTGATGCCGCCGCTCAGCGAGGGTCTCCTGGCCAACCCGCATGTCCGCATGCCGGGGCCGCTTTATCGCATCTTCGCCTGGACCGATGCCGGCGGGCTCCTGATGGACCGGCTCGTCGCCGGCATCGACCACCAGATCCCGCAGCCCGGCGGCTACCTGACGGATGTCGTCACGATCGCGCAGCTCGCACGAGCGTTCAGCCTTTCGCGGGCGCATACCAGCCGCAAATTCGCCGAGGCGGAAGCCATCGGCGGCATCGGCTGGAGCGGACGGCGTGGCTATTCACCCCTCTGGATTTCGCACGGCTTCCTTTCGGAATACGCGATGATGCAGGCGCGCAAGCTCCTCATTTTCCAAGCCGCCTTTGCCGCGGCGGAGACATCGCGGTCAAAAATGGACGGCGAAAATCATGGTGCGGCGCGCTAAAAAGGCAGCAATTCCCGATTGCACGCTGCTTGAGGAGCGGAGCGCCGAAGCCCGGCCTGACATCAGGCGCGCAAAAGGCACCAACCTATTGTTTTCCACCGATCACGACTGGCCGCCCGGCCAATCCGAGGAACTGTGATGAGCACGACCTTTACCAGACAGGATTTCAGCGTCGACGCCTATCCCGACGACCTTGCCATCGCCGACGTGAATGGTGACGGCACGCTGGATCTTGTCGTGACCGCCTCCAGTTCGACGAACGAATTCCTCGTGCTTCTGGGTGACGGCTCCGGCAATTTCACGACATCGACTACACTTGATCTCACGAACACCGGCTTCGATGCCGGAGGCGCCACATTGGCCGACATGGACGGCGATGGCGATCTCGATGTCATCTATGCGAGTTACAACAACCCCATCGTAAAAGTTCTCTATAACGACGGCACGGGCGGATATCAGGCGGGAAGCCAGATATACGTCTATCCGGGCCAGAAAACGATAATCGCCTGTGACGTGAACGGCGACGGCAACCGGGATGCGGTCGCCCTTTCAAGCGATAACTCGATAACAGTCTTTCTGGGAAACGGACAGGGCGGCTTTCAATCCATTACCAGCAATACATCCCTGTCCAGCCTCTCTTCGAATTCTCTCGCGCTTGCCGATATGAACGGCGACGGCAAGCTGGACATCGTAACATCCAGCAGCAGCAACAAGGCGGTGTTCGTCCTGCTGGGGGATGGGGAAGGCGGATTCTCTACTGAATCCGGTTACGATCTTGACTGGCTGAATGCCCCGTATGTCGTCACCATTGCCGACGTGAATGGCGACGGTAAGCTCGATGCGCTGACCGGCAACTACAACACCGTCTCGGTCTTGCTGGGCGATGGCACCGGCCATTTCATTTCATCGACGAACGTCAGCGTCGAAAGAGATCCGAAATCTATCGCCGTCGCGGATATCAACGGCGACGGCAAGCTGGATCTGATAACCGCGAACTCCTTTTCCAGCAGCGTTTCGGTCCGATGGGGAGGCGGCAGCGGCGGGTTCTCCGGCGGCATGGATATTGCCGTCGGCAATTCCCCCGAAACCGTCAAGGTGGCTGATGTCAACAAAGACGGCAAGATGGATATCGTCGTGACCGGCTTCTACGGACGGGCGGTCACCGTTCTATTCGGCGGCGAGCAAACCGCCCTCACGGGCATATCCGCCAGCACCAACCAGACCGGTACGCTGAAGATCGGCGATGAGATCACCTTCACGCTCTCGACCGACCTGCCCCTCACGGTAACGGGCGTGCCGAAACTGGTGCTGAGCAATGGCGGACATGCCGTCTATACCGGCACGGATGGCGATGGGCGTCCGATGTTCGTCTATACGATCGCGGAAGGCGACGACGATACCGTCGGCCTTTCCATTACAGGGATCGACAGCGGCGACGGTTCGATCAACGGGCGCGAGGCACTGTTCAGTTTTGCTGAACCGGTAACGGTCAGCGAGAACATTGGTGGCACCGATCTGCAGCTTGTGGACATGAACGGTGATGGCAAGCTTGATTTTGTCTCGCTGTCAGCCAACTACGTCAATGTGCTATTTGGTAATGGCGATGGCAGTTTCGCCACTGACGGGGGAACCGGCGTCGGCATGCAGCCCATTGGCATGGCCGTTGGAGACCTGAACGGTGACGGCAAGCTTGATGTGGTCACGGGCAGCTATTCAAACAAAAGCGTCTCCGTGCGGCTCGGCGATGGTGCGGGCGGGTTCACGAGCGTGGCAGACACCAGCCTGGGAACGGAAACGCCGATGTCGGTCACCCTCGCCGACGTAAACGGTGATGGCAAACTTGACCTGCTGGTGGGGGTCAACAAAGCCGTATCGGTTCGGTTGGGCGATGGCGCCGGTGGTTTTCTGAGCGCGACCACGGTCAGTCTGAGCCACGACATTACCTCCGTCGCCGTTGCGGATGTGAACGGTGACGGCAAGCTTGACCTCGTGGCGTCAACGTCAAGCGGCCTTAGTACGCATAGGATCGCCGTGAGATTGGGAGACGGCACCGGAAACTTCTCCGGTTCGACGCAGTTCAATCTCGGTACTGCCGCGAGATCCGTCAAGCTTGCCGACGTGAACGGCGATGGCAAACTCGATCTCCTGACAGTAAACTACAATAGCAGCACCGTTTCGGTCCGCCTGGGTGATGGCGACGGCAATTTCACCGGCTCGACGGACATTGTCGTGGGGAGCGGACCGCTCGGTATCGTCGTCGCCGACCTGAACGGCGATGGCAAACTTGACCTGCTGACGGCAAATGGGCTCAGCGATTCCGTTTCGGTTCGCCTGGGCGACGGGGCGGGCAATTTCACCGGCACCACGGAGATCACAATCTCCAATATACAGTCTGTTTCCGCTGCCGACGTGAACGGCGACGGCAAGCTGGATATCCTTGTCACCACCAACCGCGGCGTGTTTTCCATGCTGAACAATTCGCTCACCGCGGCCCCTTTCGACGGCTCGACGATTTCCACGGTAGAAGGAGTGCATACCGGACGTGGCGTGGATGCGACCCGTCCCGATGCCCCCATCCTCGCCCTGAGTTCCGACACGGGCGCGTCTTCGACCGACCATGTGACGAAGAGCGACGGCGCTCTAACCATCACGGGTGTCGAGGCTGGAGCGTCGCTGAGCTATGTCGTTGATGGCGGTGAAGCGTCGGCGACCTATGATCCCACGGCGCTCGAGGACGGAGAGCACACGGTGGAGGTCCGGCAGACGGACATTGCCGGGAACGTTTCCTTGGCCGGCACCATCACGTTCACACTGGACCGCACGGCTCCGACAGCGCCAACGGTCGTGCTCGCCCACGACAGCGGCACGTCTTCTACCGACGGCCTGACCAATAACGGTTCTCTTTCGATCACGGGCGTGGAGAGCGGCGCAACGCTGAGCTACATCGTCAATGACGGCGAGGCATCGGCCACCTATGATCCGAGCACCTTCGACGACGGCTATTATACCGTGAAGGTCATCCAGACGGACGCCGCCGGCAATGTGTCACTGGCCGGCACCGTTTCCTTCACTTACGATCTCACGATCGGCCCTCCGGAGCCCTACCTCGCCAACGACAGCGGCAGCGCCTCGAACGATTTCGTGACCAATGACGCTTCTCTTTCGATCGCGGGCGTGGAGGATGGCGCAACGCTGAGCTACGTCATTGATGGCGGCGCTGCGTCAGCGACCTACAACCTGACCGCACTCGGTGACGGTGAGCATACAATCGGGATCAAGCAGACGGATGCGGCCGGCAACATATCCTTCTTTTACGGCGCCATCACCTTCACCCTCGATCGAAGCAAACCAGCGACACCGACGCTCGCCTTGACTTCCGATACGGGCAAGTCCGCGACCGACAAGATCACCAGCAACGGCGCCCTGACGATCTCCGGCAAGGAGGCCGGCGCAACACTCAGCTACATCGTCGATGGCGGAACGGCGTCAAGCACTTATAATCCGAACGCGCTTGCCGATGGTACCCATACTGTGAAGGTGCTCCAGACCGATGTCGCCGGCAATGTGTCCTCGACCGGCAGCCTCACTTTCACGCTGGACCGCGCCAAGCCCGCCACGCCGACCCTGGCACTCTCCACCGATACCGGAAAATCCGCCACGGACAGGATCACCAGCAACGGTGCTCTGACGGTCACCGGCAAGGAAAGCGGCGCGACGCTCAGCTACATTGTCGACGGCGGGACGGCATCGACAACCTACAACCCGAGCGCCCTTGCCAACGGCACCCATACGGTGAAGGTCCTCCAGAGCGATATTGCCGGCAATGTATCCACGGCCGGCAGCCTCACCTTCACGCTGGACAAGGTGGCACCGACGGTGACCGGCGTCACCACTTCGGGACCTGACATCAGTCGCGGCTCCGGCACCCTGACGACGGGCGAGACCGCCCGCTTCAGCATTGCGCTCAGCGAAGCCGTGACGATCACAAATGCAAGCAAGCTGGTGCTGCTCCTCGGCAATGGCGAACGGGCCGTCTATGATGCCGCCGCCTCCACCGCCACAAAGCTGGTGTTCAGCTACACGGTCGGGCTTGAGGAGACATCGAGCGATCTCACCGCCAAGGGGATCAGCCTGAACGGCGCAACAATCCGGGACGCGGCAGGCAACGATGCCAATCTCACCGGTGCCATCGCCAATCCGACCGGCACCCTCGTCATCGACGGCTATACCGGCACGTCGGGCGTCGACGCGTTCAAGGGTACGACCGGCGCGAACACCTTCCGCGGACTTGGCGGCAACGACACCTATGTCGTCAATCACACCGGCGACAAGGTGATCGAGACGGAGAAGCAAGGCACCGATACGGTCTTTGCCTCCGTTTCCCATACGCTTGCCGCCAATGTCGAAAACCTGACGCTGACCGGCTCCAAGGAGATCAACGGCACCGGCAACAGCCTTGCCAACGTCCTCGCCGGCAACGGGCTGGCCAACATCCTGAAGGGTGTTGACGGGAACGACACGCTGAAGGGCGGCGCCGGCAATGACACCCTCTATGGCGGGCTCGGCAAGGACCTGCTGGTTGGAGGATCGGGCAAGGATACGTTCGTGTTCGACACCAAGCTCGGCGCGACGAACATCGACACGATCGACGACTTTTCCATTCGGGACGATACGATCTTCCTCGACAACGACATCTTCACAAAGGCCGGCAAAGTCGGAGATCTCTCGGAAAAGGCCTTTTATATTGGCGCTCGGGCGCATGCGGAGACAGACCGGATCATCTACGATTCGAAGACGGGCAAGCTCTGGTACGACGCCGACGGCTCCGGCAAAGGCTTAGCCTTTCAGTTCGCCACCCTTGATGCCGGCCTGAAGATGACGGCGACGGATTTCGATATTATCGGGTGATTGCCGTAGACCGGAAAGCGATCCGGCTACAGTGTAACCCGATGAAAGCAGAGAGTATTTTTGGCAGGTATTGGAATTCACGCAACAGCGCTCATCATGGAGGACATCATCATGAAATATGCCATCCTTATCGCCACGCTTTTGGTCACCGGTACCGCACAGGCCGCGGACGTCAAGTTCCCGGCCGACGAGCCGATTGCCTCGATCACCATTCCCGATGGCTGGAAAACCACCCCGACCGAAACCGGCATCGAAGTTCAGGCCGACGATGACTCGGTCTATTTCTCGATCGACGCGCAGGACGGCAAGGATACGAGCGAGACGGTCAAGGAAGCCGTCGAATATCTCGCAAGCCAGAATGTCACGGTCGACGATTCGACCAAGAAAGAAGAGGAAGGCAAGCTCAACGGCATGCAGGCTTACAATGTCTACTGGTCGGGCAAGGACAGCGACGGCCCGGTAACCATCGGCCTGACCGCATTGGTGGCTGGCACCGACAAGACCCTGGTCATTACCTATTGGGGCGGCACCGAAGAACAGAAAGCGCACGGCGAAGAGATCGGCACGATCTTCAACTCCCTGAAGCCGATCGCCCAGTAAAATTGGCCCGGCCGGCCCGGCAAGTTTCAGGGTTCACGTCTCTCGCATAAGACATTCCGGCGAGAACCATCGGCAACTTTATATGCGTTGCAGCATCGGAACTCGGCCTGGAAGATGCCGAGCAGTTTCGCCTCTTCGGCGACACCCTCGATGGATACCGGCTGACCGTCGGACAGAGCTTCAAGGAAACGGGCGATCTCGCCGGGATCGTGCTGGTGAGCTTCGGCTGGGCAAGCGCACTCGCAGTGCTGCTCGCCTTCGCGACGGGGGCCTATCTCGCCCACCGCGCACAGGAGCGTCTGGACACGATCGCCGCGGCGATGTCGGCGGTCTCGGATGGCCAGCTTCAGGTGCGTATACTTCTCACCGGCGCGCGGGATGACATCGATGAAATCGCCGGACAGATCAACCAGGCCCTCGAACGGCTCTCCGCGCTCGTTGAAAGCATGCGGCAGGTCAGCACCGACATCGCCCATGACCTCAAGACGCCGCTCAACCGGCTGAAGCTGACAGTGGACGAAGTGCTCGACCGCAGCGGGCAAGACGCATCCTTGCGGCCGTTGCTGGAGGAAGCGCTTGCCGAATGCGACCGGATCAATGCGACCTTCGACGCCCTGTTGCGCATATCCCAGATCGAGGCCGGCGCGTGCAAGCTGCGTTTCTAGCCGGTCGACCTTCGGCAATTGGTGCTTGATGTTGTCGATACCTATGCGGGTGTTGCGGAGGACCATGGACGGAGCCTGCTTGCGGGCAGGATCGACGAAGCCGACTTGGATGGCGACAGCGAACTCCTGACGCAGATGCTGGCCAACCTGATCGAGAATGCCATCACGCACTGCCCTGCCGGCGCTACCATCGCCGTCGGCCTCGTTCACTGTGAGCATGACCTTTCCTTGACGGTGGCCGATGACGGACGCGAAAAGGTGTTTCGGAGGCTTTACCGGCTCGACAAGAGCCGTGGCACGGCAGGCAGCGACCTGGGGCTCAGCCTCGCTCTTGAAGGGATTAGAACGAACAGCCCGCAGATTTTATCGTCTTGCTGCACTGGAACCGCGCGGGTCGCTTGGTTTGACCGACGTGAATCCGGCATTGAAATTGTCACGCATTTACGTCAGACAAATGCATGACAAAATGGCAACCCGATGCCGGCCTGCTGCGGCGCCCGGTCTATGTCTCCCTCGCGGATCAGTTCTCCGCGGCGATCAAGAACGGTCGCCTCGCCGCAGATGAAAAGCTGCCGGCGCACCGTGATCTCGCATATGACCTCAAGCTCTCCATCCAGACCGTCAGCAAGGCCTATGATATCCTTGCACGCCGCGGTCTGGTGTCGGGTGAGGTCGGCCGCGGCACCTATGTCAAGCCGAGCGGCCGCTCATTCCAGCCGCCCTATATGACGGACGGCCAGGCGGATGTGATCGATCTCTCGATTGTCACGCCTGTCTGCACCCAACGACAGCTCGATCGCATGAAAGCAGCGCTTCATTCGCTTGGTGATATGATGACGCCCGCCTCCGCTCTGTCCTTTCGGCCAAACACGATTTTCCCCCGGCACAATGACGCAGCGGCTCGATGGCTGGCTACCCTCGGCCTTAAAGTGTCGTCGCAGAATGTGCTTCTGACCAATGGCTCGTCCTCGGCCTTCACCGTGGCACTCATGAGCGCTGTTGGGTCCGGCGCGATCCTGGCGGCTGAAGAGGTCTGTTATCATGTGGTGCGCCCGCTGGCGGACTATCTCGGTATCCGCGTTCGCGCGATCGCGGCAGACGCCGACGGCATGCTGCCTGAAGCACTGGACGAGGCGTGCGGTCACGAGGAGATCCGCGCGATCACATTGCAGCCGAATCTCGCCAATCCAACCGTCGTTCTGATGTCGGAGGCCCGACGCCACGCCCTTGTCGACGTCGCCCGCAAACACGACGTCGCGATTATCGAAGTCGATGTTTTCGGACCGCTGATTTCCAATCGTCCACGCCCGGTCGCAACGATTGCACCGGAACGCACAATCTACGTGACGGGCTTCAGCAAAGTGACCTTGCCCGGTTTGCGCATCGGCTATGTCGTCGGGCCGGACCATCTCACCGCAACCATCGCAAACCGCCAGCTGATGACCACCTGGATGGCGACGCCTGTGGTCGCCGAGATCGCGACACTATGGCTTGGCGACGGCACGATGGACGCTCTGGTCAACTGGCAGCGCGAAACCCTTCGCGCCCGCAATCGGATCGTTGCGGAATGCTTCGAGGGCCTTTCCTACCGGGCCCACCCTGAAGGGCTCCACGTCTGGTTGCCTCTCTCGCCCGATCATGACGAGGTCGCGTTCGTCTCGCAGGCCAGAGCCCGCGGCGTTGCGGTCGCGCCCAGCACGCCGTTCTGTCTCTCGGGCTCGCCGGTTGGCGCCGTCCGCATCGCTGTCGGCGCAACAGATGAGGACGCTCTGCGAAAAGGCCTGGAGGTTCTCGCCTCCCTGCTGCGTGCAGCCCCGGATAGGAACATATTGTCGCTCTAGCAAATTGACACGTATCTTTTTCTCAGATTGACATGTTTTTGTCTGCGCGGCTCAATAGGTTTCGAACCCTGCGGAGCGCGCATGATCGACGAAATCCAGCCACGCAAAACACTGGACGAACGGCCTTCTTCCCGGCGCATCGGCCTGATCGCGCTTGCGACCGATCATACCGTCGAGGCCGATTTCCGGCGCCTGGTAGCAAGAGACGAGATTGCGGTTCATGTGACGCGCATTGCCTATGCCAACCCCACAACGCCGGAAAACCTGCGCGCCATGCAGCCACTCCTCACCGAGGCTGCGTCGCTTATTCTCCCCAGCGAGGAGCTGGATGCCATCGTCTATGGCTGCACCTCCGCATCGGTGGTCATCGGCGAAGGCGAGATTGCTGCGGCGCTCAATGCCGGCAAGCCACGCACGCCGGTCATAACACCCGCCGGTGCGGCGGTTCGAGCCCTTCGCGCCCTCGGCGCAAAAAGCATCGCCATCCTGACACCCTATGTGCCGCGCACCGCGGAACCCATGCATGCCTTCTTCTCCAGGCAGGGCTTCTGGGTCGACCGTATGGTCTGCCTCGGCATGGAGGACGACCGCGACATGGCGCGCCTGCCGCATGACGAGATCGTCAGGCTGGCTATTGCGACCATCACGCCGCAAACAAAGGCGCTCTTCATCGCCTGCACAGCGTTGCGGGCAGCGCAATGCGTGCCGGAAATCGAACGGCAGACGGGTCTTCCCGTCGTCACCAGCAATCTGGCAGCCGCCTGGGCCAGCCTCCAGCACTGCGGCATTCCTGCCGACCCTGAGGCCCCCTGCAGCCTGCTTACACTCACAGAAACCTCATAACCCGGCCATAGGATGCGCTCTTCATGATCGAACTTCCCTTCGCGCTTTCGGAATACAAAACCAGGCTCCACGCCATCCGTACGGAGATGGCACGCCGCAACCTCGACCTCTTGATCGTCAACGACGTGGCCAACCAGCACTACATTACCGGCTATGACGGCTGGTCCTTCTACACGCCACAGGTCGTGCTCGTGCCGATCACGGATGAAGAACCTGTCTGGATCGGCCGCGCCATGGATGCGGCCGGCGGCCTGCTGACGGCGTGGATGAAGCCGGAAAATGTCGTCGGCTTCCCGGAAGACCATGTGCAGCGCGTCGATCGCCACCCGATGGACTGGATTGCCGCATGGATTGCCCGCAAAGGCTGGGGCCGCGGCAATATCGGCATCGAGCTGGAGGCCTATTACTATTCGCCGAAGGCGCATGCCCGCCTGACGGCGGGCCTCCCGAACGCGACGTTCCGCGATGCGGACCTGCTGGTGAACTGGATCCGGAGCGTGAAGTCGGAGGCAGAGGTCGATTATCTGCGCAAGGCGTCCCGCCTTGCCGAAGCGGCCGTCACCGCCGCCTATGATGCGATTGCGCCCGGCGTGCGCGAATGCGACGCCATCGCACGCATCCAGGCCGCGCAGGTGGCCGGCTCATCGGAATTCGCGGGTGATATCACCGCGCTTCCTCCCACCATTCTTGCGGGTGAAAATGCCTCCGCGCCACATGTCATGTGGAGCGACCGGCGCTTTGGTGAAAACGAGACGGTGGCACTCGAGCTGGCCGGCGTCGTCCGACGCTATACGGCAGGCCTCGCGAGAACCATGCAGCTTGGCACCATGCCAACCAAAGTGAGCGACACGAGCAAGGCGGTGCTCGAAGGCATGGAGGCCGTGCTTGCGACGGTCAAGGCGGGCGTCACGGCCGAAGAGGTCGAAGCAAGCTGGCGTCAGGTCATTGAGCGCTACGGTCTGAAGAAGGAATCGCGGATCGGCTACTCGATCGGCGTCGCGTACCCGCCGGATTGGGGCGAACACACGATCAGCCTGCGCCCGGGTGACAAGTCGATCCTGAAGCCCGGCAACGTGCTGCACTCCATCCTCGGCATGTGGATGGACGGTTGGGGCATCGAAATCAGCGAAACCTTCCTGGTAACCGAACGCGGCTACGAGACGCTTACCAACTTCCCGCGGGACATCCATGTCAAAGCGTGAACCCGAGACAGCTGGAATGGAACCTGCCCTGGAACGCCGGATGATCGACATCCGGCGACACCTCCACCGCAATCCGGAACTCTCGAATGTAGAGCGCGAGACACAGGCCTATTTGAAGCAGGTCCTCGAGGAGGCTGGTCTTGAAGCGGTTCGGCCCGTCGCCGGCTTCGGGCTTGCCCTCGACATTGTCGGCACGGCCGGCCCGTCCAACCGCAAGGTGGTGATCCGCGCAGATATCGATGCCTTGCCGATCAACGAGACGTCGGGCGTGCCGTTTGCATCGGAGCGGCCGGGCGTGATGCATGCCTGCGGCCACGATGCTCATGCCGCAATGGGCTACGCCGCCGCAGTGTTGCTGAACAGTCGGAAGCATACCTTCAACGGCACCGTGCGGCTGATCTTCCAGCCGGCGGAGGAAGCCGAACCGCTCGGCGGCCGGCGTGTGATCGCGGAAGGCCTGCTGGATGACGTGGATGCTGCAATCGGCATCCACGTGGATCCTTACATCCCAGCCGGGCGGATTGCAGTTGGCGCCGGTCCCTACACGCTTGCCTGCGATACCTTCGACGTCGTGGTTACCGGCAATTCCGCCCATGCCGCAAAGCCTTCGGACGGCGTGGACGCGATCGCCGTGGCCTGCTCAATGGTCACGGAACTGCAGAAGATCGTTTCGCGGGAAATCGATCCCTACGACCCACTGGTCGTTTCCGTTACAGGCATCGAGGGCGGCGGTGCGTACAATGTCATCGCCCCTGAAGTCCGGTTGAAGGGCACGATCCGCAGCGGCCATGAGGAAACCCGGCAGAAGGCCTGGCGTCGCCTGCGCCAGATCCTTGAAAGCCTCGCCGCGGCACACGGCGCCAATGTCGACATCAAACTCCACCGCGGCGAGCCGCCGGTCGTCAACGCACCGGAAATGGTTGACATCATCCAGCAGGCGGGTGCGGATGTGGTCGGGCGCGACAATGTCATTAATGCGCCCGGCTGGACCGCCGCGGACGACTTTGCGTTCTACAGCGAGAAACGGCCGTCCGTATACTTCCGCCTCGGCATTCGCAACGAGGCCATCGATGCGGTCTATCCGCTTCACCATCCCAAGTTTCGCGTCGACGAGAGCGCCCTCCCGATCGGGGCGGCGGTCTTGGCTCGGGCTGCGACGACGTTTCTTGCGGAACCGACAATAGCGTAGGAGAGCTGGCCTGCCACTGAGAATTTCCTTCTCACTGAGGTTGCCATGTTCCATGAGAGCGCCGCCGTAATACTCGTGCGGAGCATCTCTGCGGCCTCCTGTGTTTACCGTCCTTATCGTAGTTGCGGACGCTACCGAAACGACTTTCTTGCCAGCGGATCGAACGCCCGCTTTCCATCCTGCAGAGGACTGACCTCGACCGTCATGGACATTGGCTGCCATCAACCTCGCGATTTTAAAAAATACGCCAATTCGTCTTTAGTAAGCAGTTATTCCCCTGCCTCAACGTACAGATCCCAGGAATGCCGCGAGGCGACGGCTTTGCGGTCGCACCAGAACCTCACCGGGCGGCCCCTCTTCCTCGATTAGTCCTTGATGGAAGAAGACGACTCGATCGGAGACCTCACGGGCAAACCCCATTTCATGGGTGACCACGAGCATGGTGCGACCCTCCTCAGCCAGCGAGCGAATCACCGAAAGAACTTCGCCGACGAGTTCGGGGTCCAGGGCGGATGTCGGCTCGTCGAACAACAAAAGTTCGGGATCGACCGCCAGTGCCCGCGCAATAGCAACACGCTGCTGCTGCCCGCCGGAGAGGGAAGCCGGATAGGCACTGGCTTTATCGGCCAGCCCCACCCGATCAAGCAGGTCCATTGCGCGATTCCGGCAATGATCCGGAGACTTTCCGTGGACATGGCGCGGAACCTTGGTGATATTTTCCAGCACGGTCCAGTGCGACCAAAGATTGAACTGCTGGAACACCATCGCCGTTTTCAAGCGCAGTTCCTTGACCTCATTATACCGCGGCGGCCTCGAAGGGTTGATTTCAATCGTCTCCCCCTTGAACGCAATCTGGCCGGAAGAAGGCTTCTCGAGGAAATTCAGACAGCGCAGGAAAGTGCTCTTGCCCGACCCACTCGCACCGATGATCGATATGACCTGATGTTCCCACGCCTTGAAGTCGATGCCTTTAAGCACTTCAAGGCTGGCAAAACTCTTTCTGAGGTCCCGTGTCTCGATCGTCGGCGTGCGATATTCGACGGGAGTCGCGATTTCAGTTGGCATATGAGATTCTCGCTTTTATCTTGAGCCTATGAAAGCGGCTACGCCGCGCTCGTGCAGTGGGTTGAAAATTGCGGTTCAGCCCTCCATGGCAAAACCACCGCCACGTTTGAGACGCGCTTCCATGAACTGCACGACGAGTGTCATGGCGATGTTGAGCGCCAGATAGATTATGCCGGCCGAGATGAAGACCTCGATCGGCGCGTAGGTGCGCGATGCAAGTATCCTTGCCATCCCTGTGAGTTCGATAATGGTGATCGTGCTGGCAAGAGATGTGCCCTTGATGATCAGGATCAATTCATTGCCATAGGCCGGCAACATGATCCGCAAGGCCTGTGGGAAGATGATCATGCGGAAACTCTGGAAACCGCTGAGACCGAACGCGCGGGCGGCCTCAATCTGACCATGCGGCACGGAAAGAAGCCCGCCTCTGACAATCTCGCTGCCATAGGCGGCTGTATTGAGAGACAACGCCAGGAAGGCACAGGAATAGGCTTCGCGGAAGAACGGCCAGAAGACCGAGCTACGAACGATATCGAGTTGCCCCACACCATAGTAGATGAAAAACACCTGAACCAGCAGCGGGGTGCCGCGGATAACATACACATAGCCCCGTGCCAGTCTCTCGAGCACCGGCACTTGCGAGAGCCTTGCAACCGCGATGAGGATTGCCAGAGCGATGCCTGCGCCGACGGAAGAGACCGCGAGTTGCAAGGTGACAGGAACCACGCTCAACAGTTCTGGAAAGCAGTCGACAATGACATCCCATCTCATTTGCCGTACCCCTTGAGAACATGTCGTGTGAAGTGGCGCTCCCAAAGCTCGAACAGCCGATTGGACGCCGTGGTGATAGCCAGAAAGAGCGCGATCGCCACCAGATAAAACAGAAATGGATTACGCGTGGACCCGGCCGCCACATCGATCGTGCGCATCAGTTCGACGAGCCCAGTGACCGAGACAAGGGCGGTATCCTTGAGGACCATCTGCCAGATATTGGCAAGGGAGGGCAGAGCGTAGCGCAGCATCTGCGGCAGCTTCACCTGAACCAGGATCGTCCAGGGCCGCATCCCGTAGGCCTGCGCCGCCTCGATCTGCCCTCTGGGTATGGCCCGAAGCGCGCCGCGCAGCACTTCCGCACTGTAAGCTGCCGAAACGAGCACGATCGCTGAAATCCCGGCGCTGAACGCATCCGCCGATACATTTCCGGAATAGCCGAAAGCCTCCGCTATCTGCCGATAAAAATGGCCACCTCCGAAAAACAGCAGATAGATGACAAGCAGCTCCGGTACGCCGCGCAGCACAGTTACATAGATCGTGGCGAACACACGCAGGGGAAGAATGTCGGACAGGCGCGCCAAGGCTATCGGCAAACCGATCACGAGCCCACCGACAAAGCCCAGCACTGCGATGAGGAGGGTCATCGCAGTGCCGCGCGCTATCTCGTCTCCCCAGCCTGTCGCACCGAAGGCAAGAAGCTCGAGGGGGTTCATTGGGCGGCATTTTCCGGGATGGCCCCATCGACGCCGATCCATTTCACGCTGATCCGCGATATGGTGCCATCGGCCGTCGCCTGACGGATTGCCGTATTGAACTGCTCGCGCAATTGCGCATCCTCGCCCTTGCGAAATGCGAGGGCTACGCCTTTCCCGAGCGCACCGCCCTTCAGCGCAGGCCCGAAGGCGACGAACTTCCGGCCGTCCTTTTCCTGTTCCTGGATGAAGTTCAACGTCGAGCCGGCACCGTCGACGGCGGCATCGATCCGACCGGAAACGAGATCGAGCAGCATGTTCTCGCCCTTGTCATAAACCTTGATCTTCACACCGGGAAAGGTTTCCTCGAAGAACGTCGCATGGGTCGATGCCCTCTCCACGCCGACCGTCGCCGAAGCAAGCGACTTGGAGATAGCGTCGAGGATGGACTTATCGTTGTCGGACATGGAACCGAGCAAGATCGTGACGCCCTTGCCGTCGTTCAACTGGCCGAGCGCGCTATCCGCCGCCGCGATCAGACGCGTGGGACCAGCATAGTAGGGAATTGAAAAATCGACCGACTTGGCACGCTCATCGGTGATCGACAGCGAGGCGAGGATGGCATCGAAACGGCGATCATTCAGGGCTGGGATCATACCGTCGAAATTCTGAATGACCCACTCGCACTTCACCTTGATGCGCGGGCAAACATCGTTGACGAAGTCCACCTCGAAACCGATGAGCTTGCCGGAGGCATCCGTGTAGTTGAATGGCGCATAGGTACCGTCCGTTGCGAGCTTCACCGTTCGCATTTCCTCCGCCAAGGCGGTATTCGCGCTGAACCCGGCCGCAAAAATAGACATGAGCAGATATCGTTTGCTGAGTTTCATCACTCTGTTCCCTTTGTTTTCTTGAATCGCATCGGCTTTGCGTCAAGGCTGATTTCCGTTCAACGAAGCCCAGCTTAAAGATCGCTTCGGCCACGTTTGAGCGAAGGTGACAGGTATCACAGCACAAAATGTCAGTTAGGTCGGATATGCGGTGCTTTTATTTTACCGCGTCCGCCGCACCCTGGATCTTCAGCCAGGTGACGAAGCTTTTGACCGCCCTGCTGGACGTATGGCTCACGGCATAATAGGCGCCGATGACCGGCTCGGCATCCGGCCAGAGCCGACACAGGCTGCCATCGCGAAGAAGCGGCGCAATGAAGGACGTGTTCACCTGCGCGACACCGAGGCCGGACAGGCACGCGTCGATTGCAGCCTCGTCGGTATCGAAAACCATCGTGCGACGCTTGGGCACGAACGGAATACCCACATGACGCGTCCACTGCAGCCAGGACCAGCCATCGCCCGTATCCTGCAAGATGGGCAGGGCAAGAACATCCTCGGGCCTTGCAATTGCTTCCGTCCCGGTCAGACCCCGCCTGCCAACCGGAGCCGTCGTGTCCAGCAGGAATGGCTCGGCCATGCCATCTGGCGATGCGGGCTCGCCACGCGCATACTTTATCTCGACATCGATGCTATCGCTGCCCGTTGCATTGATCGTTCTGAAGCGCAGGTCGACATTCGGATTTTCGCGCTTGTAGCCCTCGATGCGGGGGATGAGCCATCTTTGCGTCAATGTCACCGGCCCGCGAATGGTCAGCACGGAGGCCTTTTCGGAAAGTTCCTTGGCACCGGCGCGTATTTCCGCCAGACCCGCTGTCACCCGCACAAGGAAAGCGCGTCCATAGTCCGTCAGTTCGATGGAATTGTTGCGCCGGGAAAACAGGAGGACGTCGAGCGACTGCTCCAGGCCCTTTATCTGGCGACTGATAGCGCCTGGCGTGAGATTGAGCTCGATCGCCGCCAGCTTCAAGCTCTTGAGACGGGCCGCCGCCTCGAAGGCCACGAGCGCGCTCAGCCAAGGCATCCTGACGTTCTCTGAGTGCTGAATGCTCATTCAGACGTTCCTTTTTTTCGTTTGTCGGCTCAGTCGATCGCTCCTCTAATACGCAGGGAACCTGCCGCAGGTGCAATCATCGCCATGCACGATCTTGAAGGAGACTAGCAGAATGAGCCTGTTTGACGCCAAGTCCGAATTTCCGAACCTGCCTGGGAAAATCGATCGCATCGACCTTCGAATCCTGACCGAGCTGCAAAAGAGCGGACGCATTACGAACTTCGATCTTTCGTCGCTCGTCGGCATCTCTCCAAGCCCATGCCACAAGCGTGTAAGGCGGCTCGAAAAGATGGGATTGATCACCGGCTACCGAGCAGAAATCTATTGGGCCCGGCTCTATCCGTCCGTTACCGTCTTTGCCGCGATCTCGCTCAAGAACCACGGCGTAAACGACTTTCAAACCTTCAACAGGCGTATTCGCCAACACCCGGAAATTACCCACTGTTTCGGCCTGTGTGGCCCATACGACTACATGCTGCAGTTCAATTGCAGGGATATGGCAGCCTATGAGGCCATTTCACGAGAACTGCTGGAGGGCGATGTGCCTCTGTCGCGGCTCGATAGTTTCGTGGTTCTGAAAGAAATCAAGAACGAGCCGGCACAGCCCTCCCTTCTCCAGAGCACACGACACGAGGACCTGTTGCAGATGGCCTGAGTCATCCCGCCGAGCCGGCGCCAATTCCCCGGTCGGCGAAGCGATAGGGGGCACAATCTTCTATCTGCGTCGTGGTCTTGCCATCGATCACAAGCTCTGCAACCACCTCCCCGGTCGCGGGGCCGAGCTGGAACCCATGCCCGGAAAAGCCAAAGGCATGGATGAGACCATCGACCCGGCGACTGAAGCCGAGATAGGGCAGAGAATCGGCTGTTTTCCCTTCGACCCCGCCCCACGTGCGAAGGATCAGACGACCGCGTAACGCCGGAATGATGTCGACGGCGATGCGCGCCGCATCGAACAGATTGTCCGGAACATACTTCGCCCGCCCCATTTCGAGATCGGCCCGCCCCGGTCCACGCCCGAACAGCAGATTACCGCGACCGATCTGGCGTGCATAGAAAAAACGCCCGTTCACGGGATAGTCAACCGTCGCGGTCAGTCTTCGCGTGAAGGGTTCGCTGACCACCATCTGTGGTGCCATGACATCGAGCGCAAACGCGTCACCCAGTTGTGCAGCAAGCCTTGCACCCCACGCTCCGGCGGCATTAACCAGATTGGGCGCGCGAATCTTCACACCGTTGGAGGCCTCAATCGTAAATCGCCCGGCATCGTGCGAGACGGCAACCACTGGCGTTTGCTCCAGTATTTCCACACCCAGCTTCCGAGCAGCGACCGCGAATGTCGGTGTGACTAGGCGCGGGTTCGAGGCACCGTCCTCCTTCACATAACATCCACCCAGAACCTTTCTGCCGATCCAGGGGAACCGCGTTGCGATTTCCGCTCCGGTCAACAGCTCGGCACCGACACCATGGCCGTTTGCCATGACTGCCCATTGCTCGACGGCTGCCATGTGGCGTTCGTCATCGCAGGCCTCGACATGCCCGGTCATTTCCGTCTCACAATCATTGCCGACGAGGTCTTCTAACCGGCGCCAAGTGCCACGCGCCCGCATGCTGAGCGGAAGTTCGGCTTCGGCTCTTCCATTGGTACGTAGCCCACCGAAATTTACCCCGCTCGCCTGGGAACCGACCACGGTGCGTTCCAGAAGGATGACGCGCCGACCGCGTTTTGCAATATGATAGGCCGAGCAAACGCCAACGATCCCGCCGCCAATAATGGCTACATCCGTCTCAAATGTCGTCATCGGGCTCTCGCTTTTTCGTGGCGCTCATGAATCTCTGAATATCGTCACTCGCCTGCCCTGCCGCGCCGCCATAGCTGATCGGCTTTACCGGCGCCTGCCCTCTGAGGCGACCGACATCCGCAAGCGGTTTGCCGGTCGTCGCAGCCAGCAATTCGGCCAGCACCGGGCCGCATACGCGCCCCTGGCACCGGCCCATTCCGGGCCGGGCAAGTGCCTTCAAGCGATTGACCTCCTGCGGATCAAACCGCGTGATCGCGGCGCGCGCATCTCCGAAAGTCACGTTTTCGCAGCGGCACAGTATTGTGTCGTCGGGCGTGTCACCGATCCAGTCGGAAGGAAAAGGAAAGCACGCCTCGGCACCGCGCCGGAACGTCGCGAGACGAGAGAGCCTGCGGTCCAGAAACGCCAGGCGTGATGGCGAAACCGTCATGCCGATATCGTTCAACAGCGCCAACGCACTGCGCTCGCCGGTCAGTTCGGCGACGTCCGCGCCGCCAATCGCGCTGCCATCCCCGGCCACGTAGACACCTTCTGCCGCGCGCCCTTCGCCGTCGTGGCGCAGGTTCCATTGCCGACTCACGGGATTGAACTGCGTG
>NZ_CAMLFY010000040.1 GCF_946479415.1 uncultured Shinella sp. | reverse complement strand
ATCCACGCCAACACGCCGCGCGAATGCCTGAGCCGTATGGAATCGATGATCGCCATGGGCGGCTATACGCTGCCGGCGAAAACCGTGCGTGAAATCATCGCCGGATCGATCGACGTCATCATCCAGGCCTCGCGCCTGCGCGACGGTTCGCGCCGCATCACCCACATCACCGAGGTGGTCGGCATGGAAGGCGACGTCGTCGTCACCCAGGACCTCATGCGCTTCGAAATCCAGGGCGAAGATGCCAACGGCCGTCTCATCGGCAAGCACACCGGCACCGGCATCGGCAAGCCGCACTTCTGGGACCGCGCCCGTTACTTCAACGAGGACAAGCGCCTGGCGGCGACGCTCGACGCGATGGAAAAGCCGTAAGGGGACGCGATGTTCGGACTGGATATCACCATCATCGCGATCTTCGCGCTGGCAGCGCTTTCCACCGCGGGCATCACCTACGGCGTTCTCTTCTCGCGCATCGAGACGCAGAAGAAGGCAGAAAGCCGCGTGCGCCGGGTTCAGGCCGCCGAGACCGACCAGTCGAAGGCCAAGGCGGCGCGCGACCGCATGCAGGAACTTTCGAAGCGCCGCAAATCCGTGCAGGATTCGCTGAAGGACCTGGAAAAGAAACAGCAGGAGCAGACCAAGCGCGTCGCGACCACCCTGAAGGCCAAGCTCACCCAGGCCGGCTTGTCGACCACGGTGTCCCGGTTCTACGTCTATAGCGCCATCTTCGGTCTCTTTGCCTTCGTGCTCGCGCTCGTTTCGAGCGGCGCGCTGCTCATCGCGCTTGGCGTCGCCGTGATTGCCGCGCTCGGCATGCCGCGCTGGTTCGTCGGGTTCATGATCAAGCGACGCCTCAAGAAATTCCTTGCCGAACTTCCCAACGCCCTCGACGTGATGGTGCGCTCCATCAAATCCGGTCTGCCGCTGACGGATGCGCTTCGCCTCATCGCCGCGGAAGGCCAGGAGCCGGTGCGTACGGAGTTCCGCAAGATCGTGGAGGCCCAGCAGGTCGGCCTGAGCGTGCCGGAAGCCTGCGCGCGCATGTTCACCAGCATTCCGTTGCAGGAAGTCAACTTCTTCGCCATCGTCATCGCCATCCAGAGCCAGGCCGGCGGCAACCTCTCGGAAGCGCTCGGCAACCTCTCCCGCGTGCTGCGCGAACGGCGCAAGATGCGCGACAAGGTCAGCGCGCTCTCAATGGAGGCGAAGGCCTCGGCCGGCATCATCGGCTCCCTGCCCTTCATCGTGACCCTGCTCATCTACCTGACCTCGCCCGACTACATCATGATCCTGTTCACGGATCCGCGGGGAAATATGATCCTCGGTTGCGGCCTCGCCTGGATGTCCATCGGCATTCTCATGATGCGCAAAATGATCAACTTCGACATCTAAGGAGCGCGGGGGCCATGTCCGGACTTATCAATACCCTTACCGACCCGGCCGTTCTGTTGCCCGCCTTCGTGATGATGGCGGTTCTTGCCACCATCTACACGCTGGCAGCGCCCTATCTCGACCGCGGCGACCTTGAAAAACGCATGAAATCGGTGGCGCTCGAGCGCGAGCAGATGCGCGCACGCGAGCGCGCACGCCTCAATGCGGAGGCCATCAACAACAAGGCCTCGCTGCGCGCCCAGCACAACACCTCGGTCCGTCAGATCGTCGAGCGGCTCAATCTGCGCGAAGCGCTGGTCGATGCCAACACGATGAACCGGCTGCGCCAGGCCGGTTATCGCTCGCAGAACGCCCTCAACATCTTCCTGTTCGCGCGCTTCGTGCTGCCGTTCCTCTTCGGCGCCGTGGGCGCCTTCTATATCTTCTATCTCGGCTATCTCGCGGACAAGCCGCTGTTCATGCGCGTGCTGGCCGCGCTTCTGAGCGCCTATCTCGGCTTTTACGCCCCGAACATCTTCATCACCAACAAGGTCAACAAGCGCCAGAGCTCGATCCGCCGCGCCTGGCCGGATGCGCTCGACCTCATGCTGATCTGCGTGGAATCGGGTATTTCGATCGAAGTCGCCTTCAAGCGCGTGGCGGATGAAATCGCCATGGCCTCGCCGGAGCTGGCCGAGGAACTGGTGCTGACGACGGCCGAACTCTCCTTCCTTCAGGAGCGGCGTGCGGCCTATGAAAATCTCGGCACGCGTATCGGCCTGGAAACGGTGAAGTCGGTCGCACAGGCGCTCATCCAGGCGGAACGCTACGGCACGCCGATCGCGCAGGCGCTGCGCGTGCTTGCCCAGGAATGCCGTGACCAGCGCATGAACGAGGCGGAAAAGAAGGCGGCGGCGCTTCCGCCGAAGCTAACCGTACCGATGATCCTGTTCTTCCTGCCCGTGCTGGTCGCGGTCATTCTCGGCCCTGCCGGCATTCAGGTTTCCGACAGTTTCAAATAAGCCGCCTGCCCCACGCAAGACCTCGCTCCAAAGAAAACGCCCCGACCAGGTAAACCCGGCCGGGGCGAAGGCGTCCTTGGGAGGGAATATCCGAAATTTCGATATTGTCTGGTCTCAGTTCGTATTGCCGTTGTCGTCGGCGGCGAGCTTCTTCCAGGAATTCTGCTGGGCGAGCATGCCGCGCAGATATTTGACATTGGCCTCCGCCTGGTCGGCGGTCAGTTCCTGCCGTGCGATGTTTTCCGCTTCCTGGAAGCGCCCCTGCAGGCCGATGGTCAGCGCCAGGTTCTGGCGCACGCTGCTGTCGGCGCCGGGTTGGGAGGCCGCAGAGCGCAGATAGGTCTCCGCCGTCTTCAGGTCCTTCGAAAGCAGATAGGACATGCCGAGATTGGAGAGAACCGAGGGTTCGTTCTGGTTGATGTCGAGTGCCTCGCGGTAGCGCTGGCGTGCTTCGCCGGACCGGCCGAGCTGGTCGAGAATGGCGCCTTCGGCCGATTTCAGCCGCCAGTCGGGGCGATCCGGCGTCTGGGCGCGATTGATCGTGTTCAGCGCCTGCTCCAGCTGGCCGGCGGCGGCCTGCGCCTTGCCGTAGGCGGCGAGCACGTCGCGGTCGCTCGGGAAATTGATGGCGACCTGCTGCATGACGGCGAGCGCCTGGTCGTTGCGCCCGTTCATGCGCAGCACATTGGCGTAGTTGAGGCCGATATTGCGGTCCTTAGGGTTCTTCGCATAGGCCTGGCCGATGCTGTCGGCAGCACCGCGAAGCTCCGTCGCATTCATCTGGTCGACGGGCTTTCCGCTGCGCGAAATCGAGCCGGTGGTGAGGTTGCTCTTGCCGCCGGCGCAGCCGGCCACCGCCACGGCGATGGTGACGAGGGCAACGCCCCTCAGGAGCCCTTTGCAAAGTGACGAACGCGTGCGGTAAGCGGTCATGATCAGTCCCCGAAGCGATTTCCGCATGACGCGGCAGTTAAGGAATCACGCCGCAATCTCCGCTCCAGCAATAATCTGTTAACCCTAACAGAGTGTTAATTGGCCGATTCTCGCGGCTCTCTCCAAAGGTTACCCCATGGCCCCCTTCCAGTTCATCGACCGGCCCTCTCCCTTCAACACGAAGAACGGAAAGACGCTGCCGATCTTTGCGATCACCCCGGCCCATATCGAGACCGGCACGATCGATCCCATCGCGCTGGACTGGGCGAAGAAGGCGGGCTTCAAGGCGGAGACGGGCGCGCTCCTGATGGTGCCGACGGCGGACGGCCATCTCGGCGGTGCACTCTTCGGGCTTGGCAAGAACCCGTCCGACGCCCCCTTCCTGGCGGGCAAGCTCGCCCGCGCGCTGCCGGCCGGCGACTGGCATGTCGAGACCGCGCCGCTGACGGCGAACCGCCTGGCGCTCGGCTACGGTCTCGGCAGCTACCGTTTCGAACGCTACAAGGCCTCCGCCTCCGAGGCACCGACGCTGCTCATCCCGTCCGATGCCGACGCCACCGACATCAAGCGCCAGCTCGCCGGCGTCTTCCTCGCCCGCGACCTGATCAACACGCCCACCAACGACATGGGCCCGGACGCGCTGGAGGACGTTTTTCGCGCACTTGGTGAGCACTACAAGGCCAAGGTCTCGGTCATCTCCGGTGAAGACCTGATCAAGGAGAATTTCCCGCTCGTGCACACGGTCGGCCGCGCCTCCGAACAGGCGCCGCGCCTGCTCGAACTGCGCTGGGGCAAGAAGGGCCACAAGCGCGTGACGCTGGTCGGCAAGGGCGTGACCTTCGACACCGGCGGCCTCGACATCAAGCCGGCCTCCTCCATGCTCCTGATGAAGAAGGACATGGGCGGTGCGGCCAATGTCATGGGCCTTGCGCTGATGATCATGGATGCCAAGCTGAAGGTGGACCTGCGCGTGCTGGTGCCCGTCGTCGAGAACTCGATCTCGTCCAACGCCTTCCGCCCCGGCGATATCTACAAGAGCCGCAAGGGCCTGACCGTCCAGATCGACAATACCGACGCCGAGGGCCGGCTGATCTTGGCCGATGCGCTGGCCTATGCCGACGAGGAAGAGGCCGACCTGATCGTCGACATGGCGACGCTGACGGGGGCGGCCCGCGTGGCGCTCGGCCCCGACCTGCCGCCCTTCTTCACCGACGACGAGGACCTGGCGCAGGACCTCACCGAAGCGAGCCTGACGGTGGACGACCCGATGTGGCGCATGCCGCTCTATATGGGCTACGACAAGGACGTTTCCGCCCGTATCGCCGACCTCACCAATGCCCCCTCGGGCGGCATGGCGGGCTCGATCACCGCGGCGCTCTTCCTGAAACGCTTCGTCACCCGCAACAAGCACTGGGCTCATTTCGACATCTATGCCTGGGCGCAGGCCGAGCGGCCGCATTCGCCGGTCGGCGGCGAGGCGCAGGCCATTCGTGCGCTCTACCACCATCTGCGCACGACGACCACGGCCTGACTTCCCTTTCCGGAACCGGTACGGTAGCGTAACGAAACGCTAACGCAAATGCGGGACAACTGCCTGAGCCGCCCTTTCATCGGGCGGACAGGCTCATCCCCGGAGGCGTCGTGCCGGTAGACTTGACCCCATCGCAGGCGCTCGGCCTCTGGCACGAGGTAACCGTGCAGCAGGTGCATGCGGATGGCCGCGACCTGACGCTGCGCCAGCTTGCCATCCTGCTCGAAATCTACCTCGTGCCGCCGCCGCACACCGTGCGCGGGCTCGCCGCCAAGCTCGGCGTGACCAAGCCGGTCATCACGCGCGCTCTTGACACGATGGGCGAACAGGGTCTCGTTACCCGCATGCGCGACGACCGCGATCGCCGCAATGTCATCATCAAGCGCACCGTCGAGGGTGCGCTCTATCTCGAACGGCTCGGCGATCTCATCATCGCCAGGGGCCATACGCTCGTTCCGTGAGACGCCCATGAACGCCCTGCCCGACCGCCGCCTCAATGCCTATCGTCCCGACCTCGCCGAAGAGGCGCTGCGCGGCAGCGTGGAGGCACCGCATTACGTGTCCGGCACGCCAGCACATGTCGCCGTGCCCGTCGCATCGCTGCGGCCCCGGCCGGACGCCGCTGCCGGCATCGATACGCAGGTGCTGTTCGGCGAAGCCGTGCAGGTGCTCGACCGGGCGGACGGCTGGGCCTGGGTGAAATCCGGCTTCGACGGCTATGTCGGCTATATCGAGGAGACGGCGCTCTCCTCGGGAGACGCCGCCCCCACGCACATCGTCGCCGTGCCCCGCACGTTTGCCTATAGCGGCGCTGATCTCCGGACCCCCGCCGCCTTTGCGCTATCGATCGGAAGCCGGCTAACTATCGTCGGCGAGAGCGAGACGCGCGGCACGCGCTATCTGACGCTGGCAGGCGGCCAATCCGTCGTCGCCGGCCATTGCCTGCCGCTTGGAGAGGCCGCCAGCGACGACTATGTCGCCGTCGCCACGCGTTTCCTCGAAGCGCCCTATCTCTGGGGCGGCCGTTCCGGCTTCGGGCTTGATTGCTCGGCGCTGGTGCAGCTCTCGATGATGATGACCGGCCGCGGCTGCCCACGCGATTCCGACATGCAGGCCGCCGGCCTCGGCACGCCGATCAGCCGTGAAGAGTTGCGCCGCGGCGATCTCGTCTTCTGGAAGGGCCATGTGGCGATCATGGAAGACGAGAAAACCATCCTCCACGCCAACGGCCACACGATGAGCGTGGCGCGCGAGGGGCTGGATGCCGCGATCGAGCGGATCGGCTGGCTCTATGATCGGCCGACGGGTTACCGCCGGCCTTAAGCATTTTCAGCAAAAGTGCGAAGCGGTTTTGCGTCCGGAAATGCGCAAAACAAAAGACCTCAGTAGCCCGCGTCGCGATCGACGAGATGTTCGAGCGGCTTGCCGCTTTCGAGACGCGCGATCTGCTGTTCCACATGGCGGAAGAGGGCTGCGACGTCGGAGGCGGCTGCCGCATGCGGCGTCAATATCGCCTTGTCCATCGACCAGAGCGGGCTTTCCAGCGGCAGCGGCTCCTGCTCGAACACGTCGAGCGAGGCGCCGTGCAGCGTGCCGTCATTGAGGCTCGCGACGATATCAGCCTCGACCTGGCTGCCGCCGCGGCCGGCATTGATGAAGACGGGCGCACCGAACGGCCCCTTGCGGCTGAGGCGCGTGAAAAGGCCGGTGTTGAAGATGCCCTTCGTATCCGGCGTCAGCGGCAGCAGGCCGACGAGAATATCGCTCCTGCCGAGGAAGGTATCGAGACGGCTGTCGCCAAATGTCTCGAAACCCTCGACCTTGCGGCCGCTCTTCGACCAGCCGATGACGTTGAAGCCGAGCGTCTTGAGCTTTTTCGCCGCATCCTGCCCGAGCACGCCGAAGCCCATGATACCGACGGTGAAATCCTTCGCCTCGGGCTGCGAAAGCTCGCGCCAGATACGCTTGTCGCGCTGCGCTTCGTAGAGCCGGTGCTGGCGCATGTGCAGGAGGCACTGCATGACCACCCATTCGCTCATGCGGGTCGTCAGCGTCTCGTCGACGAAGCGGACGAGCGGCACATCCGGCAGGCCCGGCAGCGTCAGCACGTGATCGACGCCCGCACCACCGGAGAACACGACCTTCAGATCCTTCGCCCGCGAAAAGAGATCGGCGCCCGGCTTCCAGACCACGGCATAGTCGATGCCCGAGAGATCGCGCTTGCGGTTGCCCGGATGCAGGAGGTTGACGACCTCGCGGTCCGGAAAGGCCCCCTTCAACGCCGCCGCGACCTCCTCCTGATCGAATTTCAGATCGATGATGACGGGGCTTTTCATGGGCAGTCTCTTCTTGGCTACTGATGGATGCTCTCGGCCCTGACGGCTTCGAGATTGAAGGCGGCGGCCATGAGGGCCTTGGTATAGGCCTCCGTGGGACGCTCGATGATCTCCTTCGCCGGCCCTTTCTCCACGACGCGCCCGGCGCGCATGACGATGATGTCATTGGCGAGCGCCCGCACGACCTTGAGGTCGTGGCTGATGAAGAGATAGGCGAGATTGTGCTTGGCCTGGAGATCGCGCAGCAGCTCGACCACCTGCGCCTGCACGCTCATGTCGAGCGCGGAGGTCGGCTCGTCGAGCATGACGAATTCCGGCTTCAGCACCATGGCGCGGGCAATCGCGATGCGCTGGCGCTGGCCGCCGGAAAATTCATGCGGATAGCGCCAGCGGGTCGCGGCATCGAGGCCGGTTTCCTCCAATGCCGAGGCCACGCGATGGTCGCGCTCGGCTTCCGACAGCGCGGGCTCGTGGATCTTCAGGCCCTCGGCGACGATATCGGCCACCGACATGCGGGGCGACAGCGATCCAAAAGGATCCTGGAAGACGATCTGCATGCGCCGGCGCAGCGGCCGCATCTCGGCAAAGGAGTGGCTGGCAATATCCTGCCCGACGAAGGCGATGCGGCCCTGCGAAGCGATGAGCCGCGTCAGCGCGAGACCGAGCGTCGTCTTGCCGGAGCCGGATTCGCCGACGACGCCGAGCGTATGGCCGGCGCGCAGCGTGAGATCGATACCGTCGACCGCCTTCACATGATCGACGACGCGCCGCATGAAGCCGGCCTTGATCGGGAACCACACCTTGACGTCGTCAGCCTCGATGATGACCGGCTGGCCGGCATCGCCCGGCCGCGGCTCGCCCTTCGGCTCGGAGGCGAGCAGGTGGCGCGTATAGGCATGCTGCGGGTTGGAGAAGATTTCTTCCACCGGGCCGGTCTCGACGATCTTGCCCTTGGTCATCACGCAGACCCGGTCGGCGAATTTCCGGACGATGCCGAGGTCGTGGGTGATGAAGAGCATGGACATGCCGTGCTCTTCCTTCAACTTCTTCAGGAGCTCGAGGATCTGCGCCTGCACGGTCACGTCGAGCGCCGTCGTCGGCTCGTCGGCGATCAGCAGTTCCGGGCGGTTGGCGAGCGCCATGGCGATCATGACGCGCTGGCGCTGGCCGCCGGAAAGCTCGTGCGGATAGGCGGCGAGGCGCTTTTCCGGCTCGCGGATGCCGACCTGATTCAGCAACTCCAGAATCTTGGCGCGTGCAGCGGTGCCTTCGATGCCCTGGTGCAGCTTGAGGATCTCGCCGATCTGCCGCTCGATCGAATGCAGCGGATTGAGCGAGGTCATCGGCTCCTGGAAGATCATCGTGATGTCGTTGCCGCGCACCGCGCGCAGCGTCGCATCCGACGCGTTCAGCAGGTCCTTGCCGTTGAAACGGATCTCGCCGGAGGGATGACTGGCGGCGGGATAGGGCAGGAGCTTCAGGATGGAATTGGCCGTCACCGACTTGCCGGAGCCGGATTCGCCGACCAGCGCCACGACCTCGCCGCGGTGGATGTCGAAGGACACCTGATCGACGGCAAGCGAGGTCTTGCCGCCCTGGTGGAAGGCGACCGACAGGTCTTTGACGGACAGGAGGATTTCGCGTGTGCTCACCGGAAGGTCTTCCTCGGATCGAAGGCGTCACGCGTGGCTTCTCCGACGAAAATCAGAAGCGACAGCATGACGGACATGACGACGAAGGCGGTGATGCCGAGCCACGGCGCCTGAAGATTGTTCTTGCCCTGCGCGATCAGCTCGCCCAGCGACGGCGAGCCCGGCGGCATTCCAAACCCTAAGAAATCGAGCGAGGTGAGCGTGGTGATCGAACCCGAGAGGATGAAGGGCAGGAAGGTCAGCGTCGCCACCATCGCGTTCGGCAAAAGGTGCCGGTACATGATCGTGACATTGCCGACGCCGAGCGCGCGGGCGGCCCGGACATATTCGAAATTGCGGGCACGCAGGAATTCCGCGCGCACCACCCCGACGAAGCCGACCCAGGAGAAGAGCAGCATGATGCCGAGCAGGATCCAGAAGCCGGGCGGCAGGATGGCGGCGATGATGAGCAGGATGTAGAGCACCGGCATCGACGACCAGATCTCGATGAAGCGCTGCATCAGGAGATCGGTCCAGCCGCCGAAATAGCCCTGCACGGCCCCGGCCGTCACGCCGACAATGGCGGACGCGATGGTCAGTGCCAGACCGAACAGAACCGAAATGCGGAAACCATAGATGGCGCGGGCAAGCACGTCGCGCGCCTGATCGTCGGTGCCGAGCCAGTTGAGGTTGCTGATCGTGCAGTTCGGATCGTTCACGCCGCCGGGATAGCCCGCGCAGCGCTCTTCCTTCGACATCAGCCAGAAGGGTTTCGTCGGGGCGGAATGCGGGATGTTGGAATTGGTCGAGCTATAGGAATAGCGGATCGGCGGCCAGATCATCCAGCCGTTGGCATTGACCTCTTCCTGAATGAAATCCGAGCGGTAATCGGTCTCGGCCAGGAAGCCGCCGAACTTTTCCTCCGGATAATCGATCACGACCGGGAAGAGCAGTTCGCCCTTGTAGGAGGCGATGATCGGCCGGTCGTTGGCGATGCCCTCGGCAAAGAGCGAGAGCACGAAGATGACGAGGAAAATCCAGAGCGACCAGTAGCCGCGCCGGTTCGCCTTGAAGTTTTCCCAGCGCCGCAGATTGGTCGGGTTGAGCAGCCCCTTGCGCGGGGGCGCGACCGGCTTTGCATCCGTCACGGCGCTCATCACACGTCCCTCCGGTCGAAATCGATGCGGGGGTCGACCCAGGTATAGATGAGGTCGGAGATGAGGCTGACGACGAGGCCCATCAGCGAGAAGATGAAGAGCGTCGCAAAGACGATCGGATAATCGCGCCGCACGATGGAATCGTAGCCGAGGCGGCCGAGGCCATCGAGCGAGAAGATATATTCGATGAGCAGCGACCCCGTGAAGAAGGCCGAGATGAAGGCGCCGGGGAAGCCGGCGATGATGATCAGCATGGCATTGCGGAACACGTGACCATAGAGCACCTGCCCCTCCGTCAGCCCCTTGGCGCGCGCCGTCGTGACATACTGCTTCTTGATCTCGTCGATGAACGAGTTCTTGGTGAGCAGCGTCGTGGTGGCGAAGGCCGAAAGCAGCAGCGTGATCAACGGCAGCGTCATGTGCCACATGTAGTCGAGCGGCTTCTGCCACCAGGCGAGGCTGTCGAAATTATCCGACACGATGCCGCGCAGCGGGAACCAGTCGAGGAAGGACCCGCCGGCGAAGAGCACGATCAGCAGGATGCCGAACAGGAAGCTCGGCACCGCATAGCCGATGATGATGATGCCCGAGGTCCAGACGTCGAAGGCCGACCCGTCCGAGACCGCCTTCTTGATGCCGAGCGGGATGGAGATGGCGTAGGAGAAGATGAGGATCCAGACGCCGAGCGAGATGGAGACCGGCATCTTCTCGGCGATCAGATCGACGACCGAGGTGTTGCGGAAGAAGCTCTCGCCGAAATCGAAGCGCATATAATCCCACATCATCGTGAAGAAGCGCTCGAGCGGCGGCTTGTCGAAGCCGAACTGCTTTTCCAGCTTGGCGATGAATTCGGGATCGAGCCCCTGCGAGCCGCGATAGGCGCCCTCGCCGCCGGCATTCTGCAGCATGTCGCCGCCGCCGGAAAGACGGTCGCCCGCGCCCTGGTTGGTGAGGTCGGAAATGACCTGCTCGACCGGGCCGCCCGGTGCGAACTGCACGATCGCAAAGGAGATCGCCATGATGCCGAAGATGGTCGGGATCATCAGCAGGAGACGACGCAGGATATAGGCGCCCATCAGCGACGCTCCACCGGAAGGACGCGCCCGTCTGCGGCACGCCGCCGCTTCGATATCCTGTCGATCAAGCCCAAACCTTCTCGTTTTGCCACCGCTGCCGGCAGCGGTGATTCGCTGTCGCTATATGGAGCCCAGCCGGCTTTGCGGCGCAAGCCCCGGCTCATTTCGCGGCGGTTTTCGACCACCAGACATTCGGGAAGCCGAGCCCGTAATAGGGCAGCTCCGCCGGTCGGGCGAGATTGTTCCAATAGGCGATGCGTTGCGCCTTGGCGTAGAACAGCGGCACGACATAGTGATGGGCGAGCAGCACGCGGTCGAGCGCATGGGTGGTCGCCACCAGTTCGTCACGGTTCGGCGCGAAGATGATGCGGCGGATGAGATCGTCGATCGCCGGATCGGAAATGCCGGCGTAGTTCTTCGAGCCCTGCTGGTTGGCCGAGGCCGAGCCCCAATAGTCGCTCTGCTCGTTGCCCGGAACGAGCGACTGCGCCCAGACACCGTAGATCATGTCATAGTCGAAGCTTCTGATACGGTTGGTATATTGCGAGGCATCGACGGTGCGGATGCGCGCATCGACGCCGATCTTCTTCACGCTGTTGACGAAGGGCGTGACCGTGCGCTCGAAGGAGGGGTTGGAGAGCAGGATCTCGAAGCCGAAGGGTTCGCCCGTCTTCACATTGACCAGCTTGCGGTCCTTCAACTCGTAACCGGCCTCCTTGAAGAGGTCGAGCGCCTTGCGCAGGTTGGTGCGCACCTTCTGCGGGTCGCCGTTGACGGGGTTGGTATAGGGCGTGGTGAAGACGTCAGCGGGGACCTTGTCCTTCAGCTCCTCGAGGATTTCCTTCTCGCGCCCTTCCGGCAGGCCGGAGGAAGCCAGTTCCGTGCCCCAGAAATAGCTGTCGACGCGCTGGAAGGCATTATAGGCGAGGCTGCGGTTCAGGTCCTCGAAGTCGAAGGCGTAGTTCAGCGCCTCGCGCACCTTCTGATCCCTAAACTTGTCGCGGCGCAGGTTCGGCACGAAGGCCTGCATGACGCCGGTGGCGCGCAGCGGGTTCTCAATCTCCTCGCGCACCACGCGCCCGTCCTTGGCAGCGGGGAAATCGTAGGAGGTCGCCCAGTGGCTGGCGCTGTTATCCTGGTAGAACTGGACATTGCCGGTGCGGAAGGCTTCGAATTCGACGGTCCTGTCACCGAAGAACGTGTAGATGATCGTGCCGAAATTGTTCTGGCCGACATTCACATTGAGGTCCTTGCCCCAATAGTCGTCGCGCCGTTCGAAGCGGATGGAGGCGCCGGCCTGGAAGGCGCCGATCTTGTAGGGGCCGGAGCCCATCACCGGTTCCAGCGTCGTGCGGCTGATATCGCGCTTGTTGCCCTTGGCGTCCGTTCCCTCCCACCAGTGCTTGGGGATGACCGGGAACTGGCCGAGAATGTTCGGCAGTTCCCGGTTGTTCTTCTCGTCGAAACGGAAGGTGATGTCGCGATCGCCGGTCTTTTCGGCCGAAATCACATGGCGGTAGTAGTTGGCGTAGAGCGGATTGTGCTCCTTCAGCTTTTCGAAGGAATAGACGACATCATCAGGCGTCACCGGCTGCCCATCCGCCCATTTCGCCTCCGCGCGCAGGCGGAAGGTCGCGGACGAGAAGTCGTCGGGATAGGAAACGCCCTCGGCGAGCAGGCCATAGGAGGCGGTGATCTCGTCCTCGGCCGATTTCAGCAAGGTATCGAAGACCAGCGAGCCGACACCGGTTGCCGCCTCGCCCTTGGAGAGGATGAGGTTGAACGTGTCGTAGGTGCCGGTTTCGGAGAGTTTCAGCTCGCCGCCCTTCGGCGCATCGGGATTGACATAGTCGAAATGCGCAAATCCGTTGGGATGCTTCAGCTCACCGATGGTCGAGATGCCGTTGCGCCAGACCGGGCTTGCAGCATCCTGAGCGACAGCCCCCGTCGCGAGCCCGATCGCCAGTATCGCCGTGACCAATGTTCTCCCGTAGGCTGCCTGCATGCCACTTTCCTTTCCATGCGTTTGCCGAAGCATGCAGCGGAGAATAGGCAAAATCCGGGCAATTGACAGGCCTGCCATGAAAGCGGCGGTTTTTGCCGCCCCTATCCGGCACGACGATTCACTTCCGCGAAAGGATGATCCTTTAACCTTTCGCAACGATTGCGACTTCGAGACCCGCCAATGCCCCTGCCTTCCAAGCTTATCCGCCTCATCCCGTGCCTGATGGCCGCCGGCCTCGCGCTGACCGCCCTTGCCGCTCCCGCCGCCGCCGAGGACCGGCCGGCCAAGGAGCTGTTCGGCGCAAAGCGCCTGCCGGCGAAAATGGCGACCAATCCCTATGGCTCCTATGCCAAGGGCTGCATTGCCGGCGCGGTGGCGATCCCGACGGACGGGCCGGCCTGGCAGGCAATGCGCCTGTCGCGCAACCGGCGCTGGGGTCATCCGCAGATGATCGCGCTCCTGGAGCAGTTCTCGCAGGATGCGCAGAAACTCGGCTGGCCGGGCCTGCTGCTCGGCGATATCTCGCAGCCGCGCGGCGGGCCGATGCTATCAGGCCATGCCTCGCACCAGGTCGGCCTCGATGCCGATATCTGGTTTACGCCGATGCCCGATCATCGCCTGTCGGCTGAGGAGCGTGAGAAGCTGCCCTTCACCTCCATGCTCGACAAGAGCAAGTTCCTGACCGTCGATTCGCGTCGCTGGACCTCGACCCATGCCAAGCTCGTCATGAAGGCGGCGAGCTATCCGCAGGTCGATCGCGTCTTCGTCAATCCGGCGATCAAGAAGAAGCTCTGCGACACCTGGCAGGGCGACCGGTCGCTGCTCGGCAAGGTGCGGCCGATCTACGGCCATGACGAGCATTTCCATATCCGCATCAAGTGCCCGGAGGGTGCGGCCGGCTGCAAGCCGCAAGCCCGCGTGCCGGCCGGCGACGGCTGCGATGCCTCGCTTGCCTGGTGGTTCACCAAAGAGCCCTGGTCCAAGCCGAAGCCGAAGAAGGACGACAAGCCCGTGAAGCCCTGGTATCTGACGATGGCCAATCTTCCCAAGGCCTGCGGCACCGTGCTTGCGAGCGCCTCGCCGGCCTCCGAGCAGGAAGTGACCTATCAGGGCAATGGCGGCGTCTCCTCCACCGCGCTCGCCTTCTCCGGCGGCGGCGACACGCCGGCGGGCAGCATCGAGGCCGTCATCGCCAACGACACGGCGCTGCCGGCCATCGTGCCGATCCCGATCCCGCGGCCGTTCCAGTAAGACACCTCTAGCGGCGGGGCTTTTCAAGGCCCCGCCGCTTTTGTATAAGGCGATCAAATCGATTTAAATTTCCCCGTAGAACCCACGAGGAACGCCATGTCCCGCCGCAAATGCATCGCCCTCATCGCCCATGACGAGAAGAAGGACGACATGGCGGATTTCGCATTGCGCAATGAAAAGGTGCTGGCGCAGGCGAAGATCGTCGCGACCGGCACCACCGGCGGCCGTGTTCTGGAAGCCTGCCCCGGCCTCGACGTGACGCGTCTCAAGAGCGGCCCGCTCGGTGGCGACCAGCAGATCGGCGCACTGATCGCGACCGGCGAGGTGGACGTCTTGATCTTCTTCGTCGATCCGCTCACCCCCATGCCGCACGATGTGGACGTCAAGGCGCTGATGCGGCTTGCCATCGTCTACGACATTCCGATGGCGCTGAACCGCGCCACGGCCGAACACCTGCTCGACTTCGCCGCCGATTGACGGCACTGTTGAGCCCGGATAGGCGATGAGCCAAAATCACGACGCGAAAGAACGGGATAGCTTGATGGCACGGCCTGGCGATAACGACACCAACCTCCCCTTCCCCATTCTCGTCGGCGATATCGGCGGCACCAATGCGCGCTTCGCGCTGCTGCTGGACGCCTTTGCCGAACCAAAACAGTTCCCGATCGTCCAGACGGCGGATTTCGCCAATATCGACGATGCCCTGCAGAAATGCATTCTCGACACGAGTTCGGTGCAGCCGCGCTCGGCGATCCTGGCGCTTGCCGGCCCGATCCAGGGTGATGAGGTGCCGCTGACCAATTGCCCCTGGGTGGTGCGCCCGCGCGATATGATCGCCAATCTCGGCTTCGAGGATGTGCTGCTCGTCAACGATTTCGAGGCGCAGGCGCTCGCGGTCGCGTCGCTCGGCGATGCCGACCGGGAAAAGATCGGCCCCGGCATCGAGCGCAATGCCGCTTCGCGCACCGTGCTCGGCCCCGGCACCGGGCTTGGCGTCGCCGGCCTCGTCTATGCCCGGCACAGCTGGATCCCGGTTCCCGGCGAAGGCGGCCATGTCGATGTCGGCCCGCGCAGCGAACGCGACTACCGGATCTGGCCGTTCCTCGAGCCGATCGAGGGCCGCATCTCCGCCGAGCAGCTGCTCTGCGGGCGCGGCATCATGAACATCTATCGCGCGATCTGCGCCGCGGACGGCATCGACGCGACGCTCGAAAAGCCGTCCGACGTGACGGCCAAGGCGCTGGCGCAGGAAGACCGCGCGGCGGTCGAGACCGTCTCGCTGTTTTCGACCTATCTCGGCCGCGTGGCCGGCGACATGGCGATGATCTTCATGGCCAAGGGCGGCGTTTTCCTGGCCGGCGGCATCTCGCAGAAGATCCTGCCGGCGCTGCGTGGCCCGGAGTTCCGCGCCGCCTTCGAGGACAAGGCGCCGCACAGCGCGCTGCTCAAATCCATCCCGACCTATGTGGTCACCCATCCCGTCGCAGCGCTTGCCGGCCTTGCCGCCTTTGCCCGCATGCCGGACCGTTTTGGTGTTGCAACCGAGGGACGCCACTGGAAAAGGTGAGGCCTTCGGCAGTGCTTGACGCCGCCTCGGACTCGCCAAAGGCCGACCGACACCCTATAGAGCGGCCAAAGCGCCGGTTTCGTCCGGCCGCCCGAGAGATCGTGCAGGAAAGTCAGTCTATTGGCCGATAAGAGTCGTCCCGAGCGCCCCCACGTCAGCTCCGACACCGTCACCACCGTGCTGAAGCGCGTCATCGCCGAGAACGGCCGTGACCACCTCAAGGGCTATGGCCTGGCGGTGCTCAGCCTCGCCATCGTTGCGCTCACCACGGCGTTTACCGCCTGGATCATGGAATCCGTCGTCAACGAGGCCTTCGCCAACAAACGCGCCGACCTCGTCGTCCTGATCTGCGGCTCGATCTTCGTCGCCTTCGTGCTGCGCGGCTTCGCCACCTATTTCCAGGCCGTCATTCTCTCGAAGATCGGCAACAATATCGTCGCGCGCTACCAGCGCCGCCTCTATTCGCACCTGATGGCGCTCAGCGTCGGCTTCTTCTCGGAATCGCGCTCGGCCTATCTGGCCGCCCAGATCAGCCAGAACGTCACCGGCATCCGCGACGTGCTGAACATGACGGTGACGTCGGTCGCGCGCGATTTCCTGACGCTCATCGCGCTCATCGCGGTAATGCTGTCGAAGGACTGGATCCTCACGCTGATCGTGTTCTTCGTCGCCCCGCCGCTGCTTCTCGGCCTGCGCTACGTGTCAAAGCGCCTGCGCAGTGCCACGCGCGAATCCGTCGAACTGAACAGCCATGTGCTCGGCGCCATGCAGGAAACGGTGCAGGGCATCACCATCGTCAAGGCTTTCACCATGGAAGCCCAGCTGAAGGACAAGGTCGAGGGCATCATCGCGCAGGCGGAAAACCGCTCGAACCGCATTGCCCGCCTGTCGGAACGCACCGCGCCGATGACGGAAGCCTTTGCCGGTTTCGCCATTTCGGGCGTGCTCGGCTATGCGGCCTATCGCTCGATCTATGGCGGCATCCTGCCCGGCGCCTTCTTCTCCTTCGTCACCGCGCTTTTGATGGCCTACGAGCCGGCCAAGCGCCTTGCCCGCCTGCAGGTCTCACTGGAGCGCGCGGTCGTCAATGCCCGCATGATCTACGAAATCCTCGACCTCAAGCCGCGCCAGGCCGACCGGCCGGATGCCAAGCCCCTGGCCGTCACCGATGCCACCATCACCTTCAAGCATGTGCGGTTCGGCTATTCGGAAACCGAGACGATCCTCAAGGGTCTGAACTTCACCGCCGAGGGCGGCAAGACCACCGCGCTCGTCGGCCCCTCCGGCGCCGGCAAATCCACGGTCATCAGCCTCATTCCGCGCTTCTACGATCCGGCGGAGGGCGAGATCCTGATCGACGGGCAGGATATCGCGCATGTGACCAAGCAGTCGCTGCGCAATGCCATCGCCTATGTCTCGCAGCAGCCCTACCTCTTCGAGGGCACGATCCGCGACAACATCCGCTACGGCCGGCCCGAGGCGACCGATGCCGAGATCGAGGAAGCCGCGCGCCACGCCTATGCGCATGATTTCATCCTCGCCCAGCCGCTCGGCTACGAGACGCCGGTCGGCGAGAACGGCGTGACGCTGTCCGGCGGCCAGCGCCAGCGACTGTCGATCGCGCGCGCCCTGGTGCGCAACGCACCGATCCTGCTGCTCGACGAAGCGACCTCCGCGCTCGACACCGAATCCGAACAGGCCGTGCAGAAGGCGCTGGACGAGGCGATGAGCGGGCGCACCGTCGTCGTCATCGCGCACCGTCTGTCGACCGTCGTGCGTGCCGACAAGATCATTGTGATGCAGGACGGCGCGGTCGTCGAGGAAGGCTCCCACACCGCGCTTGCGAGCCGCGAAAACGGCCTTTACGCTCGCCTCAACAGCCTGCAGGCGCCGGCCGGAAATACCGTTAAGAATGCAGAATAGGGACAGAACATGAGCGGCACCGCAATGAAGCTGGTCGTCGTCGGCGCCGCCGGTCGCATGGGCCAGACGCTGATCCGCACCATCCACGCCATCGAGGGGGCGGAAGTGTTCGCCGCCGTCGAGCGCGAGGGCTCGCCCTTCATCGGCCGCGATGCGGGTGAACTCGCCGGCCTCGGCCCGATCGGCGTAACCATCACCGACAAGCCGCTCGAAGCCTTCGTGGCCGCCGAAGGCGTGCTCGATTTCACGGCTCCCGCCGCCACCGTCGACTTCGCCGGGCTGGCCGCGCAGGCGCGCATCGTGCATGTCATCGGCACCACCGGCTGCTCTTCCGAAGATGACGAAAAGATCAAGGCGGCTGCCCGCCATGCCCGCATCGTCAAATCGGGCAATATGAGCCTCGGCGTGAACCTGCTCGGCGTGCTCACGCAGACCGCCGCCCGCGCGCTCGGCCCTGCCGACTGGGATATCGAGGTGCTGGAAATGCACCACAAACACAAGGTCGACGCGCCCTCCGGCACGGCGTTGCTGCTTGGCCAGGCCGCCGCCAGGGGGCGCGGCATTTCGCTGGCCGACAATTCCGTGCGGGTGCGCGATGGCCATACCGGTGCACGTCCCACAGGCACGATCGGCTTTGCGACGCTGCGCGGCGGCTCCGTCATCGGAGAACATTCCGTCGTCATCGCCGGCGAAGGCGAGCTGGTGACGCTGTCGCACAGCGCCACCGACCGCTCGATTTTTGCACGCGGCGCGGTGCAGGCCGCACTCTGGGCGCGCGACAAGAAGCCCGGCCTTTATTCCATGCTCGACGTGCTCGGGCTCAACTGATCTTTTTTCAATCGGGAGAACACTTCATGAGCGGAACCCTCGTCCTCGTTCGCCACGGCCAGAGCGAATGGAACCTGAAAAACCTCTTCACCGGCTGGCGCGATCCCGACCTGACCGAACTCGGCGTCGAGGAAGCCAAGACCGGCGGCAAGGCGATCGCCGAAACGGGCATCAAGTTCGACATCGCTTTCACCTCGGATCTCTCCCGCGCCCAGAAGACGCTGAAGATCATCCTCGACGAGATCGGCCAGCAGGGTCTGGAAACGATCCGCGACCAGGCGCTCAACGAGCGTGACTACGGCGACCTCTCCGGCCTGAACAAGGACGACGCCCGCGCGAAGTGGGGCGAGGAGCAGGTGCATATCTGGCGCCGTTCCTACGACATCCCGCCGCCGGGCGGCGAGAGCCTGCGCGACACCGGTGCGCGCGTCTGGCCCTATTACCTCACGGAAATCCTGCCCCGCGTGCTGCGCGGCGAAAAGGTTCTCGTCGCCGCGCATGGCAACTCGCTGCGCTCGCTGGTCATGGTGCTCGACAAGCTGACCAAGGAGGAGATCCTGAAGCTCAACCTCGCGACCGGCGTTCCCATGGTCTACACGCTGAACCCCGATTCGACCGTCAACACCAAGGACGTCCTCGGCGACATGTCGGGCGCACACTGAGCGGTTCTCAACATCTTCCCAAACAAAAAGGCCGGCATCACTGCCGGCCTTTTTGTTTCAGGCCTTGCCCGATTCCCAGCCGAGCATCGCCCGCTTGCGCGTCAGGCCCCAATGGTAGCCGGTGAGCGCGCCGCTCTTGCCGAGCGCACGATGACAAGGCACGACGAAGGAGATGGGGTTGCGGCCGACGGCGGCGCCGACGGCACGCGAGGCCGTGGGCTGGCCGAGCGTTTCGGCAATCGACGAATAGGTGACGGCGCAGCCCATGGGGATGCGCAAGAGCGCTTCCCAGACGCGGACCTGGAAATCCGAGCCGATCAGCACGATGCGCAGCGGTGCCTTTGGATCCCAGCGGGTCGGATCGAAGATGCGCTCGGCATAGGCGGCGGTCGCCTCGCTGTCTTCGACATAATGGGCATTCGGCCAGCGTGAGGACATGTCCTCGAAGGCATCCTCGCCACCGGGCTCGTCGGCGAAGGCAAGGCCGGCAAGGCCGCGGTCGGTGATCATGACAAGCGCGCGGCCGAAGGGCGACGGATGAAAACCGTAGCGGATCGTCAGGCCGGCGCCGCGCGCCTTCCATTCCCCCGGCGACATGGCCTCATGCGTGACGAACAGATCATGCAGGCGGCTCGGGCCGGAGAGGCCGACCTCGAAGCTGGTTTCGAGCAGCGGCAGCTCTTCCTGGCGCAGCAGGCGCTTGGCATGGTCGAGCGTCACGGCCTGCAAGAAGGCTTTCGGCGAGAGGCCGGCCCAGCGGGTGAAAGTCTTCTGCAGCTGCGTCGGCGACTGGCCGAGACGGCCGGCGATGTCGTCGAGACCGGGCTGGTCGCGATAGTCGTCGGTGATCATCTCGATGACCTGACGGACGGTCGTGTAATCATCGCCCTCGGGCGTGATGTCGGTTTGCAAAGTCGCGGCAATGTTCATCGCTTTTCTCCTGTGCCGCCAGAAAAGCATGGCGCGCGCGGGCTCGCCACCCGATTCCTGCCAATCCATTCAATAGCCGCGTTTGACACGCGCCAAGGCACCGGAAAAGGCGGAGGCAAAGCGTTCGCGGTCATCGAGCGGCAGAAAGGTGCCGACATCGGTCTCGCGGCCATTGCCGCGCACATGCATGGCGGTGATGCCGATCTTGGCCTTGCGCGACACCTGGAAACGCGCCCAGAACGGATTGAAGACATGTTCCGTCTCTCGGCCGGACGGGCTGATCTTGCGGATGGAAATGTTGGTGCGCGACAGCGAGACCACCTCGCGCGCCTTGGCGGCCCTATTGTTCAGCCAGAAGGCGCCGAAGAGGATCAGGAAATCCGCGCCGAAGAACAGCACCACGGGCCAGGCACCGGAGATCATGAAGACCGCCATATGGGCAAAGGTGAGTGCGCCCGCGACGAGGAAGAAGATGCGGTGGCCGTTGCGTCCAAGCGACCGGTAGGGATGCAGCTCGGCCGAGAAGACCGGCAGGTCGTTCATCGTGATGTCAGCGTTGCCTTGCGTCATGAGCCAAGACTATAAGCATGTCGCGCAAAAGTGTGTAGCGGTTTTGCGGCGACGACATGTGACCTGCGGAAGCATCATGGAAAACGGAAAGATCAAAAAGAAAGCGCCCGCAGCGACCGCCCGCCGCAAGGCGCCGGCCCGGCCGAAAAGCCTCTATTCGCAGGACGAGCTGAAGGAGATCTTTCGCCGCTTCTCCATCCAGCGGCCGGAGCCGAAGGGTGAACTCGAACATGTGAACCCCTTCACGCTGGTCGTCGCCGTCGCCCTTTCCGCGCAGGCGACCGATGCCGGCGTCAACAAGGCGACCCGCGCGCTCTTTGCCATCGCCGACACGCCGGAAAAGATGCTCGCGCTCGGCGAGGAGACGGTGCGCGATTACATCAAGACGATCGGCCTCTACCGCAACAAGGCGAAGAACGTCATCGCACTCAGCCAAATGCTGGTCGATCGGTTCAACAGCGAGGTGCCGCGCACCCGCGAGGAGCTCATCATGCTGCCGGGCGTCGGCCGCAAGACGGCGAATGTCGTGCTGTCCATGGCCTTCGGCCAGGCGACGATGGCGGTGGACACGCATATCTTCCGCATCGCCAACCGGCTGCGCCTTGCCCCCGGCAAGACGCCCGACGAGGTGGAGGAGAAGCTGATGCGTCTCATCCCCGACGAATATCTCTACCACGCCCACCACTGGCTGATCCTGCACGGGCGCTACTGTTGCAAGGCCCGCCGGCCCGAATGCGAGCACTGCGTCATCGCCGATCTCTGTCGATCGCCGGAAAAGACCTGCGACGTGCCGGCGCCCCTGGTGGAACTGCCGGCCCAGCTGTTCGGCCCTACGCCCTAAGACCGTCGATCAGGTCGGCAATCGCCGCCTCGTAAGTCTTGCGGTCCGCGCCCGCCTCGATGGCGATGGCAGCGCGGTCGAAGGCGGCGGAGAGCAGGTCGGTCAGCGCCTGAAGTTTTCCGGCACCCACCTCAGGCCCGAGCAGGTCGGAAAGACCTTTTTTCAGGGTGTCCTCGGCATTGTCGCGCTCGATGGCGCCCATGGCCTCGAGGCCGATGACGGCGGGGGCCTCCAAAAGCAGAAGCCGCGTGCGGCCGGGTTCGGCCATCGCATCGAAATAGGCGCTAGCACCGGACAGCAGCGCCTCGCGCGGCGTGCCGGAAGCGGTCGAGGCCGTCTCGATCTGCGCCGCCACGGCTTCCGCCTCGCGCTCCAGCGTGGCGCGAAACAGCGCCCGCTTGTCCTCGAAGTGATGGTAGAGCGCGCCGCGTGTCACGCCCGCCTCCGCCACGATGTCGGGTGTCGCCGTTTCCGCATAGCCCTTTTCCACGAACAGCCGCCGGGCCGCCTCGATCAGAGCCAGCCGCGTCGCTTCCGTGCGTTCCCTGTTGCTGCGTGCCATCCTGCCCCTTTACATACAAACTGCATGTATGTTAATTGATAGAAACATGCAGACTGTATGTTTTTTCACGGCGCAATTCCAGCAAAAGCGTGAAGCGGTTTTGCGTTTGGAATTGCGCAGGAAACGAAAGGGAAAGCGATGAAAACGACCAGCTACTATCCCGTGATCATGACCGACGATGTCGCCGGCACCGCAGAATTCTACACGACGCATTTCAAGTTCGAGGCGCTCTTCACCAGCGACTGGTACATCCACCTCCAGTCGAAGGAAGACGAAAAGGTGACGCTTGCGGTGCTCGATGGCAGCCATGAGACGATCCCGGCCGTAGGGCGCGGCAAGGTCTCGGGGCTTCTTTTGAATTTCGAGGTGGAGGATGTCGATGCGGTCTATGACGCCGTGCGCGCCGCCGGGCTGCCCATCCTGCGCGACATCAGGGATGAGGATTTCGGCCAGCGCCATTTCATCACCGCCGATCCGAACGGCGTGATGATCGACGTGATCAAGCCGATCCCGCCGAGCGCCGACTATGCGGCCCTCTACGACGCATCAGTTCTGCCGCAGTGAGAAACCGGAATCCTTGCGGCTCAAGGCCTTGTGGAGATGCACCATGAGGCCGGCCGCAAAAAGCGGCGTCAGAAGGTTGACGATGGGGATCGCCAGGAAGGCTGCAATCAGCAGACCGGCCAACAGCACCGTGGAGGCGTGTTTTGCGCGAAACAGCCGCGCCTCCTGCGGCGGGCGGTATCGCATGGCGGCGAACTCGAAAAATTCCCGGCCGAGCAGGTAGCCGTTGACCACGAAGAAGGCGACAAGATTGACGCCCGGAATGAACAGCAGGAACAACGCGATCAGGTTGCCGAGGATGACGATGCCGAGGAACTTGATCGAGCCGGCAATGGCCTGCCCCATCGGCAGCGCCACACCCGGCTTCTCCGAGGGATAGTCGCGTTTCTCGATGACCTCGGCGACATCGTCGAGGAAGAAGCCGGCGATGATGGCCGTGACGGGGGCAAGCAGCAGGGCAAGGCCGAGCGCCAGCCCGATGCTCGCGACGATACCGAAGACGAGGGTCAGCCAGCCCGCCCAATCCGGCAGGTCGGGCATGAAGGCGCCCGAAAGCCACGGCCAGGCGAAGGCGATGAAGGTTTCGCGCAGGCCGAACCAGATCACGACAAGGGCAAGCAGCGTGAGGCCCAGAACCTTCCAGAAGACGCCGCGCGTCTCGGGGGCGAAGAGATTGGCCAGCGAAAGCCGGGCAGCGTCGAGGATCATCGCAAACTCCTGTTCGCCACCGCATGTAGGGTGTGGAAAAGCGCCCGGCAAGGCAGGCCTTCGCAACGCCTCATTAAGCCGGTGTTAAACGCCCGCGCCTAGACTCTCGCGCACTCGCACGTTGCCGTGCAAACACCATAAAAATCAGGGAACTGTCATGCGCAATGTCCGGATCAGCAGGCTGCTACCCGCCCTCTTCCTCCTCATGGTGGTGCTGGGCGGCCTGCAGGGCGCTGTCGCCTTCCGCTCGCTCTCAGCGATGACCGGCCATATCGAGCGCATCGGTACGGACCGCATGCCGCAGATGAGCAGCATCCTGCAACTGAGCCATGCCTTTTCCGAGTTGAACGCCACCTATTCCGAACACCTGCTCTCGATGGATCCGGACGAGATCGGCCGCATCGAGGCCCGCATCAAGGAACGCGCCGATGCCTTCGCCGGCATGGTCGACAGCTATGGTGCAGCCAATACCGGCGACGCGGCGACGACGACCGAGGTGGACGGCATCAAGGCGACGCTGAAGACCTATCTCGACGAATCCGCCAAGCTTATCCAGTTCTCCGCCATTGCCGCCAAGGGGCCGGCACTGGAAGTGTACAAGGGCCCGATGCAGGCGAGCGCCGACGCGATCACCGCCTCGCTGAACGATCTGGTCGCCCGCACCCAGAAGGTGACGGACGAGACCATCCTCTCGGCCCGCGCCGAGGAAGGCTCAGCCTTTGCGTTGACCTGGGCGTCGCTTGCCGCCGCCATGGGCCTCGCGCTTGCCGCCATCTTCCTCGTCAACCGCCGCGTCGTGAAGCCGCTCAACGGCTTGGGTGCCGCGATGAAGCGGCTGGCGGAGGGCGACACGACCGTCACCATTCCGCATGCCGACCGCACCGACGAGATCGGCGAAATGGCGGGCACCGTCGCGATCTTCCGCGACAATGCCGCCGACCGCCAGCGCCTTGAGCGCCAGAGCGAGGACGATCGCCGCCGCGCCGATGGCGAACGCCAGGCCCGCGACGCCGAGCGCACGCGCGACAGCGGCCGCGTGCAGGAGGCCGTGGCCAGCCTCGCCGATGCCCTCGGCAAGCTCGCCGCTGGCGATATGACCTGCCAGATCGAAAAGCCCTTCGACGGCGACCTCGATCGCCTGCGCGAGGATTTCAACGCCTCGGTCTCGCGGCTCAGCGACGCGCTGCGCGAAGTGGGCGAGAACGCCCGCGCCATCGATGCCGGCGCCAGCCAGATCCGCGCCGCCGCCGACGATCTCTCCCGCCGCACCGAACAGCAGGCCGCTTCCGTCGAGGAAACCGCCGCCGCGCTCGAAGAGATCACCACGACCGTCAAGGATTCCACCAAGCGGGCGGAAGAAGCCGGCGCGCTTGTCGGCCGCACCCGCACGGGTGCGGAAAAATCCGGCGAGATCGTGCGCCGCGCCGTTTCGGCCATGCAGGAGATCGAAAAGTCCTCCAGCGAGATCACCAGCATCATTGGCGTGATCGACGAGATCGCTTTCCAGACGAACTTGCTGGCACTGAATGCTGGCGTGGAAGCCGCCCGCGCCGGTGAAGCCGGCAAGGGCTTTGCGGTTGTCGCACAGGAAGTGCGCGAGCTTGCCCAGCGCTCCGCCAAGGCCGCCAAGGAAATCAAGGCATTGATCAACACCTCCGGCGAGCAGGTGCGCACCGGTGTGTCGCTGGTCGGCGATACGGGCCGCGCGCTTCAGACCATCGTCACCGAGGTGCAGGAGATCAACAGCCACGTCGTGGCGATCGTCGAGGCCGCGCGCGAACAGTCGACCGGCCTTCAGGAGATCAACACCGCCGTCAACGCCATGGACCAGGGCACGCAGAAAAACGCCGCCATGGTCGAGGAAACGACGGCCGCCAGCCACGGCCTCGCCTCGGAAGTGCAGGCGCTGAACGCGCTGATCGGCCGCTTCAACGTCGGCGGCAGCGCGGCTGCCGGCCGCTCCATGCAGGCACCGCACCTCCATATCGTGCCCTCCACCCCGGCCCCGCCGGTCGTCTCCGCGCCGGAACCGGCCGTCGCCCGCAAATCGCCCGGCCAATGGAACGTCAAGGCGGCCAGCGCCAAATCCCGCCCGATCAACTCCCCGGCCCTCGCCCTCAGCGAAAAGCTCGCCGGCGCACTGGGCGTGCGGCAGGAGAAGGGCAATGACGGGGACTGGGAAGAGTTTTGAGAGCGGCCGAGCGGGGGGCTGCTGCCACCTCGCCTCAAGCGTTTCCGAGCGAAATGGCTTTGCGTTAAGGTCGGATAACGCCTTAAAAACAAAAGGCTGTTGTCAGATCTACACCCCTCTCCTCCGTCATCCTCGACCTTGAGCCGAGATCCTGTGTGTTTGTGTTGTAGTAAGATGGTTGCAGGAAGGACGCCGCTAGGATCCGAGCCGCCGGTTGTGAAGGCAGGTCGCGAGATGGCTTGGTCCCTTCCCGCTTTGCCCATCAACCTGAACAGTTGCACGGGGCTGTCGCCACAGACCGCGCACACAGGAGCAGGCCCCATGACGATACACCACTGTGACTAGCACAAGCCGGCATCGGTTTTGCCCGCGTCAATCCCAACACGGCCCGACGCTTTGCCGAGGCACGCGGACGACTGGCCAAGGCGGACCGCATCGATGCCCGTCCGCTGGCCGAGATGGGTGTCGTGTTTAGCCTTGTGGCCGAGGCTGCGCCTTGCCCGCCGCCGCGACCAGCTCGTCGAGGCCCGCGCAACCGAGCATCGGCATCTTAGCGACGCCTTCAATCCAGACCTCTGCGCCGATATCGATGCCGTGATCGTCTTTTTCGGCACATGGATCGCTGCAATCGAAGTGCTGATCGATGATCAGGTGACGGCCCTGACCCTACTGGTCCATATGCCCGAACTGGGGAGCCTCTCGCCCAAGGCCGCAGCAAGCCTTTCGGGGCTTGCTCCCTTCAACGACGATTACGTCAAGAGATCGGGACGGCGCCACTCAAGGGTAGAGCAGGCCAAGGGCGCGCAAGGCTCTCTACATGGCAGCGCTCGGTGCCATAAGGACCTCAACGCGCGTACGAAGCTTCTATGAAGCCGTCGCGACCAACAGGAGCCGCATGAAGCAGTACGGCTGGTCGTCGTAGCTGTAGGAACCGGACACGCTGCACGAAGCAGCGTGTCACTGGCATCCTGTTGGTCAGCGCCCGATCAGGCGGCCGGCTGCTTGGTCTTGCGCAGGTAGGGCAGAACCGTGTCGAAGGAGCCGAAGCGGGCGATGGCGTCCTCGTTGGAGACGGCCGCGGTGATGATCACGTCGTCGCCCTGCTGCCAGTTGGCAGGCGTGGCGACCTGATGCTTGCTGGTGAGCTGGATCGAATCGATCGCGCGCAGGATTTCCGCGAAATTGCGGCCGGTCGTCATCGGGTAGGTGAGGATCAGCTTGATCTTCTTGTCCGGGCCGATGACGAAGACGGAGCGGACCGTCGCGTTGTCGGCAGGCGTGCGGCCCTCGGAGCTATCGCCGGCGGCGGCCGGCAGCATGTCGTAGAGCTTTGCGACGGCGAGATCCTTGTCGCCGATCAGCGGGTAATCGACGTCGAAGCCGGTGGCGGTGCGGATGTCGGACTTCCACTTGGTGTGGCTTTCGACCGGATCGACCGAGATGCCGATGACCTTGACGCCGCGCTTGCGGAACTCGCCCTCGATGCCGGCCATGGCGCCGAGCTCGGTAGTGCAGACCGGGGTGAAGTTCTTCGGGTGCGAGAAGAGCACGGCCCAGCCGTTGCCGATCCACTCATGGAAATTGATCGTGCCGGCGGTGGTTTCGGCGGTGAAATCAGGAGCGATGTCGTTGATGCGAAGGCTCATGGGATGGTCCTCTCTGTCGTGCGGGATCGCAGGCAGAGCCCGCGAAAAGTGTATCCGGGCGGCTTAATAGACCGAAAAAACCGAATTGCCTATAGCGGCGAGGTGCGGCCGGCAAAGGCTCGACAAGCGCATCTTTTCGCCGTTTTCCCCGCCTGAAACACGGCTTTCGGCGACTGCGACGCCGCACGCCAAACCGTTCCGCCAAGCCGCCTGCGAATGGAAAGGCGATTTTATTTCGCCGGAAGCGTGAAACAGGCCTCAATCGCCGATTTCGGCACGCCCGCTGGTGAGATCGACGATCAGCCGAACCGTCTCTTCCGCCCGCTCCGAGGGGATGCGGAAAAAGAGGTGTGCGCCGCTGTCGTGGAAAACCTCGTCATCGACAACAAGCCCCGGCAGCGCCGCAAGCCGTGCCTTGACCAGCGCCAGATCCGAAAAACCGAGCGAAACGGAAAGTGCTGCGCGCTCGACATATTCCGTCTTGGCGGCGGCGCGCAGGCAAAGGGATGCCGTGCCGCCATAGGCGCGCATCAGCCCGCCGCTGCCCAGAAGAATGCCGCCGAACCAGCGCGTGACGACCACCAGCGTGCGGTCGAGCGCCTGCCCGTCGATGGCTTGCAGGATTGGCTTGCCGGCCGTGCCGCTCGGCTCGCCGTCGTCGCTGAAGCGATAGGCCTGGCCGATGCGCCAGGCCCAGCAATTGTGGTTTGCCGAGAGGTCGGAATGCGCCGCCAGCTGTGCTTTTGCCTCGGCTTCGTTTTCGACCGGGCAGGCGATCGCCAGGAATCGGCTCTTGCGGATCTCCTGCTCGAAATGCTCGGTCTGGTCCAGCGTGTACAAGGGCGGCGTCCATTCGGGTTATCGCCTCCTAGCCGTTCGAAGGCCTTACCCGCAAGCGCAGAATAATGCACAAATTCTATAGACTATTGACACTCGCCACGATTTCGCCATCATGTTTGCCGGGACGTTAAAAACGGGAACTGCACATGATGTATCTCGGCGGCGTGACGCTTGGCTATTTCAACCTCTATCCGGTCGGCTTCCAGCCGAAGGACGAACAATCCGTACAGGCCGACACGGCCGGCACCGTTACCGAAGAGCGCCTGCCGCTCGAAGGCAGCCGCCTCTCCTCGGTCCGCCGCCCGGTGCAATGGCCGCTGCATGTCTTCTTCTGAAGGGATACCAAAAATCATCGATGATTTTTGGGGGCGCAGCCGGAAGGGACTGACCCAACGCGTTCGTTTTACGCCGAATTAAGATTTCGCGGCCAAGTATCTTGGCACTGAGGGAGCTGGCTGCGGCCATTTCCCGCCGCGCGCTAGGATCAGCCTCATGTCCACAAATGATCGACCGATCTTTGTATCGATGGTCGTTGCCACACTCGGTCGTTTTGCGGAACTGGACATCCTTATGGCATCGCTGGCCGCTTTCCGCCGCAGGGATTTCGAGATCATCGTTGTCGATCAGAATCCGGACGAGCGCCTCGTGGCTCTGCTTGCGCGCTGGCAGGATGATCTCGATATCAAGCACCTCCGACCCACGATCAGGGGGCTCAGCCGGGCGCGCAACCTCGGTGCCGCTGATGCAAAGGGCGAATGGCTGCTGTTTCCCGACGATGATTGCTGGTATGCGCCCGATTTCCTTGATCGCTTCGAAGCGCTCGTCAAACGCCACCCCGCCGATTTCTATTGCGGTCGCTCCGTCAATGCGGCGGGCGAAACCATCATGGTGCGCTTCCCCGACGAGGCGCAGCCGGTTCGGCGGGAGAATGTCTGGAACACGCTGATCGAGTGGGTTTTCTTCGTCCGCAGAAACAATTTCGAGAAATCGCAAGGCTTCGACGAGCGCCTGGGCGTTGGCGCCGGGACGCCGTGGGGCGCCTGCGAAGGCCCGGATTTTGTGCTCAACCTCCTGTCGTCGGGTGCGACGGGCTTCTTCGAGCCCGGCTTGACGGGGCATCATCCCGACGAGCGGGCGGCAGCCCCTTCGCCGGAAAGCATTCGCAAGATGCAGGCCTACGGTGCGGGTCTCGGCTATGTCATGAAAAAGCATCGTTACGCTTTCTCAACGTTCCTGCCGCATCTTGTCCGTCCCATTCTGGGCATGATCGTCTACACGCTGACGGGCAAGCCGATGATGGCCAAACGGTCGCGGGCGATGCTCGCCGGCCGCTGGTTCGGCTGGCGCTCGGCCCGGGCCGGCGCGACGATATCTTAAGGGTTTCCCCTTAGGGTTCCTGCCGGATAGCTGCGGAGTGACCGCGGTGCATACGGCGGATGGAACGACCGATGAGCAAGGGCATCATGTCCAATTCGATCATGAACGCGGCGGCGGGAATGCTGCTGCTGGTCACTGGATTCGCCTGCTCGATCCTTGTCGCCCGCGTGCTCGGCCCGGAGGCCAACGGAACCATCGCCTTTGCGCTGTGGATCGGGGTCACGGGTTCCCTCGTCGCGGAGCTCGGAACGGGCGTGCTGCTTCTGCGCCTCTTGCCGCAATTGAAGGCGCGCGGCGTGGATGATGCGGGCCGGCGCGGCTTTGCCGCCTATCTTGCCCTGCCCGTCATCGCCTCAACCATCCTTCTCGTTGCCCTTTATTTCGGCCTCTCGTTCAAGACGGAACTGCTCTATGGCACGGATGTCACGACCGGCATCGTGATTTTGACCGCTGCCCTGCTTTTCATCCAGTCGGTCGGTTCCTTTTCGAAGAATGTCCTGATCGGCGAACAGCGGCTCGGTAGCTACCTTCGTGTGACGGCCTTGTCGTCCATCATCCAACTCACGCTGGTCATCGCCGGCGGAGGCTTCTACGGCGTCGAAGGGGCGCTCGTCGGCTACATTGCCGGCCAGGGCGTGCAGTTCATCTACACGCTCGGTCTCTTCCGTGCCCGCCGTGACAATGCCGGCTATCGCCGCCGCTATCTGCTCGCCACATCGGCCGTGCTGTTCTTCGAATATGTCGTCAGCGCCATCTTCATCAATCGGCCGGAACTGTTCTTCCTGCAGCATTTCCGCTCGCTCGGCGAAGTCGGTTATTATGCCGTGGCGCTGTCGCTGGCCAATCTGGCATTGCAGCTTCCCGTCCAGCTGACGGGCAGCCTGCTGCCCTTCTATGCCGAGCGGCGCGAGGCGTCCGGGGGCTCGGTGCATGCCGGTCTGTTCGACGGAGTATTGCGCAGCTTCGCCTATATCACGTTCCCGCTGTGTTTCGGGCTGGCGGCGATCGCTCACCCGTTGGTCACGGCCGTCTACGGTGCCCCTTTCGCGGAGGCCGGGCTGATCGTCGCGATCCTGGCGGCAGGCTCGCCGGCCTATGTGCTCAGCCAGCTCGTCACGCAATATCTCTATTCGATGGATCGCGTCAAAATAAAGCTCATCGCGAGCGGCATCGGCGCGGTTCTCATGGTCGTCGGCTGCCTGCTTGTCGTGCCGACATGGGGCGGTGCAGGGGCTGCGACGGTGCGGGGCGTCGTCCTCGCCGTCATGGCGATCGTGCTCCTCACCAATATGGGCCGCGGCGCGATGTCCGCAGGCCTGCCGGTTGTGCTCTTCAAGGTTGCGCTTGCCGGCGCAGGCTGTGGCCTTGCGGCCTGGCCGCTCGCCGAGAAGATCAGCGGCTTTCCGGGTGTCGTTATCGGCATTCTCGCCGGAGCGGTGGCCTATGCCGCCCTGCTGCGTCTGCTGCGGGCCGTGCCGCCGGAAGATGGCGCCGTTATCGACGGCATGCTGAAATCGCTGCCGATGAAACCCGGCGGCATCGCGCGCCGTTTGCTGGCCTTCGTGGTGCCGCTGCCGGCCGCGCAGCCAGCGGGGGAATAAAGGGGGACGCATGTACCGGGGCGAGGAGAAGACAAAGGCGAAGTCGGGGCAGATCGTCAGATCCGCCTGGCAATCCGGTGAGGCGGCGCATCCCATCGTCTTCGGCGGAACCGTCGGTCTCTACACGCCGCCGGCTGCCGGCAGCCTTCTCTCGGATGCCGCCGTGCTGTTTCTCAGCCCCTGGGGTTTCGAGGAAATGTGCACGCGCAAACTCTGGCGCCTGCTTGCCGAACGTGCCGCGACGCTCGGTCTCGCGAGCCTGCGCTTCGATTATCCCGGCACGGGTGATGCGCTCGATCTCTCCGAACCGGCCGATCTTGCGGCCTGGGATGACAGCATCATCGAAGCGGCCCGCACGCTGCGCCGCTTTTCCGGCGCCCGCCGGTTGATCCTGATCGGCCACGGCCTTGGTGCGACCTTCGCGGCACGGCTGGGCAAGGCGCTTGGCGCCGATGCCGCCGTGCTGATGGCACCCGTCGTCAGCGGCCGTTTCTATCTGCGCGAACTCTCCGCCTGGTCGAAGATGGTCGATGAAGGCCTGGGCTTGCGGCAGAAACAGCGTATCGCCACCGGTACTGCCATTGCCGGCCTCATCCTGCCGGAAAAGATCGCCGAGGCCGTGCGGGGTCTCAATCTCGAGCGGCTGGAAGCCCGGCCTTTCGCCAGGGCGCTCGTCGTGGAACGGCCGGGGCGGGAGAAGGATACGGTGTTTTCCGCCCATCTCGCTTCGCTCGGGGCCGAAGTCTCGCGTTTCGACTATGCGGGCTATGACGATCTCGTTTCCAATCCTACGGTGGCGCACCAGCCGCTGGCGGTGATCGACGGTGTTGCGGAATGGCTCGCGCAGCTTGCCTATAAAGGTGCCAGTGCCGACGCATCGGAGCCTTTGCCGGGCGTGATACAGCTGGCCGGCGACGGTTTCGTCGAGGAGCCGCTGCGGTTCGGCGACAATGCCCGCCTGTTCGGCACGCTCTGCCTGCCGCAGGGTGCGCGCCGCGGCGCCACGGTCCTGCTGTTCGGCACGGCCTATGACCGGCAGGCCGGCTGGGCGCGCGGCGTGACGGAAACGGCGCGGCACCTTGCCAGAAATGGCATCGCCTCGCTGCGCTTCGATGCCGCGAATGTCGGTGACAGCCCGCCGGCACCCACCGCACCCGAACAGGTACAATACAGTGACGCCCAGCTGGCCGATGCGCATGCCGCCGTCGATCTTCTCGAAAAACGCGGGCTCGGGCCGATCGTTGCCGCCGGGCGATGCAGCGGCGCCTATCTCGCCTTCCGCGCCGCCGTCGATGACCGCCGCATCGCCGCCGTCGTACCGGTCAATATCTATACGTTCCGCTGGGATCCCGACATGTCGGTCGATGAGGCGCTCAAGATCAATCCGCGTTCGCTCGACGACTATCGCCAGCGCCTGTTCGATCCGGCGACCTTCCGCCGGCTTTTCGCCGGAAAGATCAATCTCGGCCGGGCGCTTTCCAATGTCGGCCTGCAGATCCTTCGCCGGCTTGTCGCACTGGCGCCCGGTCTTTTCGGCCGCTTCACCCGCGCCGGCCGACTAAGCTTGGCGGCACATGGCGATTTCCGCGATCTCGCAGCCCGCAAGGTTCCCGCTCTGCTGATCTACAGCGAAGGGGATGTCGGGCTGGAACGGCTGAAGCTCGAATTCGGCCGCCGGGGTCTTTCGCAGCACGGCAATGTCGCGGTCGAGACGATCCCCGATGCCGACCACAACCTGTCCCCGCCGCAGGCGCAGGCGGCCTATCGCGCGCTGCTGCTCGAGGCGGCCCTGAAGGCCGGCTGATCTTAAAAGGAGATGACGGTTTCCGCGCCGATGCCGCGGATGGTGCCCTGCGGCTTTGCCGCCGGGTCGATGTCGGCGCGCGGCGAGAGCCTGATCGGCTTGACCCTGCCCGGCGCCAGATGGAACCAGCTGTCACCGGCCAGAAAGCCCTCCGCCTCGATGGCGACGGACTGGACGAAGCGGTCCGTCGACAGATCGAGCAGCCAGCCCTCCGCACCCTGCCGCAGCTCCGCCGAAAGCAGCGACGGCGCCATCGCCTTCGCCCGGCCGCGCGGAAAATGGAAGGCCTCGGCCACCGTCCGCCCCTCACCATCCACCAGCCGGCCGACCGTGATGTCATGGGCGGGCGGGCCGAAGCGGAAGGCGTAGGTCGTGTCGAAGAAGGCGCCGAAGAGATCGGTCGCCGGCAGTGTCATGGAGGAGTGCGGGGCGAGCGCCATCTCGCGCTTGCCGGAAACGACGGTCTGCCGGCCGTGGCGCAGGCAGGCGAGTTCCAGCGTCAGTTGCCGTTCGCGGGCGCTGTCGTTGAGTACATGCACGTCGAGGCCGTTCGTGCCCTCGTCGGACAGCGTGACCTGCACGGGACGGAAGGCGCGGCGGAGCGCATGCCAGGCGGATTTCGGCAGGCCGGTCGCATCGACGATGCCCCAGCCGGCGCCGGGCAGCAGGTCCTGATAGGTCCAGACCAGCGCGCCGTTGCAGGTCGAGTGTTCGCGCCGCCATTCGGCGAAGGTCGCTTCCATCACCTCGGCGACGGCAGCGCGGGAGAGATCGAGATAGCGCGAAGGGTTCTCGCGGCGCAGGCGGGCCGGGTCTTCTTCATAGAGCAGGCCGAGATAGTGGTCGCGCACATCCTCGAAATCCCAGGAGGCGCCGCGGTCGCGCGGCACGCGGGCCTTCCAGCGCGGATCGTGCACGGCGGGCACGGGCAGATGCGCGTCGAGCGTTTCCTGCTCCGGCACATTGGCGAAGGCGAGGCTTTCGGCGGCGAAGCGCACCTCGGCGCGGCGCGCATCCTCCAGCGGCCGGCAATAGGCGCCGACGCCGTAATAGTGCGTGACGCCGGCATTCGGTGCGAAGGGCATAGCCCCGCCGCTGGGCGAATTCTCGACATAGGGCACGTCGGGGCGGTGCGCGGCGACGAGCGCCGGCAGGATGTCGAGCGTCAGCGGCCCGGCCCAGGCCGTCTCCGGCAGGCCGAGCATCGCCGCCTGCTGATCGATCTCGCTGCCGCCGCAGAGTACGGCGAGTGACGGCGAGGCGGCGGTGGCGTCGAGGAACTGCGAAACTTCCGTCTGCACAGTCGCAACGAAGGCTGGATCGTTTGCCGGATAATCGAAATTGGCGAACTGGAAATCCTGCCAGACGAGGATGCCGAGCTCGTCGCAGAGCGCGAAAAATTCCGGCGTCTCATAGGCCATGGTGCCGCCGATGCGCAGCATGTTCATATGGGCGTCGGCGGCAAGCCTTAGCAACGGTTCGTAGCGCTCGCGCGTGCCCGGCAGGTCGACGATGTCGGCATTGGTCCAGACCGCACCGCGGCAGAAGATTTTCACGCCGTTGACGATGAGTGCGAAGTCGCGGCCGTCGGCACCACGGTCGATCTCGATGCGGCGGAAGCCGGTGCGGCCGAGTTCTTGGCGCACGCCATCCATCACAAGGGAAATGTCGTGCAGGACCGGCGTGCCATGCGTGCGCGGCCACCAGGCCTCGACATTGGGGATGGTGAGGCTGGCGCTGAAACTGTGGTCGCCGTTCGGGATGGCTTCGACGGAAACGCCGGCACATTCCACGATCGGGGCCGTCGCACCGTCGAGCATGAAGCCGATCTCCAGCTGACCCTTGCCGTTTTCGTGCAGGCGCGCGGAAAGGCGGATATCGGTCGCCATGGCCGGCGTCGGCCGCGTCAGGCGCACCGGCCGCCAGGGGCCTGATGCCTGGACCTCCGGGCACCAGCCGGGCATGCGGCCGAGCAGCGTGGTGCGCACGAGGCGCAGGCCCTGCGGCGTGATCATCTGCGGGCGCCAGCGGGCACGCGGGCCGCGTTTTTCCAGATGCGGTTTCAGCGCACGAAAGCAGAGGGCGAGGTGGTCGTTGCCAGTCAGCGTGACGGGCAAGGTGTGGCGTACGAACATGCTGTCGGAGGACAGCACAAGCGCGCCGTTCCACCAGATCTCGGTGATCGTCGCGAGGCCGTCGAAATGCAACACGGCATCGCCTGGTGCCTCGCCCGAGAGGTCGAGCACATACCAGGCGTCGAGATGATCGAGCGGTTCAGGGGCCGTGCGGTCGAAGCGGCCGGCGCGTTCCAGCGCACCGGCGACGGTGCTGGGCACGGGGGCATCGAGGAGATCGGAAAGGCTTTCCAGCGCGGCCGGATCGGCGACAGCATTGGCCGCTGTCAGCGCCATGCGCCAGCCGGTGGAAAGCGCCTTTCCGGTCTCGGACATCTCGTTTTCCCTCAGTCGATGCGGGTGGCCAAATCAGCCATCAGAGTATCCCACGCTTCGATCGCCGGATCGAGCGCCGTCGCCAGCGGATCGAATTTCCGGCGCGTCACGGCACGGGCGAGCTGGAACTGCACCGACTTCGCCGTCTCCGAGATTTTGCGTGCGGCGTCGCCGCCCTCAAGACCCAGCCAGTCGAGATGGCTGCCGGCCAGCTCGAAATTGGCGCCGAGCTGGCGCAGCGTGTTGAAGGCATATTTGTGGAAGAAGCCGAAGGGACGCTCCGCCACCGCCTCGACCTGTTTCGGAAACACCTTTGCGAAGGCCGCGACCGGATTTTCCGAGGGGCGCCGAGCGAAGTGGAAGGCGAGGAGGCGCTTTGCCTCACGGCGCAGATGCGCCTCGTCGGGGCGCTTCTCCGGGAACTTGGCGAATTCCGTATAGGGCAGGAAGGGCAGGTCGTCGGGGCCGTCGTTCAGATGGAACAAGCCGTCAAAGTCCTCGCCTTCCAGCCGGAAGAAGCCGGCATTGTGGAAGTAGTCGAGCTGCTTTGCTTCAAGATCCAGCCGGTTGATGGCGACCGTCGTCTTGCCGTGCTCCTGCCGGTAGGCGACGCCGCGGGTATCGGGCATGTAGAAGCTGTCCATCTCGACGAGGCAGAGGCGGCCACGCGCGATCTGGGTCGCGACGTGGCTTTCCACCGTATCGAAGATGGCGAGTTCCGCTGCACGGATGCCGTAGAGCGCTTCGAGGTCTTCCAGCGGCACCTTGAAGAAGGTGAACTGGTCGCCCTCGAAATCCTGCGTCAGCGAAAAGCCGAGCATCGCCGCAGGCTGGGCGCCGAAGGCGTTCAGCACCTCGATCCAGAGGTCGACGTAGCAATTCGTCTCCGGCCACATACGCTCCGCATCGTGCAGCGCATGCGGCCGGTAGGTCTCGGGATTGGCCCCGGCGAAGACGGCAGCCATGTCAGTCCTGGTATCCGAGCGTCTTGCGGACATCCGCCGGCCAGAGCGCGATATCCATGCCGTGGCGGGCAAACAGCGCGAGCGCGATGCGTTCCAGGCCAAAGCCGACGCAGGCAGTGTGCGCGACATCGCCGTTTTCGAGGTTCAGGCCCCACTTCGCGCCGAAGGCGTCCTGGTGGTAGTTGAAGCTCATGCAGGCCGTCGGCTTGGCGGCCGAGGTGACCGGGATCAAGAGCTCGAACTTCAGGTTCTGGTCGCGCTGGTTAT
>NZ_CAMLFY010000039.1 GCF_946479415.1 uncultured Shinella sp. | reverse complement strand
CGCCACCCCAGACATGCGCCCGGCGCGGCGGCGGCGCTGGTGGCGCATAGTGGCGGGCGAGCGCCATCAGGGCAGCGCGCAGCATGAGTTTTGCCGAGCGGGCAGGCCATTGCCGCTCGCGCTCCACCGTCTCCAGCCCCTTCAGGAAGCAGCAGACATCGAGCGCCACGCCGGACAGTTCCGGCCCGATCGCCTCGATGGCCTTCGCCACCCGCCCGCGGGCGGCAAGGGCGGTGTCGGTGAGATCCCGCGCCGCACCCGCCTCACCCTTCTGGCGCGTGGCGATGCGCGGCTCCCAGGACATGGTCATCCTCGGTTGCAGGCCGCCGCGCGTGAAATCGGCATGCAATCGCTCGCCGGCGGCAAGCGCGTCCTGCGGCAGCCACGCCTCTCCCGTCTTCTCCTTCAGCCGGGCAAGCGCCCCAAGCGGCGATTCCAGCCGGTTGGCCATCGCCGTCTGCCGCACCCCGTCATTGACGACGACGACCGGCGCCAGATCACAATGCTGGGCGGCAAACGGCGTTTCGGCCTCGCACAGGCGACGCCGGAGATGGGCGCGCGCCTGCGGGGTCGCGGCGAAGCGTCCCTGAGCCCGGGTGACGAGACCGAGGCGCAGGGCCTCGTCGAGAGTATCGCCGGACGCGGCCTGTTTTCGACCGTTAGGCGAGACAAGCTCTTCCCCGTCCAGGCGCGCCTCGCCTTCGGCGAGCAGAAAGCGCAGGAGCTTCGCCAGCGCGGCGCTCTTCTTGTGATCCACCGCCTCAACCATGGCTACCGATCCCCGCGGGGCCGAAGACCGAGAGCACGACACGCTCGATCGCCGCGACGAAGGCGTCGAAAGAGGCGTCGTCGCGGCGGTCCTCCACCACGTTGCAGGCATGGCCGACCGTCGTGCGGTCCCGCCCGAAGGCAGCCCCGATATCCGACAGGGACAGCTGCAGCACGACATGGCAGACATACATGGAGATCTGGCGCACATGGCAGGTGGAGCGGCGGCTGTCGCGGCGCCAGAGCGGCCGCTCGCTCGCCATGGCGGTCATTTCCAGCACCAGCTGGCGCACGATTCGGCAGGTGACGCCTGCCGGCACCGTCGGCACATCCAGATCGGCCATCGTCCTTCGCGCGGGCTCCTGTGCCGCCTCCCCGCCCTTGATTTCCAGCGCCGGAGACCGGCAATTTCGGGACGACCGCCTCTGGGGTACGATGAACTGATGCATGACTGGCCACTCCGTTGATAGGAATTTATTCATACACCCTAGAGGACTTGCGAGGATGAATGAAGCATCGAGCCGCAACCATACATTGAATCTATTAATAAATTTACGAACGCCTTCCCCGATCTAGGCCTGTATTCCTAATTTCGAAATTACGGTAGTGCGCCGAATCGAGCCTTTCGCACCGCAGGTGCCCCAAACGAAAAAGGCCGGAGCGTTGCCGCTCCGGCCTTCCATTCCTGCAATACGTCCGGGGCTTACTTGCCCTTGCGGCGCTGGCCGAGGCCCATTTCCTTGGCAAGGCGCGAGCGGGCTTCGGCATAGGCCGGAGCGACCATCGGGTAATCGGCCGGCAGATCCCACTTCTCGCGGTACTCCTCCGGCGTCATGCCGTAATGGGTCATCAGGTGGCGCTTCAGCGACTTGAACTTCTGGCCGTCTTCCAGGCAGATGATGTAGTCGTTCTGGACCGACTTCTTCACCGGAACCGGCGGCTTCGGCTTTTCGGCGACGACGGGCGCTTCGACGACGGCCGAGGGCTGCGTCGTGTTGTTCAGCGCCGCATGCACGTCGGCAATCAGGCCCGGCAGTTCGGCAACCGGGACGACATGGTTGCCGACATAGGCGGCGACGATGTCGGCCGTCAGCTCCACAAGCAGATTGGAGCTGGTGCCAAGGGTTGTTTCAGTCATAGGTTTCTCCTGTCGGACGAGCGGTAGCCGATGGCTTCCCCATCAGCCGGATATCGAATGTCGCGCAAAGCAACTACTCCGGGAGATCGAGCGTCACATCAATGTCAAAGACATGCTTCGCCCCGAAATACGGACATTTTGCGTCAATATAACTTTTGGGTGTTGCGGCCACCGCACCAGTTAAGTCGGAACCGATATATATACCGGATGAGCGTCAATACGCACCAACTCAACTTAAACAGGAAGTCCGCATACAAGCTAAATCAACCCGAATGCTTTACTTCACTTGAAATACCATTCCTCAATTCAAAGTCCAGAATTATTTTGGAAAAGAAACGTGAGAGCTTTCCACAACGAATACAATCCACTGGATAGCGCAGGATACTATAAATTCTGGGGGTCGCCATCTCAACGCTTTTTCAACGCTTCTTGCCCGTCGGCGCGTGCGGTGCGCGCAAATCATCCATTACAGTGAGCCGTGATGGGCGATAACCGGCCGCATGGGCGGCTTTTGCGACGAGATGGGCGGCCACCGGCGCCGTCAGCACGAAGAACACGAAGCCGGCGAGCGCACGGCTGAAAATCGCCGCATCGAGCGAATGGATGCCGGCCGCCAGCAGCATGAGCCCCGAACCGACCGTGCCGGCCTTCGAGGCTGCATGCATGCGGGTATAGACATCCGGCAGGCGCACGATGCCGAGCGCGGCGAGGAAGGTGAAGACACCGCCCGCGACGAGCATGACGGCAACGACGAGCGCGAGGAGAAGATCCAGCATCAGTGCAGCCTCCGGGCATGGCCGCCGCTGCGGCGCGTCCTGTTGCCGGCCGGTGCCTCGTCCGGCGCGCCCTCCTCGCCCGGCTGCATGCCGCGGCGCAGGATGAAACGCGCGAAGGCGACCGTTGCCAGGAAGCCGACCAGGCCGAGCGCGATGGCGATATCGATATAGAGATTGAAGCCCGTCCGGATCGCGATGACGGCGATGAAGCCGATGGCGATGGCGGTGAGCATATCGAGTGCGACGATGCGGTCCGGCAGGGTCGGTCCCTTGATGACGCGCCAGGCCGTCAGGAAGAAGGCGGCGCACATCAGGAAGAGCGCGATGGCGCAGGCGCCGGAGATGATCGTTTCAGCAGCCATCAGCGGAAGGCCTCCAATATCTTCCTCTCGAACCCATTAGCGATATCGCGCCGCGTGCCGGCCGGGTCGGAACAGTCGAGGGCGTGTACATAGAGCAGCTTGCGATCTTCCGAGACATCGACGGAGAGCGTGCCCGGCGTCAGCGTGATGAGATTGGCCAGCAACGTGATCTCGAAATCCCGATCGACCGTCAGCGGAAAGGCGAAAATGCCGGGTTTCAGGTTCATCTTGGGGCTCGCCACGAGAACCGCGACCTTCCAGGCCGAAAGCGCCAGTTCCTTGAAAAACAGAACGAGCAGCGACAGCGCCTTCAGCGGGCGGAAGCGCCGGCCGTCGGGCTGGATATGGCCGCGGATGAGGAAGAGCGACAGCGCGCTTGCCCCAATGCCGAGCAGCAGGTTGGGGATCGTGAAGCTGCCGGAGACGGCAAGCCAGATCAGCGTGAAAACGGCGATGATGACGGCGGGCCGCATGTCACTTCCCCTCCGGAAAGACGGAACCGATATAGGCGCTGGGATCGGCAAGGCCCTGCGCGGCATGCTGGACGAGCGCCATCAGCCGCTCTGGAAACAGGCCGAAACCGACGGTCAGCGCGGTCAGCAGAATAAGCGGCAGCAGCGCCCCGATGGGAATGGTTTGCGCCGGCAGAGCCGCTGGCGCCGGACGCCAATAAGCGAGCGCGAAGACGCGGCCGAGTGCGATGGTGGTGAGGAAGCCGGTGGCGAGCACCGCCGCCGCCAGCCACCAGGCGCCGATATCGATCGCCGCCTTGGCCACCATGACCTTCGGCCAGAAGCCGGAGAACGGCGGCAGGCCGGCGGCGGCGAAGAACAGCACCAGCGACAGCGCGGAAAACAGCGCCGAGCGGCCATAGAGCCCACCGAGGGCATTGAGATCGAACGAGCCCGCAAGCCGCCCGGCCAGTCCCGCCGCCATGTAGAGCGCGGTCATCACCACCATGGAATGCAGCGCATAGAAGATCGCCCCGCCGATGCCACCGGGACTGCCGAGCGACAGGCCGGCCAGCATCACGCCGATGCCGGAAATCACGACATAACCAAGCAGTCGGCGGATATCGCTCTGGCCGAGCGCGCCCAGCGCCCCAAGCAGCATGGTGGCGACGCCGACCAGCACGATGAGGAAGCTCAGCTCCTCGCGCTCGACGGGAAACAGCATGACCAGCGTGCGCAGCAGCGCATAGATACCGACCTTGGTGAGCAGGCCGGCAAACAGCGCCGACACGACGACGCGCGGCGTGTGATAGGAGGCCGGCAGCCAGAAATTCACCGGGAACGCCGCCGCCTTCATGCCGAAGGCAAGGAAATACAGCGTGGCCAGCGTCATCAACGGCAGTTCGGCGCGGCCCGCCGCCGCCTTTGCCGCGATATCGGCCATGTTGAGCGTGCCGAAGAGGCCGTAGAGATAACCGGTCGTCACGAGGAAGAGCGTCGTCGCGATGAGGTTGAGGAAGGCATATTTGATCGCGCCGTCGATCTGGCGCGGCTCGGAGCCCAGCGTGATCAGGCCGAAGGATGAGATCAGCAGCACCTCGAACCAGACATAGAGATTGAAGATGTCGCCCGTCAGGAAGGCGCCGGAGACGCCGGCCATCAACAGCAGCAGGAACGGATAGAAGCCGTAGCGACGACCGCTCGCATCGATATCGGCGAGCGCATGCACGCCGCCGGCAAAGGCGACGACCGCACCGGCCAGCGCGAAGAGCACGCCCGTGAGATCGGCCGTAAACGCGATGCCGAAGGGCGGCAGCCAGCGGCCCATCACCATCGTCACCGGACCGTTTGCGGCGACATGGGCGAGCAGCAACGCATCAATGATGACGAGCACGGCAAGGGCGGGAATGGCGATCAGCGCCTGCAGACGCAGCGATTTGCGCAGCATCAGGAGTACGGCGCCCGTCAGGATGCACCAGGCGGGCGGCAGCACGACCAGCCAGTCGGCGGCGGGAACCGGCGTCAGGACGAGGGCTGCGGAAAGGTCGGCGGGATTTGCGGCCATTGGCGGGGCGGTTCCTGTCAGTAGCCGGTCGGCGGTAGCGGATCGTCTTGCGGCTCCGCCAGGCGCATCTCGTTGCCATTGTCGGTGCCGAGGTCCTGATAGGCGCGGTAGACCAGCACCAGCAGGAAGGCGAAGAAGGAGAAGGAAATGACGATGGCCGTGAGGATCAGCGCCTGCGGCAGCGGATTGGCCGTCAGCGTCGCTGGCACGTCCTGTCCCGCGGGAATGATCGGCGGCACTTCGCGCAGGATGCGGCCATTGGTGAAGAGCAGCAGGTTCACGCCATTGCCGAGCAGCACGACGCCGATGAGCACGCGCACCAGGAATTTCGACAGCATCAAATAGACGGCGGCGGCGAAGAACAGGCCGATCAACAGGACGAAGGGAAACTCCATCAGACGTCGTCCCCCGCTTCCAGCGCCAGCGCAATCGAGGTGATCGCGCCGACCACGACGAGATAAACGCCGGTATCGAACAGCATCACGGAGGAGAGCGGGATCTCGACGCCGAGCACAGTCGGAGTGATCCACAGCCCCGTCATGAACGGCACGCCGAAGGCCGCCGAGAGCAGGCCGGCAAGGCAGGCGATGAACAGCCCGAAGGCCGAAATCGCCATCGGATGAAACCACAGCGCCCGGCGCACCGCCGCAATGCCATTGGCAATGCCGAAGATCGCCAGCGCCGACACGGCGATCAGCCCACCGATAAAGCCCCCGCCCGGCTCGTTATGGCCGCGCAGCAGCACGAAGATGGAAAACAGCGCCATCAGGGCGGTGAGGAAGGGCGCGACGGTGCGGAAGATGAGGGTGTTCATCGACGGCCTCCGTTGGCGGCGACGAAGCCGCTCAGGCAAAGCTGCTGGAACGGTTGTTCATGAAAGGAAAAGCGCGCCTCCTGCCCCTTCTCCCCGCCTGCGGGGAGAAGGTCGCGGCAGCGGGATGAGGGGCAGCGCCGCCCGCACAAGGCCAACGCTGACAACGATCTTGCGCTCCGATTGCCCCTCATCCGCCTGCCGGCACCTTCTCCCCGCAGGCGGGGAGAAGGAGGATTTGGCAACGCCGTACCTCCTACCGATCTCCCCCCTTGTGGGGGAGATGGCCGGCAGGCCAGAGGGGGGTGGTGGCGGGCATAAACGATCACGAACTGGCCCTCCCCTTGCGGATGCGGATGATCGAGAGGATCGCCAGGCCCGTGACCATCACCACGGCGATTTCACCGAGTGTGTCGGTGCCGCGGAAATCGACGATGATGACATTCACTACATTGGCGCCGTGCGCGATGGCCTTCGAATAGAGATTGAAGAAATCCGTGAGCGCGGTGTCGAAGCGGCCCTGCGTGACCTTCAGGAGATAGAGCGCGAAGCCGAGGCCGCAGGCGATGGCGATCACCGCATCGGGGAGCTTTTCCCGGAGCGGACGGTGGTCGCGCGGGGTGAGTTCCAAACGCGTCATGACCAGAGCGAGAATGACGACGGAGAGCGTCTCGATCATGAACTGGGTGAAGGCGAGATCCGGCGCACCGAACAGCAGGAAGAGCAAGGCGACGCAGAAACCCTGGATGCCGAGTGCGACGATGGCCGTCAGGCGGTTGCCGGCGGTCAGCACCGCGCCGATGCCGAGCACGGCGAGCAGCATCACCGCCAGTTCATGGAGCGGCATGCCGGCCGGCCAGACCGGCAGGCGCGGCCATTCGCCATAGACCACCGGCGGCACCAGCAGCGCCAGCGCGATCACCGCGAAGGTGGCGGTCATGTAGATTTCCATGCGGCCCGGCTGGAGGAGCCGGCTGATGGCGGCGGCAGAACGCACGAGGCCGGTCATCGCCTGGTCGAAACCGCGATCCGGCCCCCAGCCGATATCCTCGATCAGCCGGTTCGCCGCCTCCCGCGCGCGGTCCAGCATCAGGAAGACGCCGATGCCGACGGCGACCGTCACAAGCGACAGGCCGAAGGCGAGGCTGAGATGCGGCATGGCCGAGATGGTGATCATTTGCGGTGCGCCCGACATGGCGGAGGCGAGCGGCGAGGTCAGCAGGGCATGGATGATGGCGGAGAACAGGCCGATGACGAGGCCCTTCACCGCCAGCAGCATCGGGCCGATCCACAGCAGCGCCGGGCCTTCATGCGCATGTTTCGGCGTTTGAACGGGTGCGCCGAGGAAGGGTTTCAGCGCCACGGCGAAGGCGACCGCAAACATCAGGCCGTTGCCGATCACGGCGGCGGCCGTGAAAGCGATCTGCCGCAGGCTACCGCCGGCCAAGGCGGCATAGACCTCCTCCTTGGCGAGGAAGCCGAAGAACGGCGGCAGACCGCCCATCGAAAGCGCGGCAAGAAAGGCGGCGAGAAAGGTGACGGGCATGGCGCGCCGGAGGCCGCCGAGCTTCGTGATGTCGCGTGTGCCGGTCTCGTGATCGATGAGGCCGGCGACCATGAAGAGCGCGCCTTTGAACAACGAATGAGCGACGAGATAGAGCGCGGCGGCGGCCAGCGCATGCTCCGAGCCGAAGCCCGTCAGCATGACGAGCAGGCCGAGCGACGCCACCGTCGTATAGGCCAGCATCAGCTTGAGATCGGTCTGGCGGATGGCGAGCACGGCGCCGACGAGCAGCGTCAGCCCGCCGACAGCCGGCAGAATGGTTTCCCAGGCAGGTGTGCCGCCCATGACAGGATTGAGCCGCATCAGCAGATAGACGCCGGCCTTCACCATGGTCGCCGAATGCAGATAGGCCGACACCGGGGTCGGCGCTTCCATGGCGTTCGGCAGCCAGAAATGGAACGGAAACTGCGCCGACTTGGTGAAGGCACCGCCGAGCATCAGGAAGAGGATGGCGAGGTAATAGGGGCTGGTGCGCAGCTCGGGGCCAAAGGACATCAAAAGCGAGAACTGCGTGACATCGGTGACATCCCAAAGCAGCAGCAGGCCCGCCAGAAGAAACAGCCCGCCACCGCCTGTGACGATCAGCGCCTGAAGGGCTGCGCGGCGCGAGGCCTCGCGCGTATGGTCGAAGCCGATCAGCAGGAAGGAGGTGATCGAGGTCAGCTCCCAGAAGACGAAGAGCATCAGGAAGCTGTCGGAGGCGACGAGGCCGAGCATCGAGCCCATGAACATCAGGATGAAGGACAAGAACCGCCCCTGATGGACATGCCCCTTCAGATAGCCGCCGGCATAGAGAACGATCAGCGTGCCGATGCCGGAGATCAGAAGCAGGAAGGCGAGCGACAGGCCGTCGATCAGCCAGGAGAAGCTGACATTGTAGGAGGGGACCCAGACATAGCCGCCGGTGACGATCTCGCCGCCGGCGATTTTTGCGTTGAAGCCGAGGAAATGCAGGAAGACGGCGAAGGGGACGAGCGCCAACGGCCAGGCGGCGCGATGGCCGAGAAGCCGCGTCAGCGCGGGCGCGACCAGCGCGCCGAGAAACGGCAGGCAGAAGGCGAGAAAGGTCAGGCCCATCGTGTCCGCTGTCATGCCCCTCCCCTCATAGGCGGGCTTCGCCCGTCATTGATATTGCAAGAATTCAGAGCGCCTTTTCTACGTCGGTCAAACCGAAATCGCCACCCTTGAACAGCAAGGGCGCGGCGTTTTCACTCAGTTTTCATCGCCATCGCTGCCCGGCATGCGGAGCCTGAGTGTCGGGAAATAGGTGCGATAGCGTGCGGCATCGCGGGTGATCAGCGTCAGACCCGCAACGGCGGCATGCGCGCCGATGAAAAAATCGGGCAGCACACCCGTGCGGCTGCCCCCGGCGCGACGATAGGCTTGGAAAACCTTGCCGGCGAGAAAGAGCGCTTCCTTCGGGATCGGCACGTGGTCCAGTTCCGCAAGGGCGATCATGCCGTCGAGATCGGCGATATCGCCGTAGCGCACGGAGAGTTCCGCGTAGATGACGTCATTGATGGCAAGCGGACTGAGCAGCGCTGCGGCCTCCAGCGTCGCGGCGGACCAATCGGCCCATTGCGGGTCGCCGGTGACGAGGTCGAGCAGCACATTGGTATCGACCAGAAACATCTCAGTCGTCGCTGCGGGTGAGCGCCATGATCTCGTCGGTCGTCATGCCGGCGCCGGCATGGCCGCGCAGCTGTTCGAAGCGACTGGCCGGCCGGCCGGCACCCAGCGGCACGACAATCACCTTGCCGTCCCCCGCACGCCGGAACTCGACCTTGCTGCCGGGACCGATTCCGAGAAAATCGCGCACGGCCTTGGGGATCGTCACCTGTCCCTTGCTCGTCACCGTCGTGCCCATATCATCCTCGGTAATACCATTTTTGAAACAGGTATTACCTTAGCGTGAAATGACCGTGACAGCCAGCCCCCTTCATCCGTGGAGCCGATTGTCTTCCCCCGCCCCGCGTCCTATCTATGGTTCCAACAGGAGGACGTCATGAACGATACGACGACGTTGAAGGTCAACAAGACCAAGGAAGAGTGGCGGGAAATTCTGACGCCGGAGCAGTTCCGCATCACGCGCGAACACGGCACCGAGCGCGCCTTTTCCAGCCCGGATTTCGATCTTGCCAAGAAGGGCACCTATCGCTGCATCTGTTGCAACGCACCGCTCTACCGGTCGGAAACGAAGTTCAACTCCGGCACCGGCTGGCCGAGCTTCTACCAGCCCATCGCGCCCGGCGCCGTCACGGACCATTCGGATCATTCCTATGGCATGACGCGCACGGAAATCCGCTGCACGGATTGCGATGCCCATCTCGGCCACGTCTTTCCCGACGGCCCGCCGCCGACGGGCCTGCGCTACTGCATGAACGGCGTGGCGCTGAGCTTCGATCCGGACTGATCGTCCAGATGGTTATTTGGAGAGCTTCAGCTCCATACAGGTCAGGTCCAGCCAGCGGCCGAACTTGATGCCGACCTCGCTGAAGCGGCCGACGATGCGGAAGCCGAACGCTTCGTGCAGCTTGATCGAGGCGGCGTTTTCCGCCTCGATACAGCCGACCATGACATGCACGCCGTTGAAGGCGGCGCGCTCGATCAGCGCCTTCATCAGCTTGCGCCCGCTGCCGGTGCGGCGCACGTCGCCGCGCACATAGACGGAATGCTCCACCGTGTGGCGAAAACCGTCGAAGGCGCGCCAATCGCCATAGGAAGCGTAGCCGATCACCTGCTTGCCGCGCACCGCGACGAGGATGGGAAAACCGCGTTCACGGCGGGCGGCAAACCAGGCCTTGCGGTTGTCGAGATCGACCACCGCCTCGTTCCAGATCGCCGTGGTGTTGGCGACGGCATCGTTGTAGATGTCGAGAATGCCGGGGAGATCCGCTTCCACGGCGTCGCGTATCGTTATGTCCATGGTGGTTCCCCCACTTGTTTGCCTTCGCTTACAGGAGGAGCGGGAAACCTGTCCAGTCATGTGTTGCCATGGTCGATGAAACCGACCCGCTGGACCGTCATGAAAGCACAGACATTTAAGGGGTTCTTCGTGCAGCGTTTGATTTTTTGCTTTTTCCTTCTCCTCCTTCCGACCTTCGCCATCGCGGCCGGCTGGGAGCCCTATGTCAACGGCCGCTTCGGCTACGCCGTGGAGATTCCGCCGGGTTTTGCGCTGTCAAATGAAGCCGACAACGGCGATGGCCGCACCTATGCCAATGGCGGCGCGACGCTGGCCGTCTGGGGCCACTACCTCGCGGCCGGTCCCTTCGAACTCGATGTCGCCGACCGGCGCGCGACCTACAAGCAGGAGGGCTGGGATTTGAGCTACGACCGGCAGAAGACGGGCTGGGCCAGCCTTTCGGGCACGCGCGGCGACCGTATTCTCTATCACCGCACTATCCGGCTTTGCGACGATGCCGTGGCGTCCTTCGTGCTGGAATATCCGGTGTCGATGAAAGCGGAAATTTCGCCCTTCGTCGGAAAGCTGGTGAAATCGCTGCATCCGGCGGAAGGTTGCACCACGGCGCAGGGCGCTGCCCCCGCCGCGCAATAACCGTTCGGGGATCGCTCAGGCGCCGGGGCCGGCCATCACCACGCTGGTGACGACGGCGGAATAGTGCACGGCGGCGGCCGCGACGACGAAGCCGTGCCAGATGGCGTTCTGGAAGCGCAGCTTTTCCCAGACATGGAAGATCACGCCGACGGAATAGAGCACGCCACCGGCCACGATCAGCACCAGCGTGGCGATCGGCAGATGCGTGGCGAGCGGCCCGGCGGCAAAGACGCCGCTCCAGCCCATGGCCAGATAGATGAGGATGGCCAGCCGGTCATAACGGCCGGGAAACAGGAATTTCAGCGCCACGCCGGCCGCCGCCATCACCCAGATGAAGACCAGCATGCCGGCGAGCAGCGGATCGTCCATGCCGCGTTGCAGGAAGGGCGTGTAGGTGGCGGCGATCAAAACGAAGATCGCCGAATGGTCGAAGCGGCGCAGGTGCCACTTCACCTTCGAGGCCGGCCAGAGATTGTAGGCGAAGGAGGTGGCGAGCGCCACGACGAGGCCGATTCCATAGACCCAGGCGGCCGCGAGCTGCCCGCTCGTCGCCCAGACCGTGGCGTAGAAGATCAGTGCGGTGACGCCGATCAGCGCGAAAACCACGCCGACACCATGCACGATGCCATCGGCGATCACTTCCGACCGGTCATAGTTCCACTTGACGCCCTTGATTTCCACGCTGGCCTGCCCTGTTTTGTCCGTCAGGCCATGGTGGCGTGTTTGGCGTTCTGAAACAAGGCCTTCGGTGCCCGCGGCGGATCACGAAAGGTTGCCGTTTCTTACGCCTGCGCGATGCAGTCCTCGCAAAGGGCCGCATGCGGCACGGCGGCAAGGCGCGCCGGTGCGACGGGATTTCCGCATTTGGCGCAGGTGCCGAACGTGCCGGCCGCGACGCGGTCGAGGGCTGCCTCGATGGCCTTCAACTCCTTGAGACCAGTCGAACCGAACTCCTCCAGCACCTCGTCGTTCTCGCGCTCGATGGCGCGATCGGTGCTGTCGCCGCTTTTCAGCGTGTCGAGATCGGTCTCGATGTTGTTCAGGCGACGATAGAGTTCGCGCTTGCGGGTGAGAAGAATGTCCTTGTAGCCAGCCAGATCCGTCACGACTTCTGTCTCCCTTGTTGGAAAGCCTGCGGGGAAAATGGCACCGGCATTGTCAAACGGCATTGATCGGAATCAAGCTTGCGGGCGCCAATCGTCAACACTGTGTTGACAGTAAATCGCCGAAACGTCGTCTTTCGTGAACACGGCGCTTCCGCCATATTCACCCCAACACAACGGTTTCCGAGGGAAACCGATCACAGGATGGATATCATGACGGACCTCGACAGACGCACGTTCCTCGGCGCAGCCGCCGCCGGCATCGCCGTCGCCAAGGCCGGCCCCACGCAAGCGGAGACCGCCTCTATGACTGACGCAACGACCAAGACCCGCGCCGTCGACATGCCGGCTTTCGTCGATCACTCGCACCTGACGGTGGTCGATCTGCCGATGACCTCGGCCTTCTACCAGAAGGTCATGGGCCTCAGCGTGCTCGACACCTCGGCATCCGGCGAGACGCTCGGCGTCGCCGACCGGCCGCTCCTGACGCTGACGACGGGCAGCAATGCCGCCCGCGCGCCGCGCAATGCGCCCGGCCTCTTCCACACAGCTTTCCTTGTGCCCAACCGCAAGGAACTCGGCCGCTGGCTGGCGCATGCCGCGCACAACAATGTCCAGCTCACCGGCGCGTCCGATCATCTCGTCAGCGAGGCGATCTATCTCGACGATCCCGAGGGCAACGGCATCGAGATCTATCGCGACCGCGACCGTTCGGGATGGACCTATGCGCCCGACGGCACCGTGAAGATGGCGACGAACCGGCTCGATTTGCAGGCGCTCTATGACGAAGCCCCGAAGGACGGCTGGACGCATCAGGAAAACGGCACTGTTATCGGCCATATCCACCTGCAGGTCTCCGACATTCCGGAAGCCAACGCCTTCTTCAACGGCGTGCTCGGCCTCGACATCATGACGACCTATCCGGGCGCCAGCTTCTTCGCCACCGGCAAGTACCACCACCATGTCGCGGCCAATGTCTGGAATTCCCGCGGCCAGCCCAAGCGCCAGACCGGCATGACCGGCCTTGCCGACTACACGATCCGATTCAACGACAAGGCCAAGCTGGACGCCGCCGTCGCCAAGCTCGACGAGCTTGCGCTGGCCACCACCCGCACGGGCGACACGGTCTCGCTGGTCGATCCCTGGGGGATCGGGCTGAAGCTTTCGGCGTAAGTCAGCGCTTGAAACCGTTGTTTGGCTCGTAAAATGCGTGCTTAGATTTTCGCTGCCGGCCTAGTGGACGGCAGCGATGCTGTATCAGGCTCGACGATCATGAAGCCTTCGCCAACCATCACGATCAGCGATGCGGCTCCATGAAGCTTGATATGCTGAACCGCCAGCTTCCTGCAAACAGCCTCTTTGTTGATCCTGTGGCTGCATAAACGCCGCCAGCCTTCATGCGAGAGCGCAACCTTTTCAGCCGCAAAGATATCAAGCCCGGACACCCGCCGTATTCTCTTGATAAGCTCCGGCCAGGATGCCCTCTCTTGATAGAGAGCCTCGGTGATTGATCGAAGGTTTTCGGATATGTGCACGAGGTCGGGCTTCCGTTTGCGAACCGCGAAAAAGCTCAACCACAAAACACGCCGGGGTCAACGCGGCTAGTCGTACAAATAATGCGCCGCCCAGTCCTCGTGCGGCACCTGATCGCCGATCTTGTACTTGAAGGCGTTGACCTCCAGGCGGTCGGGGCTGGTTTCGCATTTGTAGGACAGACGATACCATTCGCCCTTGCTGCGGAACACCGCGCCCTTCGTCTTGAAGGTCGTGCCGTCGAGTTTGGGATCGCCGAAGGCGTAGGCGATCACCTTGTCGGGACGGAAGCCGTCCTTGGCATCGCCGATCTGGTCCATCGCCTCCATGTCGCAGCGCTGCTCCAGCCGCTCTTCCGGCGCCAGCTTTTCCAGCTGGCCACGCACGCGGGCATCGATGGAAAGCGCGGGCGAGGCCGGCGCCAGGATGCAGAGGGCGACGAGAAGCCCCGATACCTGCCGTTTCAAAGTGTCACTCCTCTTCGTGCCGTCATTTCCGACGTCTTAATTCGGGGTTAACGCGCAATATGTCGATTTGACGACACCCTGCAACCCACCTGCGGTTTCAACGGCAAATGCTTATGGAACTTCCTTGATTGCCGCGCGTTCACAGCGCGAATTGGGGAACTCACTATGCACGACATGGCGGCAAAACCAGCTGAAAGGCGCCTTCTGCGCAGCAGCATCGACATCGAGAAAGATCTTGTGGAAGGCGCGCCGCGCCGCCGTGGCCTCGACATTGCGAGCAGCTGGGCCGTCATCGGTATCTTCTTCATCATGGCCATGGGCGTCGTCTATCTGATGGCGCCGATCCTCATTCCGCTCTGTCTCGCCGTCGTCACCGGGCTCATCTTCGGCGTGGCCGCAGAGAAGCTCAACGAATTCGGCATTCCCCCGCTGCCGACGGCCCTGCTTCTGGCCGGCGCCTTCGGGTCGGGGCTTTTCCTCGTCGCGGGCGTGCTGGCCGATCCCATCGCCCAGCTTGCCTCCAATGCGCCGGATCTGGTGCGCGGCGCCTATGATCGCATCACGCCGCTGTTTTCCCGCCTCGGCTGGCTCAGCATCCATCCGGAAACCTTCCAGTCCGGCCAGATGTCGATGGACAAGGTGCTGGAAAACACCGGCAGCATTCTCAGCATCGTTTCGGCAAGCCTGACGCCGGCGCTGCTGCAGGGCATGATCTTCTTCGCCGCGCTCGTGCTCTTCCTGTCGGCCCGGCTGAAGCTGCGCCAGATGATCATCATGGGTTTTCCGCGCCGCAGCCAGCGGCTCACCACCATCCGCATCATGAATGCCATCGACAGCGCGCTCGGCTATTATTTCGCCACCGCGACGCTGGTCTATGCCGGGCTCGGCGTCGTCACCATGCTCATCACCTGGGGCGGCGGGCTGGCCATGCCGGCGCTGTGGGGGCTGTTTGCCTTCATCTCCAGCTTCGTGCCCTTTCTCGGCGTGACGCTGATGACGATCGCGCTCGCCACCGCCGGCCTGCTCACGCATGACACGGTCACGATGGCCCTCATGCCGGCGCTCGCCTTCTTCCTCGTGCACCTCGCCATGGAAAACCTCGTCATGCCGGCCGTGATGGGCAAGCGGCTGGAGGTCAACGCCTTCATCATCTTCACCGCCATCATCTTCTGGACCTGGATGTGGGGGGCCGCCGGCGCCATGCTGGCGCTGCCTCTCTCCATCATCGGCATGACCATCGCCGACGAACTGCGCCCCGCCAAGCGCAAGGCGAAGCGCACCCTGCCGGGGTGAGGGGCTTGCACACGAACAATATACATTATATGAAAATGTATATTGTTCGTGTGGAGCCGCTTTTGCCTATCCCTGAATCCAGAACCGCGGAAGCGATCGCCGTACAGGCGACCGAAGTTGCCGGCCTGCTGAAGACGCTCGCCCATCCCGCCCGGCTCATGCTGGTCTGCACGCTCGTCGAAGGTGAATTTTCCGTCGGCGCGTTGGAGACGGCGCTCGGCCTGCACCAGCCCAGCCTGTCGCAACAGCTCAACGTGTTGCGCGAGGCCGGCATCGTCGAGACGCGGCGTGACGGCAAACAGATCTTTTACCGCCTGACCGGGAAGAAGGCCGCCCAGCTTGTCGCCGCCCTGCATGGCATCTTTTGCGAGGAGGCTTCCCCGGCATGACCTATCTTCCCTCGCTCCTTGGCGGCATGCTGATCGGCCTCTCCGCCTTTCTGCTGCTCGCCCTCAACGGCCGCGTCGCCGGCATCAGCGGCATTGTCGGCCGCCTGGCGCAGGGCGCAAGCATCGCGATCAATGCGAGCTTCGTCGCCGGACTGCTCGCCGGCCCCCTGCTCTATCGCCTGTTCGCCGGTGGCTGGCCGGCAATGACCGTCACCACGCCGCTGCCGCTCGTCGCCGTTGCCGGCCTGCTCGTCGGCTTCGGCACGCGCATGGGCTCGGGCTGCACCAGCGGCCATGGCGTCGTCGGCCTCGCCAGGCTGTCGCCCCGCGCCTTCGCCGCCGTCGCCAGTTTCCTCATCGCCGGCATTCTCGCCGTCGCCGTTTTGAGGGGTTTCGGCCTGTGACCCGTTCCGCCCCGCAAATGCTCGCCGCGCTGGTCGCCGGCGCCCTCTTCGGCCTCGGCCTTGCCCTCTCCGGCATGCTCGATCCTGCCCGCGTGCAAGGCTTTCTCGATGTGACCGGCGCGTGGGATCCGAGCCTCGCCTTCGTGCTCGGCGGCGCTGTCGGCGTGATGTTTCTTGGCCTGCGGCTGATCGCCCGCCTCAAGCGCCCGGCCTTCGACGACCGGTTCCATCTGCCGGAGAACCGTGTGATCGACCGGCGGTTGGTGCTCGGTTCCGCGCTCTTCGGCATCGGCTGGGGCATCGGCGGCTTCTGCCCCGGTCCGGGCATTGCCGGCCTGTCACTCGGCCGCATCGAACCGCTGCTCTTCGTCGTCTTCATGCTCGCAGGCATGATCCTGCATGACCGGGTCTTCCTTCGCTGCGCCGTCAAAGGAGACAACCTTACGGCTTGATGCGGGCGAGCGGGCTCTCTATCTCTGCTATCCCGCCTGTCGATTTCCCGGAGTGACATCTTGCCCGTCTTCAAGAACCTGCCCACCGCCCCCGTCGCCGCCAAGAAGCCCGTGACGGATACCCGTCACGGCATCACCCGCACCGACGACTATGCCTGGTTCCGCGACGAGAACTGGCAGGCGATGTTCAAGGATCCCTCGATCCTCCAGCCGGAAATCCGCACGCATCTGGAGGCCGAAAACGCCTATATGAATGCGGCGATGGCCGATACGGAAGCATTGCAGAAGGCGCTGTTTGCCGAGATGCGCGGCCGCATCAAGGAAGACGACAGCTCGGTTCCGGTGAAGGACGGCGCTTACGCCTACGGCACCGCCTATGTCACCGGCGGCGAGCAGCCGCGCTACTTCCGCGAGCCGCGCGACGGCGGCGAGCGCGTCATCCTGCTCGACGGCGACAAGGAAGCGGATGGCAAGGACTATTTCCGCCTCGCCGGCATCGACCATTCCACCGATCATTCCATCGGCATCTGGGGCTATGACGACAAGGGTTCGGAATATTTCACGCTGAAGGTGCGCGATCTCGCGACCGGCGAAGACCACCGCGACACGCTCGTCAACACCGGCGGCGACGGCGTCTGGGCGCCGGATGCGAAAAGCTTCTTCTACACAGCGCTCGACGAGAACCACCGCCCGTCGAAGATCTTCCACCACATCCTCGGCGAGCGGCAGGAGAACGACCGGCTGGTCTACGAGGAAAAGGATGCGGGCTTCTTCATGTCGGTCGGCGGCTCGCTGATCGACGATTTCATCTATATCGACATCCATGACCACGAGACGAGCGAATATCGCCTGCTCTCGACCAAGGACCTGACGGCCACCCCGGTTCTCGTCGCGCCGCGCCAGACGGGCCTTGAATATTCGATGACGGAAGGCGGCGACGTCTTCTACATCCTGACCAATGCCGATGGCGCCAAGGACTTCAAGATCATGCAGACGCCGGTGACGGCGACGGGCCGCGAAAACTGGGTGGATGTCGTGCCGCACCGCGCCGGCACGCTCATCCTCAACCACATGGCCTTTGCCCGCCATCTCGTCTGGCTGGAGCGTCACGAGGGCCTGCCGCGCATCATCGTGCGCGACCGCAAGAGCGGCGAGGAACACGCCATCGCCTTTGCCGAGGAGGCCTATTCGCTCGGCCTGTCGGGGGCTGCGGAATACGACACCGACGTCATCCGCTTCTCCTATTCCTCGATGACGACGCCTTCGCAGCTCTTCGACTACAACATGGCGACGCGCGAGCGCACGCTCCTGAAGACGCAGGAAGTGCCGTCGGGCCATAACCCCGACGACTACGTCACCCGCCGCGTCTTCGCGCCGGCCTTCGACGGCGAGACCGTTCCCGTCACGCTGCTTTATCGCAAGGACGTCGCCCTCGACGGCTCTGCGCCCTGCCTGCTCTACGGCTACGGCGCCTATGGCATCACCATTCCGGCGTCCTTCAACACCAATTGCCTGTCGCTGGTCGACCGCGGCTTCGTCTATGCCATCGCCCATATCCGCGGCGGCAAGGACAAGGGCTTCGCCTGGTACGAAAATGGCAAGATGGACAAGAAGACCAACACCTTCAAGGACTTCATCGCCGCAGCCGATTATCTGAATCAAGAGAAGTTCACGTCCTACGCGAACCTCGTGGCGGAAGGCGGCTCGGCGGGCGGCATGCTGATGGGGGCGATCGCCAATATGGCGCCGGAAAAGTTCGGCGGCATCATCGCCGCCGTGCCCTTCGTGGATGTGCTGAACACCATGCTCGACGACACGCTGCCGCTCACCCCGCCGGAATGGCCGGAATGGGGCAATCCCATCGACAGCAAGGATTTCTACCAGCTGATGGCGAGCTACTCGCCCTACGACAATGTCGGGGCGAAGCCCTACCCGGCCATCCTCGCCCTCTCGGGGCTCACGGACCCGCGCGTCACCTACTGGGAACCGACCAAGTGGGTGGCCAAGCTGCGCGAAAAAACGACCAGCAGCGAACCGATCCTCCTCAAGACCAATATGGGCGCCGGCCACGGCGGCGCCTCGGGCCGCTTCCAGCGCCTGGAAGAAATCGCCTTCGAATACGCCTTCGCCATCAAGGTGGCGGGCAAGATGTAAGCCGCACAAAAGAAAGGCCGGCACCATCACGGCGCCGGCCATCAAGTTTCCGGTCAGAGGGTCGTCCTAACCGGGATCAGTGAAAGGCCCCCACACAGGCCTGCAAGTCGTTCAGCATGGCGGTCGAGCCCTTGAGGCTGGTGCTGATATCGCCGATGCGCAGGCGGCTGCCGCGCTTCAGGGCCTCGATGACGGAGCGGTCGCGGCCGAGATCGTAGGCGATCTCCTGGCGGCCATAGGCCTTGCCGCTGACATCGTAGCCCTTGCCGTCGTCGATCCAGTATTTCGCGTCGCTCGCATAGCTGTCGGCATAGTCATAGGCCGCATCCTGGAAGCCGAAGGTCACGTGGCCGTCGTCGTACCAGCGGAAGGCGGCCGTGCGGTCGCCATCGCCGCGACGGGTGGCGCGGCAGTTCAGGAAACGGCGGTCGCTGCCGAAATCAGCGACGATGTCCCAGCCGCCGACCGAGCGCGACGCGCGGTAGGGATCGGCATCCGAACCGTAACCGTCGTCATGGCTCGTGCTGTTGCCGTTGTCGGCATAGGCGTCGGACTTGCTCTCGTGGCTCGACTGGCTGTCGGAATGATCGCTGGACGCATGCTCGTCCACCGGGAAATCGCGCAGCAGATCGCGGTAGCGGTCGAAGTAGCCGAGGCGGCGCACGTCGACGAATTCCAGCTCGTAATCCTCCAGCGAGCGCACGCTGTTGTCGCGGAAGCGCACGAGGCCGCGGAAGCGCAGGCAGCCGTCGCCGCAATCGATCTCGTCGACATATTCGCGGGCATTGTCGTCGGGCGTCTTCACCGCGACGCCGAAGCCGTGGCGGCGTTCGTCGTTGATCGCGCGGAACATCAGCGACTGCGCGTAACCGTGGCGATCCTCATCGAAATAATCGTAGATCGACCGCTCTTCGCTGGGGCTCAGGTCATCCTGCGTCGCGACATAGATGCGGCGCTCGGGAATGCTCGCCGAGGTGATGATGTTGCGCAGCCGCTCATGCGAATAGGTGGTCGTGAAATAGGAGATGTAGTCGCAGCTTTCCGGCGGCGCCCAGAAGCGGAAATCGACGAGAACGAGCTGGCCGTCCTTGTAGAGATCGCCAAGCCGGCGGTCGCTGTCGTTGAAGGAGAAGCGGCCGCAGGGATCGTGCCGGTCGTTGGAGAAGGTCAGGTAGGGCAGATTGCCGGTATCCTCATGCGTGCGCTCGAAACGCTTGCCGAGCAGATCGATCTTGCGCTGGGCGATATACGAGAAAATACCTTCCGGGTAGCGGCTGAGATAGCGGTCATAGGCCTCGCGGTTGTCGGAGAGCGAGGCGAATTCGTAGAAGGCGATCTCGGCCTCGTCGACCTTGTCGTCCTTGGGGCTCAGCGCGAACTTGCCGTAATCGGCATCGCTCTGCCAGATTTCCTGCTTGCCCTTGCTGCGCTCCTTGACGATCTCGCCGACCTTTCGGAAAGCGTCTTCCAGCGCAATGCCGGGAATGCTGACGGCATCGACGAAGGCCGAGGCGAAGGGGCTGATCGGCGTGCCCTCGTAATCGTAGCTCGTGCCGGGGGCAGACGCATAGGCATAATGGATGCCGGTGTCGCCCTTCGGCTCGGCGAGGCCCTCGGGGATGTCGCGCAGCGTCAGGAACGGGTTTTCATGGGCGGCGTCGAACAGCACGACCTTCAGGCCCTTGCCGATCTCGCGCAGCGCATCGCTGACCTGCGAGACGGGCAGCGAGCGGTTCCGAAGCCCCGTCAGGGTGCGGCCGGAGGCATCGGTCGGCAGCAGGAAATTGTCGCCGTCGAGCTGCACGGCATAGCCGGAGAAATAGACGAAGAGCACCGGGTCCTCGGCCTTTTCGGCGCGGCGCGTGAAGTTGTTGAGCGCCGAGAGCATGGCGAGATTGTCGGCATCGGTGACGCGGGTCACGTCGAAATTCGCCCGCTCCAGCGCCTCGCCGACGAGATCGATATCGTTCAGCGGATTGTCCAGCGGCTCGGCATCCTCATATTCGGCATTGCCGATGAGGAGCGCGTAACGCTCGGCGGCGAAAGCCGGCGCTGCGAGAAGAAGAAGACAGGCGGCAAGCGCCCCGAACATCCGCCCGATCATGCCATGGACATTGCGCTGCACGTTATCCTCCCTCCGGAAAACGACACGGCGTGCCGGCCCTGCCGACCGGATGCACGCCTGTTTGCTGAAGAGAGAAACGGACGAAACCACCCGCTTATTCAGACTGCTTATTGAGATGTTGATGAAATTCCGTCTTTTTGTGCCCGAAAAGGCTGTGCGGCGCGGACAAAAACGGGAAGACCGCGCGGGAAAGGTTTTGTTGAGGCGCCGCTGGTAGCGTCGCACGCAGAACCGAATGGAAGCGCCATGACCTTTCTGACGCGATGACCCTTCTGACGCGCCCCGAGCCCCGCGAGGCCGGCGTGGAGCACCGCGTGCTCCGCGACAGCACCGCCATGGCCGGTGCGGCAGCGGCGTGGCGCGCGCTCGAGGCCCGCGCCGGCGACCCCCTCACCTACTTCCAGGGCGCCGACTGGTGCCTGAAATGGATCGCGGTCTTCGGCGGCCCGAAGTGCCGGCCGCAGGTGCATACGCTCTGGCAGGACGGGCGGCTCGTCGCCGTCTGGCCGCTGATGCTGTCGGGTGGCGCGCTGAGGCGGCTGGAACCGCTCGGCCATCCACACAGCCAATATGCCAATCTGCTGGCCGATCCGGACTATGGCGCAACGGCGACGCGCCGGCTGCTCGCCGGGCTCGCAGGCCACGACCTGATGGTACTCGACGGCGTTCCCGATGGGTCCGCGCTCGCCGCACTTCTTCGCGAAACGCCGCCGCTGCCATCGCTTGAAAACAGCGCGGCCATGCTGGATCTCTCGGCCTTCGCGACCGCGGAGGCCTATGCCGCCGCGCTCAGCAAGACGCAGCGCCGCAACCGCAACCGGCGGCGCAATGCGCTTGCCCGCGAAGGCGACCTTTCCTTCGCCATGCTGTTTCCCGGCGATGCCGGTTTTGCCGAGGGCGTCGCGGCCTGCGTGGCGCACAAGCGCCAATGGCTGCGCGAGACCGGCCGGCGCGGCACCGGGCTTGCCTTCGAAGGCTTCGACCGTTTCCTCGCCTCGCTTTCCGGCGACCGCGCAGCGCTGTCCGGCGTCTGTCTTTCCGTGCTGAAGGCCGGTGACCGACTGATCGCCGGCGAAATCGGCTTCCTGCACCATGGCCATTACCACGCCTATCTCGGCGCCTTCGACTGGGCGCTGCGCGAGGCCTCGCCCGGCAAGGTGCAGATGGACATAACCGTCTGCTGGCTGATCGAAAACAGCGTGAAAACCTACGACCTGCTCGGCAATCCGGCCGATTACAAGGAGAACTGGAGCAACCGCACGCTCGGCCTTCAGACCTATGCCCTGCCCGCCAGCCTTGCCGGCCGGGCCTATGCCGGCCTCTGGACCGCACGGCTGCGCCCCGGCCTCAAGAGGCTCTATTACGGCCTGCCCTTCCGGCTGCGCCGGCTTGCCAAGGCCGGTTAGGCCCCGGTCTTTTCGTCCAGCGAGCCTTTCGTTTGCGCCGGCAAGACCCTATCTCTAGGGTCATACCAGCAGGGACGAACGATCATGAGCGCCGCGACGATACCTTTCGACAACAGCTACGCGCGCCTGCCGGACGCCTTTTTCGCACCGGTCGATCCGACGCCGGTGGAGGCGCCGCAGCTCATCACGTTCAACCGGGCACTGGCCGAGGAGCTCGGCCTCGATGCCGATAGGCTGGAGCGGCATGGCGCCGGCTATTTCTCCGGCAATGTCGCCCTCCCCGGCTCGCTGCCGCTCGCCATGGCCTATGCCGGCCACCAGTTCGGCCAGTTCGTGCCGCGGCTCGGCGACGGGCGGGCGATCCTGATCGGTGAGGTCATCGACCGCGCGGGAAAACGCCGCGACATCCAATTGAAAGGCGCGGGGCAGACGCCCTATTCGCGCCGCGGCGATGGACGCGCCGCACTCGGGCCGGTGCTGCGCGAATATATCATCAGCGAGGCCATGCACGTGCTTGGCATTCCGACGACGCGGGCGCTTGCCGCCGTCACCACCGGCCAGCCGGTCTATCGCGACCGCGTGCTGCCGGGCGCCGTCTTCACGCGTGTCGCGGCCAGCCACATCCGCGTCGGCACCTTCCAGTTTTTTGCCGCGCGCGGTGAAATCGACAATCTGCGCATCCTCGCCGATCATGTCATCGACAGGCACTATCCGGAGCTGAAGGGGGCCGAAAGACCCTATCTCGCGCTGCTCGATGCGGTGGCGGAGCGGCAGGCATCGCTCATCGCACGCTGGCTCGGCGTCGGCTTCATCCATGGGGTCATGAACACCGACAATATGACGATCTCGGGCGAGACGATCGACTTCGGCCCCTGCGCTTTCATGGACCGCTACGACCCGCGCACCGTCTTTTCCTCGATCGACCAGCATGGCCGCTACGCCTTCGGCAACCAGCCCGGCATCGGCCAATGGAACATCGCCCGCCTCGCCGAAGCCCTGCTGCCGATCCTCGACGACAACGAAGACAAGGCGCTGGAGGCGGCGAATGCCGCCGTCAGTCGCTTCATGGACCGCTTCCAGGAGCATTGGAAAGCCGTGATCCGCGCCAAGCTGGGCCTCGATGATGCGGAGCGCGACAGCGATCAGGACCTGATCCGTGACCTGCTCGTCACGCTCTACGAACAGAAGGCCGACTATACGCTGGCCTTCCGCCGGCTTGCCGATGCGGCCGAAGATGAGAGCGCAGATGTCGCGCTCAGCGCCCTTCTGGAAGACCCGACAGCGCTCGGCCCCTGGCTTGCGGCCTGGCGCGAACGGCTGTCGCAGGACGCGACGACGCCTCAGGCCCGCGCGGCGGCGATGCGCAGGGTCAACCCCGCCTTCATCCCGCGCAACCACAAGGTCGAGGAGGCGCTGAAAGCCGCAATCGACGACGGCGACTTCTCGCTGTTTGCGGCGCTGAACGACGTGCTTTCAAAGCCTTACGAGGACCAGCCGGCCTTTGCCGCCTATGCCGAACCGCCCAAACCCGGCGAGGAGATCACGGCGACGTTTTGCGGGACGTGACTCTCCCCGCAAGGGCAAATCTTGCCGCCAAGCGTGCCTTGTTTCTCCTTCTCCCCTCGGGGAGAAGGTGCCGGCAGGCGGATGAGGGGGTACGGCGCCAAATGCGTTTGGGGCGCCCCCTCATCCGACCCTTCGGGCCACCTTCTCCCCGAGGGGAGAAGGAGATAACGGCAACGTCTTGTTCATAGGCGATAGCCCCATCTACCATGGTCTTTCCACAACGGCATTGAAGCGTCACAGCCGTGCGCTAATTTCCTTTCCGTCCTCCCTTGAGCCGGACGTCATGTCGGCCCCTCCCCGCCGGCATTGCCACGGAGACCATCATGTTGCTTTCACTCACTGCCACGCTCGTCGCCCTCATCGGTCTGGTGCTGACGGGCGGAGGCGGATGGCTGCTATCGCTCGGCGGCAGCCCCTACTATCTCGTCACCGGCCTTGCCTTCTTCGTCACGGCCATCCTGCTGTTCCGCCGCTCCAGCGCAGCCCTCTGGCTTTATGCCCTCATCGTGCTCGGTTCGCTCGGCTGGGCGATCTGGGAAGTCGGCTTCGACTGGTGGCAGCTCGGCCCGCGCGGCGGGGTCATCGTGCTCATCGGCCTGTGGCTGATGCTGCCGGCCATCCGCCGGCCGCTCGGCTTCGCCAGCCCCACCGGCACGCGCTATCCGGCGTCCGCCCTGCCGCTCGCGGTGGCCTCGCTCGTCGCCATCGCCGTCGCCGGTTATTCGATGACGCAGGATCCGCACGATCTCTCCGGTGCCCTGCCGACGGATGTCGTCAACGCCACGCCGGCGCTCGGCGGCAATGTTCCGGCTGGCGAATGGCACCAGTATGGCCGCACGCAATACGGCCAGCGCTATTCGCCGCTCGACCAGATCAATGCAAACAACGTCTCGACGCTGAAGGTCGCCTGGCAATACCAGACCGGCGACGTGAAGAAGCCTGACGACGTCGGCGAGACCACCTATCAGGTGACGCCGCTGAAGGTGGGCGACACGCTCTATATGTGCACGCTGCACAATTGGGCCATCGCGCTCGATGCGGCGAGCGGCAAGGAGAAGTGGAAATACGATTCCAACTCCGGCATGAACCCGGATCGCCAGCACCAGACCTGCCGGGGCGTGACCTATTACGCCGATCCGGCAGCCGCGGCCGGCACGGCCTGCGCCGCCCGCGTCTATCTGCCGACCTCCGATGCCCGCCTGATCGCGCTCGATGCCGCCACCGGCGACGTCTGCACGACCTTCGCCGAAAACGGCGTGCTGCATCTGGAAAAGGGCATGCCCTACAATCCGGCCGGCTATTATTACTCCACCTCGCCGCCCGTCATCACCGATGGCAAGATCATCATCGGCGGCGCGGTCAACGACAACTATTCGACGCAGGAACAGTCCGGCGTCATCCGCGCCTTCGACGTGAATTCCGGCCAACTGATCTGGAACTGGGATTCCGGCAATCCGGACTCGACCACGCCGCTGCCGGAGGGCCAGGTCTATACCGTCAACTCGCCGAACTCCTGGTCGGTCTTCAGCTATGACGAGGCGCTCGGCCTCGTCTTCATCCCGCTCGGCAACCAGGTGCCGGACCAGCTCGGCATGGGCCGCAGCGAGCATGTCGAGAAGTTCTCCTCCTCCATCGTCGCGCTCGACATCAAGACGGGTGCCCTGCGCTGGGTGCGCCAGACCGTGCATCATGACCTCTGGGACATGGACGTGCCGGCCCAGCCCGCGCTGATCGACATCACCAAGGACGGCGCGACCATTCCGGCCCTCGTCGGCCCGACCAAGCAGGGTGACATCTACGTGCTCGACCGGCGCACCGGCGAGCCGATCATCCCCGTCAAGGAGATACCGGCACCGACCGGGGCGATCCCGGAGGATTTCACCGCGCCCACCCAGCCGATCTCCGACCTCACCTTCTCGCCGCCGCCGCTGACGGAAAAGAATATGTGGGGCGTCACCATGTTCGATCAGCTCGCCTGCCGCATCGATTTCCTGTCGATGAAATACGAGGGCCGCTACACGCCGCCGTCGCTTCAAGGCACGATCGTCTATCCCGGTAATTTCGGCACCTTCAACTGGGGTTCAGTCGCGGTCGATCCGGAACGGCAGATCATGTTCGGCATGCCGACCTATCTCGCCTTCACCTCGCGGCTGGTGCCGCGCGATCAGGTGCCGCCGAAGGGGCAGGACGAGAAGGGTTCCGAACAGGGCCTCAACCGCAATGACGGCGCGCCCTATGGTGTGTTCATGGGTCCGTTCCTCGGGCCGCTCGGCATTCCCTGCCAGGCGCCGCCATGGGGCTATGTCGCGGGTGCCGATCTCGCCACCGGCAAGACGGCCTGGAAGCACAAGAACGGCACGGTCATGGACATGACGCCGCTGCCGCTGCCCTTCAAGGTCGGCGTGCCCGGCATCGGCGGCCCGATGCTCACCAAGGGCGGCGTCGCCTTCCTGGGGGCTGCCGTGGACAACTACATCCGCGCCTATGACGTGACGACCGGCCGCCAGCTCTGGGAAGGCCGCCTTCCCGCCGGCGGACAGGCGACCCCGATGACCTATACGGCCGGCGACAAGCAATATGTGCTGATCGTCGCGGGCGGCCATGGCTCCGTCGGCACCAAGCCCGGCGATTACGTGATCGCTTATACGCTGCCGTAGCGACGACAAGTCTCGCAAAAGCTGCAACCGCTACAGGTCTCCCTGAACATTTTTCAGGGAGACCTTTTCCGTGAAGATCGATGGCAGCCTCATCTCGGCCTATGCGACGACCAGGCGCACGACCAGCGACAGCGGCGCCTATACCGGCACGGATAGCGGCGCGACCTCCCGCAACATCCCGACCGTCAGCGCCGCCGGCACCGTGCCGTCGGGCCTTGCCAATGCGCTGTGGCTCACCAATGCCAAGCTCGACAAGGCGCAGGACGAGAGCGACAGCCTGATCGCCGAATTCATGGAACTGTCCAAGATGACGCCGGCCGAGCGCCTGCGGAAGGAAATCCTCGACCGCATGGGCCTCGACGAAGCCAGCCTCGCCGCGATGCCGGACGAACAGCGCGAGGCGATCGAGGACGATATCCGCCGCGCCCTCAAGGAACAGCTCGGCATCGACGAAACCCAACATGCCGGCGCCGTGGAAGGGCAAGCCACCGCCGGGCCGGAGGAAGCGGAGGCCTGACCGCCCTCCGCTTCATCTCCCTTACCCAGCCGCGAATTTACGGCCCTACCCTATCGAAACAGTTCCGAATGCGTGCCGGCCCGCGTGAAGACGATGAGATTTTCCTTCTCGTCGAGCGTATAGATCAGGAGGAAGTCGCCGCCGATATGGCACTCGCGGTGATCGGCCCAGTCGCCGGTCAACGCATGGTCCTTCCACTCCGGCGGAAGGGCCACGTCATTTGCGATCAGCAGGATCATCACGGCCTTCAGCCGCACCATGTCATACCGTCCGGAACCATTCAGGCTGTTCCAATCCTTGGCGAACTGCTTCGTATAGTCCGCCTTTCGGGGAAGCGTCGCCCGCTTCGATGCCGCCGGCTTTGCCTTCCCCTCTTTATGCCCCACGTTTGCCGGCCTCGATGGCCTCGATCAGCGTATCGGCTTCACTGAAGCCCTTGCGACGCGCCGCCTTGATTGCCCGCGCCTCCTCGATTGCCTGAACGGTTTCGGCATTGGGCCTGGTCAGCTCGATGGGCAGCGCGTTCTCGCGCGCGATCCGTGTCAGGGTCATGCGCATGACATCCGAGATGGTCAGGCCCAAACTGTCCAGAACCACCGTGGCATCATCCTTCAGCGCAGGGTCGATCCGGACACGCACATATGCATTTGCAGCCATTGCGAAGCTCCTTTGTTGAAGCCTTTGTAGCTCATTTGAGCATCATTTTCAAGTTTCCCCCACCTGCATAGGCAAGAGCCAATCTTTGCGCGATTAAACCGATTGACAATCGCCGCGAAACGGAGAATATCGCGACCATGATCAAGAGCACGCACATCGCCGCAACGTATTTTTGGCTGTTCCGATAGGAGCGGCTGTTTGATCATGTCAACAAGCCGCCATCAGGCGGCTTTGTTGTTTTAAGGGCACCTGATGGCAGAAAACCAAGGAGCCCGAAATGCACAATACCGTCATCAAGCTTGAACCCGCCGCCCTCGAACGACCGCCGATGCTGACCATCCGCGCCGCGCGCCAGGGCGATCTCCAGCAGATCCTCGACATGATCGCTCTGCATGCCGAATGCCATGGCGACACCGCGAAGATTTCCGCCGTCGATCTCGACCGCGACCTGTTCGGCACCAATCCCTGGATCACCGCGCTCGTCGCCGAAGCCGGCGGCCGGCTGATCGGCTACGCGCTGCTCGTGCCCATGTACCGCGCCGCCGAGGGCATGCGCGGCATGGAGCTGCACCAGCTCTTCGTGCGCAAGGACCATCGCGGCCACGGCATCGGTCGCCACCTCGTGTCGCGCGCCCGTGAACATGCCCGCATCGCAGGCTGCGGCTACCTCACCGTCAGCGCCGCCACCGGCAATTTCGGCGCCCACCGTTTCTACGAGCAGATGAATTTCCGCGCCGGTCCCGTTACCGGCATGCGCTACGTCCAGGCCCTGGGCTAAGGCGCCACACGCGAGGAGGATACCGACATGGCGAAGCGACTGGCGATCGTGCTGACCGAGGGTTACGCCGACTGGGAATGCGGGCTCCTGATGGCAACCGCACGCCACGAATGCGGCGCCGAGACGGTTATCCTCACCCCCGGCGGCAGGGACGTCACCTCGCTCGGCGGCGTCGCGATCAAGTCCGCAGGCGCGGCGGAAGATGCCGACCCCGCCCTCTTCGACGTGCTGGTTTTGTGCGGCGGCACGATCTGGCAGAGCGATGACGTGCCCGACCTCTCGGCTCCGGTCGGGCGCTTCATCGAAGCCGGCAAACCTGTTGCCGGCATCTGCGACGCCACGCTGGCGCTCGGCCGCCTCGGCCTTCTCGATACGCGCGCCCATACCGGCAACTATGCCAGCCAGCTGAGCGAGGTCGTGCCGGCCTATCGCGGCGGCGCCCTCTACCGCGACCAGCCGCAGGCCGTGCGCGACAGCGGCGTCATCACCGCTTCGGGTGCCGCACCCGTGACATTCGCACGGGAAATCCTCGACGCCATCGGGCTCGGCTCGCCGGAGCTGTTCGAGTATCTCGACCTATATGGGGATGAGCACCGCGGCTGACGGAACCGGGGATCCCCCGGCGGAAGACTATCGCCTATGAATTGGGAGCGCGTCTCTTGCTCCTTCTCCCCGGCGGGGAGAAGAAGAAAACGGCAACGGAGCACCCATATGCGATAGTCTGCCGCCAATGCTGTGGAGCGGCCGTATAGTGCGGGCGACAGGCTCCCTCAGCCGCGCCGCGCGGCTTCGATTGCGGCGACGTCGATCTTCTTCATCGTCATCATCGCGTCGAAGGCGCGCTTTGCCTCTCCGCCGCCGGCCTTCATGGCGTCCATGAGGACACGCGGGGTGATCTGCCAGGAGATGCCCCACTTGTCCTTGCACCAGCCGCATTCGCTTTCCTGACCGCCATTGCCGACGATCGCGTCCCAGTACCGGTCGGTCTCCGCCTGGTCCTCGGTCGAGATCTGGAAAGAGAAGGCCTCGTTGTGCTTGAAGGTCGGGCCGCCGTTCAGGCCGACGCAGGCCACACCCGCGACCGTGAACTCCACGACGAGCACCTCACCCTCTTTCCCGTCAGGATAATCGCCGGGGGCACGCACGACGGCGCCGACCGCGCTGTCGGGAAAGGTCTTGGCATAAAAGCGGGCAGCCTCTTCGGCATCCTTGTCGAACCACAGGCAGATCGTGTTCTTGGCCATTTCAACGTCCTCTCGTTCTGATTTGCGGGCCGTCGGCGACGCCCCATGGCTTGAAGACGCACGAGGCGACGGCGATCCGACATCGGAATGAAAAATAGTGCGAAAGATTCAGCAGTCGATGGTCGCGTCAAGCCAAAAGCGGACCTGCAACGCCGCTCGTTTGCTGCACATATTGATGGGTATCAATCTCTCCTGCGAAGAGAATCGAACATGGCGTGAGCGCTGGCCGCGACTTTGGGGGACTGCAGCAAAAAGGTTTTCTCCGTCGTCCGGAATTCGTAAGACAGCGCCAAGCCCTCCGGTAATGTCTCCCCGGCGGAGCAGTAGAGCCATGGCCGGCTCGGCGTATCGTAGGCCTGACATCTGGCGAAAAAGCCATCCGGCCGTTCGAGATAAAGGTCATTCTTGCCGCGATAGGTCTTCACTCCGTCGGCCGCCACCGTCATGGGATTCGTCATCATGCTTTCCCGATCCTTCGCAACCCAATCCGTTGTACTCGTGGGAATGGAGACGCTCACATTGACCGCGCTGTCGGGAACGACTCCGTCGAGAATGAGATTGCATGCCATGTCGGCCCATGGATATTCCGGGTGATCCTTTTCGCAGAAGGGGCGCTGGGTTTCTGTTCGCCTGCGCGACGGCATACCATCGAGCATGAAACTGACTTTCTTGAGCGCGACAGGTTCATCGTCCGTATCCGCGCAAAACGCCCGTGCGTGTGAATTGCTCCAGAGTATATAGTGATCGTCGCGGCCTCCCATACCCCACAGGAACAACCCAGGTGCGATGGGGATATCGAGCTCGACGCTTCCAAGACGCGCGGGGTGGAGACCGCTCAGGCAACTTTCTGACGGGGATGCATTTCTCGCCTCGTGGAGCTTCTTCTCCGTCCAGTTCAAGGCAAAGTAGCTGCCGAAACCGAGAAGGAAAACAACGGGCAGCACGAATAACGGACTGAGCAGACGTATGCTGAGCGAACGGCCAGCGATGACGACGGCACTTGCGAGTGCGCCGCTGGTGCCTCCTATCAAGAGAAAGACGACAAGCCCGATCCCAAGCGCCATGCCTGGACCGTCGGCCGTCATCACGCCGTCATATTCAATCTTGCCGAAGATTGCCGCCGCAACCGCCGCCGGAACCAGAAGCCACCAGCGCCACCAGAAGCACAATGCGAAAAATCCGATGGCGAAGGGAGTCAGGAAAAACCAGACGATCGACGAGAAGTGCTGCATGACGGTAGTGGGGCCTAATAAGATTACAACGGGCCATGCTTATACGCGGCAACCTGTGATCGAACCGTGAATGCCTGAAAGGCAATCCTAGGGAAAGCGATCTCTTCAGCGGCGACAATCGAAGCGAACGGCGTGGGTGGCGATTACGCCGGTGAAGCGAAATCTGCTTCGTGTCGGTAGCGGACGCTTCACCTGGCCGAGATCACGCTTGAATACCCAGCAACCGTGACGGATCACGCCGGCACATAAACCAACCGCACCACGTCCCCGCCGATCCGCTCATGGCTCACAAGCCGCAGCGGCGGGCGGGGGCCGGCGAAATAGGGTTGGCCGCGGCCGAGGACCACCGGATGCAGGTAGATGCGGTATTCATCGATCAGGCCGCGTTCGGTGAGGCTCTGCGCCAGGACCGGGCCGGCGACTTCGATCTCGCCCTCGTGTTCGGCTTTGAGCGCGCGGATCGCGGTCTCCAGATCACCGCCGAGCAGCGTGGCGTTCGGGCCGACGGATTTCAGCGTGCGGGAGACGACCCATTTCGGCTGCCGGCGCCACGCCGCCGCGAAGGCCCGCTCGTCGGCACCCCATTCCGGATGATCCTCGTCCCAGTAGCGCATGATCTCGTAGATGCGGCGGCCATAGAGGCTGCCCGTCTGCGCCTCGGCCTCGCTGACGAAGTGGCGGAAGAGCACGGTGTCGGGCGCAAACTCCGTATGATCGACATAGCCGTCCAGCGACTGGTTCATTCCGAACACGAGCTTGGCCATGCCACATCCTCCCCTGGCCTTCACAAACCGATTGCGTTACGCAACCAGTTTATGAAGATGCACCGGAATGGACGGCGGCGCAAGGCTCAATGCGCCGGCACCGCCTTCAGATAGGCCGCGATCGCCTCGCGGTCCTCCTTCGGCAGCTGGGCCATGTTCTTCTGCACCGAGACCATCGCGCCGCCGACGCTGTCGAACTCGGGCGTGAAGCCGGTCTCGAGATAGTTGACGATGTCGCCGGCACTCCAGCTGCCGAAGCCGCCTTCGGCGGGCGTGATGTTGGGGATGCGCCCCTCGCCTTCCGGATTCGGGCCGCCGGCGAGCCATTGGTCGACCTTCAGGCCGCCCAGCACGTCGCGCGGCGTGTGGCATTCGCCGCAATGGCCGGGGCCTTCGACGAGATACTGGCCGTGTTTGACCACCTCGTCGGCATTGGCGAGTGTCACGCGCGGCTGGTCGTTGAGATAGAGGAACTTCCAGCCGCCGAGCGACAGGCGGATATTGAAGGGGAACGGCAGGTCGTGCTCGGGCGCGACATTGGCGCTCTTCGGCAGGGTTTTCAGGTAGCCGTAGAGATCGCCGACGTCATTCACCGTCATGCGCGCATAGGAGGCGTAGGGGAAGGAGGGGTAGAGGTGCTCGCCGTTCTTGCCCGTGCCGCGCTTCATGGCGTCGCCGAATTCGGCGAGCGTCCAGCCGCCGATGCCGGCGGTCTCGTCGGGGGAAATATTGGGGGCGTAGAAGGTGCCGAAGGGGCTCTTCAGCGCAAGGCCGCCGGCCAGCACCGTCTTATGGTCGTCGGCAGCGCCCGGTGCGGCGTGACAGCTGGAGCAGCCGCCGGCATGGAAGATACGCTCGCCATTCGCCAGATCCGGCTCGCCGGCAGCCGCCCAGGTTTCAGCCGGAAGGCGCTCCGGCGCGGTGATGAACAGGAACGCGCCGGCGCCGACCGCGCCCAGCACGACGATGCCGCCGATGAGTTTCTTGAGAGCCATGCGCCGTTTTCCTCTCGCTGATCCGAAATCCGCCTCCGGCCGCGCCGGAACGCAAAGACACCGCCCCGACGGCCGGCGCCGGGACAGTGTGCGTCTTGGTGAGGGATGGTCCGGTCTACCGCTTATTTCTTGACGCGGTAGACCTCATGACAGCCGCCGCAATTCTTGCCGATCGTGCCGAGCGCGGCCGCTACGCCCGCCTGGTCGGCCGGCAGGCTTGCCAGCACCGCATCGGCATCCGCGCCGAGCTTGGCGGCGTGGGCCTTGAAGTCGTCCATCTGCTCCCAGATCTTGGGGCTCGCCTCCGTCTCGTGGCCCGTTTCGGACCCGGCCGGGAACTGTTCCGGGAAGGCCTTGGCAACTTCGCTCATCGTGGTGAGCGAAGCCTTGACGATCTCGGCATCATAGGGCTTTTCGCCTTTGGCGATGCCGGCGAGCGCGCCCATGGCGCCGCCGACCTTCTTCATCATTTCCTGGCGGACGACCTGGGGTTCATCCGCCGCCACGACGGCGCCTGCGCCGATGACGGCAAGCGCGGCCGCGGCCGCCAAGGTTTTGAACTTCATCGATTGCTCCCGATTCTGGCGGGCGGTTGTGTCCGCTCCGCCGATTTGACGATGCACCAGCATGATTGCATTTTAGGAACCCGATGAAAGTAAAATCTTTTTGACGGCCGAAATCCTGTTGGATCAAAGGCTGCCCCATCCCCGCCACAGCGTGACGACGGCGATGACCACCAGAAGCACGCCGGCCGCCCGGCCGATGAAGCGCGTGACCGCCGGATTGCCGGTCAGTGCATCGCGGCTGCGGGCCGCCGCCAGCGCCAGCCCGCCATAGACGGCAAGCTGCGTCACCCAGATCACCAGCAGCATGATCGTCGCCTGCCGCCAGACGGGGCCGAATTCCGGGCGCAGGAACTGCGGGAAGACGGCGAGCATGAAGAGATAGGCCTTGGGGTTCATCAGGCTCGTCAGCGCACCCTGGCGAAACCGCGTGACGAGGCCGCGCCGATCGATGCCATCGACGGCATCGATGACGATGGAGCTTCGAAACAGCTGCCAGCCGATCCAGGCGACATAGAGCGCGCCTGCGACCAGCAGCGCATTGAAGAGCTGCGGCGCGAAATGCAGCAGCACGCCGACGCCGAGCGCGGCGTAGAGCGTGTGCACCAGCCCGCCCGCCATGATGCCGAAGGTCGCCGAAAGCCCGGCCTTGCGCCCGCCCGACAGGGAGCTTGCCATGACGAAGACCATGTCCATGCCCGGCACAATGATGATGCCCGAGACGAGCAGGAAGAAGAGCCAGAGGTTTTCGCCGTAGGTCATGTCAGTTGTCCATTGCCGATTTCTGCGCGGCGGCCCTATGCTGCCTTTTGTTTCAAGCGCTTGGGGCGTGCTATAGCGAAGGGCAACTGACAGGGATGTGTCAGTTGTGATGGGGAAACCGATGCGCAAGGCCTCGCGGCTGTTCGAGATCATTCAGATTTTGCGGCTGGCCCGCTTGCCCGTTACCGCCGCCGAGATCGCCGCCCGGTTGGAGGTGACGGTGCGCTCGATCTATCGCGATATCGTGGCCCTGCAGGCGATGCGCGTGCCCGTCGAGGGCGAGCGCGGCATCGGCTATATCCTGCGCCCCGGCTTCGACCTGCCGCCGCTGATGTTTTCCATCGAGGAGACGGAGGCCATCGTCCTCGCACTGGCGCTTCTGGAGCGCACCGGCGACACGGAACTGAAAGCCGCCGCCGGCCGCGTCGCCGACAAGATCGCCGGTGCCGTACCGCCGCCGCTGCGCCAGACGCTTTCGGCCCGCGCGCTGCACGCCTGGGGCAGCGTACCGCGCCAGCCCGAAGGCATCGACCTCGCCACCGTGCGCCGCGCCATCCGTGACGAGGAGAAGCTGCTGATCGACTACCGTGACGAATATGCCCGCGCCACCGAACGCACCATCCGCCCCATCGCCCTCATCTACTATTCGGAGACGGCCAACATCGTCGCCTGGTGCGAACTGCGCCAGGCCATCCGCAATTTCCGTGCCGACCGGGTGGAAGCCTGCGAGAGGACGGAGGCGCATTTCCGCGGCGAAGGGGACGGGCTGAGGCAGGTGTGGATTGCCGGATGGGTGGAGGGCCAGCGTTAGGCGACGGCCCGCAAATCGAAATCGGCGTGGATGACATCGAAGGGAATTTCGACCTTCCCCTCCTCCGTTCGATCGACGATGCCCCAATCCGCCAGAGCGACGACATCCTCGTGCACGCGCTTCACATCTCGCCCCAGCGAGCGGGCAAGCGCCCGAATGCTGCTGGGGCCGATTTTTTGCAGGTGCTCGATCAGCTCCCAGCGTTTCGGGCTGATCACCGAGAACAGTTGTGCAGGCGAACTGAAGGTGAAGGTCGCGACCGGATCGGAGGGTTTCCCCTTGCGCGCGGCCTCGGCTGCGCGGGCCAGGCTCTCGGCGATCGCGTCTTCGGCGTCACTGCGGATCTGGATGCGTGCGCGTTTCATTCAGGGCCTCCTTTTCGCAATTTCGGCTCGAAAATCATCGATCAGGGCTGCGACGGTCGTGAACACATATTGGAGTTCGCGTCCGTCGAGATGGCAATGATCGCCCTTGCCGCGCTCATTGTCGAAGCCGACGATACGCCGACCATCCCGCCCGTAAAACAGGCGGTACTTGTAGCAATGCGCGCTTCCCGCAATGGGCTCGGGAACCTGCCACAGCACGATCTCGACGATCGAACCATCCGGCAGGACCGTCTTCGAACGCTCGAGAAGCACCGCATCCATGTTGGCATTTATGCCATCAATGGGGAGAAATGTCGACAAACAAAAACCCCGGCCGTTTCCGACCGGGGTTTCCGAAATGCCACTGCGCGCGAAAATTACTTCGTGGCGGCTTCGTAGCGCTCCAGGACATAGTCCCAGTTGATCAGGCTGTCGACGAAGGCTTCGAGGTACTTCGGGCGGGCGTTGCGGTAGTCGATGTAATAGGAGTGTTCCCAGACGTCGACGCCGAGGATCGGCTCTGCACCGTGAACCAGCGGGTTTTCGCCGTTCGGGGTCTTGGAGATGGCGAGCTTGCCGTCCTTGACGGAGAGCCAGGCCCAGCCCGAACCGAACTGCGTGGTGCCGGCGGCGATGAAATCGGTGCGGAACTTGTCGTAGCCGCCGAGATCGCTGTCGATGGCCTTCTGCAGGGCGCCCGGCAGGCTCTTGCCGCCGCCGTCCTTCTTCAGCCACTTCCAGAAATGGATGTGGTTGTAGTGCTGGCCGGCATTGTTGAAGAGGCCCTGGTTGGTGCCGTAGGATTTCTTGACGATCTCTTCGAGCGAGAGGTTGGCGAGACCGGCTTCTTCCGCCAGCTTGTTGCCGTTGTCGACATAGGCCTTGTGGTGCTTGTCGTGGTGATATTCGAGCGTTTCGCGCGACATGAAGGGCGCGAGTGCATCGTAATCATAGGGAAGCGGCGGAAGTTCGAAAGCCATCTGGTGTCTCCTCATTGTTTAGGCGCGGGTCCCGGATGCAACGGCGTTGCGCTTTGGCTGGACCTGCTCCGGCGACGGAATTTTTGGAAGGAAATCCGTGACCGGAACATAGGAGCGGCAACCGGAAGAGGCAACCGCCAGCATTCCAATTTTTCCGGACCTTCGACAAAATCCTTGCCGTTTTGCGTGAGAGATCAAGGACGACGCGGAACGAATTGCGATTCGACGCATTTTGTCCCGTTCCGCCAACCCGGAGTTTTTCATGCGCGCCCTCCCCCTTGCCGTCCTCGCCCTTTCGCTTGCCGCCCCGCTGGCCCACGCCTCCTCCTCCGATGCCTGGGAGGAATTTCGCGCCGACGTGGAGAAGAGCTGCCTGGCAAGCCTGCCCGAAGCGCTGGGAACGCCGACGGTCTTCGTCGAGCCGACGGGCACACAGTCCTTCGGCATCGCCGCCGTGGAAGGGCTTTCGCCGGAGGCCAAGAGCCAGATTACCTATGTCTGCATCTACGACAAGCAGAAGAAGACGGTCGAGATATCCCCGCCGATCGCGGCCGAGTTCCTGCATGTCGTGCGCGAAAGCGAGCGCGCGGCGACAGCCGAACAGAAGGCCGCGACCGGTGACAACAAGACCGGCGATGCGACGGGGCAGGAGTAAGGCCTTCCCCTGACCACCTTCACCGAGCACCGTCTTTGCCCGAGGTCCTTCCGGGCACCCGACATTTGCTGCGTTTCACCTGCCCTTGCCCTCTCCTCCGTCATGTCAGGGCTTGACCCGAGGATCCACGACCCCACCAAGCCGGGGGGGGGGGGGTGGGCCTGACGGAAAGCGCAGGAAAGACGGGGGGGAGGTAGTGGCCCCCCGGGGGAGGGGCGGGGG